>JAAUSP010000390.1 GCA_012032575.1 Anaerolineales bacterium | reverse complement strand
GACAACAACCGATCAGCGGCTATCGCGTCCTGGGGCGTCACAGCAGCGGTTTCAGGTAGACAGCCAGGCTAGCGCCGGGGATTGGACCGTGAACAGCGGGGCAAGACAGTACAAGGGCGGCAACTTGAAGTACGAGGCGTTTAATTCGCCGACCGGCACGTGGTCACTGCAACTGGTGGATGAAGCAGGTCAGCCGGTTGCCCCGTCCATTGATTTTCCGTTTGACGCCAACACGCCAATGTGGTATTTTATTTTGTACCGGCGGGTCGAATAGGAAGGTTGGAAGGCTGGAAAGTTGGAGGAATGGGATATCATTCTTTCATTCCTCCAGCCTTCCAACGCCCTACTCTTTTTCACTTTATTCTACTTGCCACTGTCAACAGCCTGTGGTATAATCCCCACCGTCTAAGGGAAAAGTTGTGACCAGAAAAGTGGGGACTCCCCACTTTTTCTTTATGTTGTAAATATTACCTGCCTGAGTCAGGAGGCTCAAGTACCAGTGAAGAAAGATTTCAAAGAGCTTATGGTTGCCGTAAATCAGGTGTGCCATGAGCGGCAGTTACCGATTGATATTGTACTGGAAGCGGTTGAGGTGGCTCTAATCTCCGCCTACAAGCGTAACTACAGCGGCAATCACTCAATCACAGCTCAAATAGAGCCGAAAACCGGCAAAGTTTCCGTCTTCACCGAAAAAATGGTGGTTGAAGCGGTGCAGGATGAGCGAAATGAAGTTTCGCTTGAACAAGCCAAAGCCATCAACCCCCGCCTCAAAGTGGGTGAGTTGATTTCTATTGACAGCACCCCTGACGATGATTTTGGCCGGATTGCCGCACAAACAGCCAAACAGGTAATTTTACAGCGTATTCGTGAAGCAGAGCGGGATGCCCTTTACAATACCTACGCCGAGCGTGAAGGCGAGATTGTTAACGGTACGGTCCACAAAATTGATCCCCATCAAGTGACACTATCATTGGGGAAAGTGGAAGCCTTCCTGCCCCGCAGCGAGCAGATTCCAACGGAACGCTACAGCGAAGGCCAACGCTTGCGGGCCTATGTCGCCTCGGTGGCCAAAGCCAGCCGGGGACCGCAGATTATTGTCTCGCGCACCCACCGCAATATGCTGCGCCGCCTGCTGGAAGTCGAAGTACCGGAAATCTACAACGGCACAGTCGAAATCAAATCTATCGCCCGCGAGGCCGGTTATCGCTCTAAAGTGGCGGTAGCGGCTTTACAGGAAGGGGTTGACCCCGTAGGTTCCTGCGTGGGTATGCGCGGGACTCGTATCCAGAGCATTGTCAACGAGCTGAACGGTGAAAAAATTGATGTAGTGCAGTGGAATCCTGACCTGTCTTTCTTTATCGCCAACGCGCTCAGTCCGGCGCGGGTAATGAACGTGATGCTTAGCGACGAAAAGGGCAAAACGGCTGTGGTGGTGGTGCCGGACAAGCAGCTTTCCCTGGCCATTGGCAAAGAAGGTCAAAACGCCCGGCTGGCCGCCAAGCTGACCGGCTGGCGCATTGATATTAAAAGCGCCAGTGAAGCCATTGGCGAAACCATCGAAAGACTCAGAGAAGACAAGGCGCTGCGGGAGCGGCTGGCCGGCAAAGTTGAAATTTTCAATATGGCCTCCATAATTCTCAAAGAGAAAGAGCCAGTTGAGTATTCCGACGCCGAATTGAATGTTTTGAGTCAAGCCATTGAGTCAGTTAACCTGGCCGAGATGGCCATTCGGCGTGAATCGAAAGCCCGCCAAGCAGCCGAGGCCGAGGCCGCCAAACAAGCCGCCAAAACCAGAGATATTCTGGCTGAGGCTGAGGCTATCTTAACCGGCCAGTCGCCTTTGGTCGCTCCGGTAGAAGAAGCTCCCGTCGAGGCTGTCGCAGAGGTTGAACCGGCAGTTGAAGCGGAGGCTCTGGAAACAGAGGCAGCCGCGGAGGTTGAAGTTCAGCCGGAAGCAGTGGCTGCGCCTGGAGTAGAACCGGAAATCAAGGAACCGGGGGTCGAGACTGAGACCGTGCCGGTGTCGCCCCAACCTGAACCCCCCACACCTGAGCCGGTAGCCGGTGAGTGGAGCGAAGAGGAAACGGATGATAGCGACCCGGAGAAAGAGCGCGATAAAAAGAAAGCTCGCGATAAAAAGCGCCGCCTCGTCTTTGATGAAAACCTGGGCGAGGTAGTAGCCGAGCGCCGCCGCAAGCCCAGCCGCCGGGGTGGCTGGCTTGACTTTGAAGAAGATGAATGATGCTTCGACCTAAACACAAGCCCCAGCGGACCTGTATTATCTGCCGCGAAGTAAAAGATAAACGCGACCTGATTCGCGTGGTCCGCACCCCGGCCGGCCAATTGATGATTGATCCGACCGGCAAAGCCAATGGGCGGGGAGCCTATCTTTGCCGGCAAACAGGTTGTTGGGAAAAAAAGTTTACAAAAGCAAACGTCTGGCCCAGGCTCTTAAAACAACCGTCACTCCAGCAGAGCTGACCGACCTGCAAGTTAAATTACAGACAGAACTTTCAAAAGCGTAAAGTTTTATGTTCAGGGCATATCCTAAAGGAAGGATGACGCACCCAAATAAAGACCGCCAAGGCGGTTTGAGGTTGATAAAGGAATATGAGCTGTGAACACGTGGTTGAAAAACGTGTAGAGCGAGGCTTTATGAGAACTTAATTGCCTATTAAATTCCCCTTTTTCCTCTGAAGCCTACTCTCCCCGGCCTTATCTGTGCTTTGTCACCTCAAAAGTAGTTTTATCCTAAAAATAGTCTGTTTCGAGACACTTTACCGGCAACGATCGTATGAGTGACGATAGCGTGTGCTCATAGGTTATTGCCTGGTAAAATCGGCAAACAAGACGCTGTTTTGTTTGCACATTTTAAGAAGAGGTGATTGATATGGCAGTTAGCGTACAAAAAACCAAACCAAAAGACGCCCCTGCGGCCAATGGTAAATCCATTGAAGTGCCGCAGGTTATTACAGTCAGAGACCTGGCTAAATTAATGTCGGTCAGCCCCATCGAAATCATCAAAGAATTGATGAATAACGGGATGATGGCCAATATTAATCAGCAAATTGATTTCGATACCGTTTCCATTATCGGCGAGGGCATGGGCTTTGAAGTATCAGCGATCAAAGCGCCGGAACCCGAACCCGTTAAAGAAGATAAAAACCTGCCTTTGCATCGCCGCATCATTGCCAGCGAAGATCCATCCAAACTGAAATCACGCCCGCCGGTGGTCACTGTGCTGGGGCACGTGGACCACGGCAAAACCACTCTGCTGGATTCTATCAGAAAGACCCACGTTGTTAAAGGCGAGGCCGGCGGGATAACTCAGCATATCGGCGCTTATCAGGTATTTCTGGATGACCGCCCCATTACCTTTCTGGATACGCCCGGCCACGCCGCCTTTACGGCCATGCGGGCACGCGGGGCACAGGCCACCGATCTGGCCATCCTGGTAGTGGCCGCCGATGATGGGGTGATGCCCCAAACCCGCGAGGCCGTAGAGCATGCCCGCGCGGCCCAGGTGCCGATTATCGTGGCCCTGAATAAAATTGATAAGGCCAACGCCAACCCCGACCGGGTCAAACAGGGTCTGGCTGATGTGGGCCTGGTGGTGGAAGAGTGGGGCGGCGACGTTATTTGTGTCCCCGTTTCGGCCAAAGAAAACCGGGGCATTGACGAACTGCTGGAAAACATTCTGCTGGTCACAGATGTTGCCAACCTCAAAGCCAATCCCAATCGGCTGGGGCAGGGCGTTGTCATCGAAGGGCAGGTGGACAAACGCAGTGGGGTTTCGGCCACGCTACTGGTGCAAAATGGTACACTCAATGTGAGCGACATCATTGTGATTGGGACCCAGTATTCGCGCATCCGGGCCATGTTTAACGATAAAGGCAAGCGCATCAAGCAGGCCGGTCCTTCGGTGCCCGCCTCCATTTTGGGCCTGTCCGAAGTACCGGAAGCGGGTGAATTTTTTGAAGTGGTCGAGAACGAACGGCTGGCCCGGACGATGGTCGAGGAACGCCGGGCCAAATCGGTCAGAGGGGCCCAAGTTGCCACAACCCGGCCGATTTCGCTGGAAGATTTCTTTAACAAAACCCAGGAAAATGGCGATCAGACCTTAAATCTCATCCTCAAAGCGGATGTCCAGGGTTCGGTGGAGCCTATTGTTAACTCGCTGAAAGAACTGACCTACGCTAAATTAAAAATAAAAATATTACTGGAAGGAACCGGCAACATCACCGAATCTGATGTGAATCTGGCCATCGCTTCGGGGGCTATTGTACTTGGCTTTAATGTGACCGTAGATCCGGGCGCGCAGCGATCTGCCGAGACTGCCGGGGTAGATATTCGCCAGTATGATGTTATCTACAAATTGATTGACGATGTGGATAAAGCGCTGAAAGGTCTGCTGGAACCTGTCTACGGTGATAAAACGATTGGCCGGGCGGAAGTTCGGGCGGTTTTTAAGATACCCAAACGGGGCAATATTGCCGGCTCTTACGTCGTCGAGGGGCACATTACCCGCAACGCCCTGGCCCGAGTCATGCGTCAAAGTAAAGTCCTGCACGAAAGCAAATTGTCATCCCTGAGACGCTTCACTGAAGACGCCCGCGAGGTGGCCACCGGCTTTGAGTGCGGCATTGGGGTTGACGGCTTTGATGATTTCCGCGAAGGCGACATCATCGAAGCCTTTATCAAGGAACGTATCAATTAACTATGGCCAGCCGACGCCAGCGGCAGGTAGGTGAACTGCTGCATCAGGAAATCAGTCGAATTATTCAGTACGAAACCAAAGATCCGCGCCTGGGTTTTATCACCGTTACCGGGGTTGATGTCAGCCCGATTTACGTCAGGCGCGGGTTCATGTGAGCGTATTCGGAGATAAGGCTGAGGTTAAAAATACCCTGGCCGGTTTAACCAGCGGGGCCAGTTATTTCCGCCGCCAGTTAGGGCAATCTATCTCGCTGCGCTACATCCCGGAACTCAGCTTCAAGCTCGATACCTCTTTGGAATACGGCATGCACATCGAAGCACTGCTGGATGAAATCAAAGAAGAGGAAGATGAGGCAACCGAAGCAAAGCCGGGGAATGAAGTGTAAAACGTGTTGCGTGTTGCGTGTTCCGTAAAATTAACAAAATACGCAACACGCTTATCTTTTTCGCAATGACGAAAACTGCCGTTCCCTCGCCCTCTGGCCTGCTGAATATTGACAAACCCAAAGGTATAACCTCTCACGATGTTGTCAACCGGGTGCGCAAGCTGACCGGGCAGCGGCGGGTGGGCCACGCCGGTACCCTCGATCCGATGGCGACCGGCGTTTTGTTAGTTTGCCTGGGCCAGCACCCGGCTGATCGAATACGTAATGGCCAGCCGCAAGCAGTACCGGGCCGTCTTCCGCTTTGGTGTTACCACCGATACCCTTGACGCCGAGGGCCAAATTACCGCCGAAAATGATCCCTCTGCTTTAAACGAAGCCCAATTGCGCCAAATCTTGCCTGCTTTTCTGGGTCAGATCGAACAGACTCCGCCGCTTTTTCGGCCATCAAAAGGGCGGTCAGCCGCTTTACAAACGAGCCAGAGCTGGAGAAACGGTTGAGGTGGAGCCGCGCCAGGTTACGCTTTATGCGCTGACCTGGGTGGACTGGCAGCCCCCGGATTTAACCCTCGATATTACCTGCTCGCCCGGAACCTATATTCGCTCCCTGGCCCGTGATCTGGGCCATGCCGCCGGGCCGGGCGCACATTTGGCCGGGTTGACTCGTACCGCCAGCGGTTCCTGGACCCTGGCCGAGGCCATCCCTTTGGAAACCCTGGAACAGGAAGCCGCCGAGGATGGCTCAGGCTGGCAAAGGCATCTACAGCCGGCGGATCAAGCCATTATGCACCTGCCACAAGTAAGTTTATCGGCTGAAGACACAGGGCGGGTGCAGCAAGGCAAGCAGATTCAACTAGACCTTTTCGTCACCGTGTCGCCCCTCGATACCCCCGATCTGATCCGGGCCTATACTCCGGACGGGGATTTTCTGGCAATTTTGACATTGGCCGAACCCGATGCTAAACTTTGGCAGCCAAAGAAAGTATTCCAAATCAGGTAGCGAAGAAACTAATGCAGATTATTCGAGATTTTGCGGCGGCCCATCTGAGCGGCCCTGCGGTGTTGACCATTGGGACCTTTGATGGCTTACATCGCGGCCATCAGGCGTTAATCCAACAGCTTCAACAATCGGCCAGCGCACGCCGGGCGCAGGCGGCGGTGATTGCCTTCCATCCCCGGCCCAAAACGGTTTTAGCGCCCCACCTGCCCAACAATGATTATCTGACTACTCCCGCCGAGCGGATTGCCTTATTTGAAAAACTGGGGCTGGACATCCTAATTTTAGTCCCCTTCACCCTGGAATTTTCACAAACCACCGCCGCCGATTTTATGCGCCTGCTGGTCGAGCGGCTCAATATGGTGGAACTGTGGGCCGGACACGACTTTGCCCTGGGGAAAAATCGGGAAGGCAGCCTGGAAAAGTTACGCGCCCTGGGCCAGGGTTTGCATTACACCGTCCACGAATTTACGCCTCTGTTAATTGATGGCGAGATTGTCAGCAGCACCCAGGTCCGAAACTTATTGCTGGCCGGCGACGTGTGCCGGGCCACCGAATTTTTAGGGCGCTATCCCTCATTAAGCAGCGAAATTGTCCACGGGGCGCGGCGCGGACACACCATCGGCTTTCCAACGGCCAACTTTGCCGTGCCCGCCGAACGGCTCTTGCCGGCCAACGGCGTTTATGCCACCTTTGTCCAGCTTCCCGGCGAAACACAGCGTCGGGCCAGTGTCACCAATGTGGGGGTTCGCCCCAGCTTTGACAGCGCCGAGCGAACCGTCGAGACTTACATTTTTGATTTCGACCATGACCTTTACGGCCAGCGGCTCACCCTGGAATTTGTCGAGCGGCTGCGCCCGGAGAAAAAATTTAGCAGCATTGACGAATTGGTCGCTCAAATCCGACACGATGCCGAGCAAGCACGCATGTTGTTAAATGTGGAAGCTGGCGAACGATAGACCATAGACAACTACAGAAAAGACGGCGGTCAGCGGTCAGTCGTCCGCAGTCGTTTATAATATGAGGTCGCGCAGCCCTCGACTATCGGTAACGAAGTGACCGGTCGCCGGGGGTTTTTATTTTAGCAAAGGGGTGTTCACGAGCCAGAGCACGCCGCCAGCGATGAAAACCCTCTCCCCGTCGCTGGCGCGACTCCCCCTCTCCCTGGCAGGGGAGAGGGGTTGGGGGGAGAGGG
>JAAUSP010000389.1 GCA_012032575.1 Anaerolineales bacterium | reverse complement strand
TGCTTTTATGGGCCTCATTTACCCTGGAGACCTTTCCTTAACCAGCCAGTGGGACAGGTTGAAGGGAGGTAATAGGAATAGTTTCTACCATAGAAGGGGTATAGGCTGATAATAACAATAGTTCATTCACCGGCGACTGAAGCAAAATCTCAAGAACCAGGCCGCGCAACTCATCCGATAACGCGGCCAGTCCTGTCAGGGGAAAACTACGCGGCCCCATCTCTGTTCTTTGAGCCAAAAGCGAGTACTCAAAAAAAGTTAGTCCGATGGCTCGACGTTCCGGCTTATTAAGCCGCAACAGAATATGCTCATTCAATTCAATCCCGGTCGCTGTTTCGCCGGGGGCAAATGAAACATACAAAGTATCACTAATCTCATCATAGTTAAAAATTGGCTCACTCATAGACTTTACCCGATTTCTTTTTGATAGGCAGTCACGATGTAATTATTTGACACAGGTTTACCTGCCTCTCCCTCACTAAACCTGAACAGAACGATGGCAATAAGGTGCGTGTTATCTTCGGCTAAATCGGCAAACGCTCTAACATAGCGATATTTCTGTGGGTTAAGCGGGTCCTGATTATGTTGGCCTGACTGGATCGTTTCTTGCAGATGGCTCTCATAGGCTAACATTTCAGGATGGTTAAGGGGTTGGACAATATGTTCCCAGCGTTCTTGGGTCAAATAAATATCGTTTGCCATAACGGTCACGGACTGTCCAGCGTTTCATATTCTTTCTTTTAGAGCCACTCAACGGGTCGCCTCAGACAGTACGATTATACCACAGTTTTTAGGTTTACTGAACTATAACGTTGTTTTCCGCCGCTAACGCCTGCATTTCAGCGGCGGTCACGAAGTCCTCAAGAACCAATAGCTCCAAAATGCATAAGATTACTTCAAGAGAAACCAAGTCTAGTCCACCCGCTGGAAATGCTCGGTAGGCATTTCTTTAGAACATAAGGATTAACCTTAAGTTCATAACCCATACCCGTTGATTACCACACGAACTTCCTCAAAGCCCAAAGATTTTAAAAATTGCTCATAGTATTTTCTGCCATCCTCGGCTGTTTGCTCAAGGATACCACTTTCACGGGCAAAGCTAATTAAAAAATCTCTGCCGGTGGGTAAAACTTTGTTTTGATGAGCCTCAAGTGTATCTTCACAAAGAAAGTTTGGACAATTGTCACTTTGGGTTAAAATACGGCTATTCTCAAAATCAATGGCAACATTATCTTCAAATATTATAGGGGGCGGAAGCGTTAACTGCACCCGTTTGCCATCCGAACTAACCCAAATGTTATTCTCAGTAAGTTGCTGCAAATCAAAACCGGCGGGGATACGTCCTCGTAGTAAGACAACAACTTCTTGCTTTATAAATGGAAGCCATTCTGTGGGGACTTCGCTGTATTCCACATCCACCATACTATAGTGTTCGATGAATATTTGCTTGTTAACATGTTTGATAGCCTCCAAGATAGGCCCTTTAGGAGTAACGGTTGGGGGTGGAGGCGGTGGAGGCGGTGGAGGCGGTGGCCAAATAATCCACATTATAACTAAAGCTACTGCCACTATTGATAGGGTATTCCAGCTTATTTTCGAGATTTGCTTGTACAATATTGCCTCCTCAATTACAAATTACCTTTGCTTTCTTCAAAGGTAATTTGTACATCCTCAAATCCCAATTGACGCAAGAAATTTTCCAGTTGTAATTTAGCGAATTTCTCTGCCAAATCCATTAAATTACCCTGCGTCACCGCCCAATCTTTTAGCTGTGTTCGGGCTTGGTCTAAGGCTTCAATTTCCAAACCATCGCTGGGAAACAACCCTCGTTTTTCAATTATCTGCGTTTCGCTTGGGATAAGTTCGACACCCGTTACGGTAGCTCGCGGCAAGACCATTTTTACCTTGTTACCTTCAATTCTTATATTTGTATCTTTTATTTGAGTCATATCAATACCAGCCTGAATCTCGCCTACAGCCAAGAGCAGAATTGTGTCATCAGGCCACCAATCTCTTACCTTATCCAATTTGATGACTGTCGTTGTAGTAAATTCAATAGAAGTTAAATAACCCAACTCGTGCCAATCTACTACTTTGGGGGTGGGGCTTGGTGTTGGTGTGATGGTAGGAGTTGGGGTGGGGGGTAAAGGTAGGGGAAGGAATATTAGTGGGGGTTGGTATGGTCGTGGGAGTATGAGTCGGGGGTATTTCTGGCCATGGTTCAACGGTTGACATGACTGATGTTTCAACTGTAGGTGTAACTGAAGGTTTGGTATCTGGGCCAACAAAAACCAAATTATCGTCAAAATGAAGGCTGCCAGAATAACCGATATAATTATCGTCATAGGCTGACTAATATAATTGTTTTTGAGTTCCATAGGGATTTTTCCTAATTCTTATGATATGCTTATGACGATGAGTTTGAGGATTACTGACCAACTAGTTGACGTAACTTATTCCCCAAGTCACGCATGGACTTACCAAATAGGGTATCACTGATAGCAATGTCTATTGGTACATCCATTAAAATTGGTACTTCGACATTAATGGGAATTGTCCGACTAAACGGAACTGTCACCTCTGTATCTACAGGCAGATTGACCGGAATCTTCATATCAACCGGGATGGTCAGATTGATTTCTACCGGTAACTTCTCGGAAATAGGAAAGGCAACGGGAATATCTGTTTTAACGGGAATTTTCTTGTCAATTTGTACCTCAATATCCATTTTTACCGGAATGTTGGCCTGGATGGGAATATCAATGTTGGTTTCTCCGTACAAAGGGATTTGAACAGGGATGCTAAATGTTTCATCCACAGAGATCATCTTATCAATTGGTACATTAATTTTGTCTTTGAACGGCACCACTGTATCAACATGAAAAACTTGGTCAATGTTGATATTGATAGGCACCAAAATTTTCTCTTTAACGGGAATTTCGGTTTTAATTGGAATGACATTATCAACCACCAGGTTGACCGGAACCCGAATTTCCTCATTTATAGCAATTTCAGTTGAGATAGGGATAGTTTGGCTAATCTGAACCGTGTACTGAATATTTCCATTGGCTAACTCGTTTAGTTCCGTAGCAGCTTCTTTTAGCATTGTTCGAGCTATGGATCGAGTACGCAATAAAACGGCAATAATACCTACATTCAAACTAAGAGAAAGCAATACTAGACCAATCATAATAATTTGAAATCGGGTTAAATGATTGAATAAGTTTGACTTTTTTGTATCTTTCATAGTTGTTTCTGCTGGTTTATGGACTTCATAGAGTGAAAACGTCTAACATAATAAGGAGTTTATACGGCATGGCTCAGGCGTGGAAAGCTGAATAACGGTTGACAGTGCAGGACTATAGCCTTTACAAAAGAGAGGTAAGCCGCCGCACACCGTTCCGGCATGGCATCCCACGGGATAAGCTTGGTTGAACTAAGCCTGGGCGCAGTCTGATTTGGAGATTGAAGGGGTGTCCAGGTTGTATTAGCCCATTATACCCGAAATAAAGCCGATTGAACAGGGGATGAGGGGAAAATTAAGGTAGAGGCCGGGCTTAAAGTAAAGCACCGCCGAGGCGCAGAGGTCGCTGAGGTTTTTGTAGTTTACTCGGCGGTCTCGGCGTCTCGGCGGTGAAAGTTAGCCGTTTGAGGCGAGATGTTAGTGACCTAACACCGTGAATGAAATATTACTGCGGGGATATTACTCTTTTTTCTTCGACTGCTCGAAGACGGCCAGGGCGTCGGCCTCGTTCCAGGTTTCGTCGAGTTCTCTGGCAATCGCCGCGGCGACTTCGGCGGCGGGGCCGGGGCGGTCCTGCTCTTTGCCCCATTTGAACATCGAAGTATAAGCGGCGGCGCTGGTCTGACCGGCCCGCGAGGCCGCATTTTCCACGGCCTGCTGAAAGCGAGCCGGTAAATTCTCTCTGACGGTGCCGTTCACATCCGTCGCCTTAACGCCGAGGGGAATATGTTCCCAATATAAAATTTGGTACCGTGCCATCTTCATCCGCCTTTTTTTCGATTAGAACTGATTTTTAGTTTACACGTTCCAGGATAAAAATGCAATTTTTTGTCCGTAAAGGTCTTTAAGACTTGATCAGGGTAGCAAGTAGCAGGGTAGCAGGTGAAAAATTTGCTACTTTGCTACCCTGCTACCTGTTTCGGTAGCGAAAACCTGTCTGAAGACCTCTACAAGATTAGAGTTCGATTAGAAACCGGGGCAAGCGCTTGAAAAAATTCCCATCTTTGATTAAAATACCATCGTTGTCAGAAGATTGGTTGCGCGTGAGGCCAACTGATCTTTTTTTTGACCCGTTCCTGAATTTACCAGCCGGAGGCTCCCAAATAATATATGGAAATGAAAACCATCCGCGAGCTTAACGAAGCGGTCGCGCACGAAGCCCTGTTTCTGCAAAATCTGCTGACCGAAGTCAACCAGGTGATGGTCGGCCAAGAAAAGCTGATCGAGCGCCTGTTGATTGCTCTGCTGGCCGACGGCCACATTTTGCTCGAAGGCGTGCCGGGCCTGGCCAAAACCCTGGCCATCAAAACCCTGGCCCAAACCGTCCAGGCCCAGTTCCAGCGCATTCAGTTTACGCCGGACCTGCTGCCCGCCGACTTGATCGGCACCGAAATTTACAACCCGCGCACCAACGAATTCACCTCCCATCGCGGCCCCCTCTTTGCCAACTTTATCCTGGCCGACGAAATCAACCGTGCCCCGGCCAAAGTCCAGAGTGCCCTGCTGGAAGCCATGCAGGAACGCCAGGTGACCATTGGCGATGAAACCTACCGGCTGGAAGAACCCTTTCTGGTCATGGCCACCCAAAACCCCATCGAGCAGGAAGGCACCTACCCCCTGCCCGAAGCCCAGGTAGACCGCTTTATGCTCAAAGTGGTGGTCAATTACCCCACCCGCGCCGAGGAACGGCTGATTATGGACCGTATGACCGGGGCCAAGCTGCCCGAAGTCAGGCCGGTGATCCAGCCGGCTGACCTGCTGCACGCCCGCGAGGTGGTCCGCCAGATTTACGTGGACGATAAGATCAAGGAATATGTGCTCGATCTTATCTTCGCTACCCGCCAGCCCGGCGAAAACGGTCTGACCGGCTTGCAGCCATTGATTGCCTTCGGGGCCTCGCCGCGTGCCACCATCTATCTGATTATGGCCGCCCGCGCCCATGCCTTTTTAAAAGGGCGCGGCTTTGTGACCCCGGAAGACATCAAGCAAATCGCGCCCGATGTATTGCGCCACCGCGTGGTCATCAGCTACGAAGCCGAAGCCGAAGAAATCACCAGCGCCGAAATCGTCCAGAAAATTTTAGACCAGATCGAAGTGCCGTGATCGAATGGCGAATGAGCGAATGAAAAATACCTCATTCACCATTCGACATTCACCCTTCACAATTGCCTATGCTCTCTCCTGAACTGATCAAAAAAATCCGCCGGATTGAAATCCGCACCCGCCGACTGGTCAACGATAGTTTTGCCGGGGAGTACCACGCTATTTTCAAAGGGCGCGGCATGGAGTTTGACGAGGTTCGGCCCTATCAGCCCGGCGACGAAGTCCGCACCATTGACTGGAACGTGACCGCCCGCACCGGCGAGCCGTTTGTCAAGCGCTTTGTCGAAGAGCGGGAGCTGACGGTGATGCTGCTGGTTGACGCCAGCGCCTCCGGCAAGTTCGCTACGGTAAACCGCTTTAAACGGGAGATTGCGGCGGAACTGGCAGCGGTGCTGGCCTTTTCGGCCATCAGCAATAATGACAAGATCGGCGTGCTTATCTTTACCGACCGGGTGGAGCTTTTTATCCCGCCGCGCAAAGGCCGCCGCCACGTGCTGCGCCTTATCCGGGATTTGCTGGCCTTTGAGCCGGTGGGCCACGGGACCAATTTGAAGCTGGGGCTGGATACCATCAATAATCTGCTCAAACGGCGCAGCATCCTCTTTCTCATTTCCGATTTTTTAACCCCGCCCGACAGCTACCGCGCCGCCCTGCAATTTAGCAACCGCCGCCACGATGTGATTGCCGTAACCCTGAGCGACCCGCGCGAGCAAGAATTGCCTAATGTTGGGCTGCTGGCCCTGGAAGACGCCGAAACCGGCCAGATTCGCTGGGTGGATACCGGCAGCCGTCAATGGCGGCAAGCCTTCATCGAGCGGGTGAATGAATTAAAAACCGCCCGCGACCGCGTTTTTCGCAAGGCCAAAGTAGACCGGATTGACATTTCGACCGATGCCGAGTATGTTACCCCCTTGACCCGGTTTTTTGAACGCCGCGCCCGCCGTTTACGACGATAACGACCGCCGTAATATTATTGACAATGAACCTTCTAAAAACGCAGCTTTCAAACTTAAAATCTTCACGCCTCACATGTCAGGTGTCAGGTGTCAGGTGTCAGGTGTCACGCATCACGCACCACGCATCACGCACCACGCATCACGCACCACGCATCACGCATCACGCATCACGCATCACGTTTTACGTTTTACGTTTCACGTTTTACGTTTTATTGCTTTTCTTCTTCGCCCTCCCCGCTGCGGCTCAATCGCCCCAGGATGCCAACGCCGAATTTTTTCTCAAAACTGAAGATCAGCCGCTCACCATCGGCGACCGTGTGACCTTGCGCCTGGAAGTGACCCATCCGCCGGATTCGCAGGTGGAACTGCCCAAAGTGCCGGAGCAGTGGGGCCGGCTGGAAGTGGTCGAGCAGACCGAGCCGGAAACCGTAGATAATAACGATGGCAGCGCTACCACCGGCAAAGATATTGTGGTCACCCTCTTTGAGCCGGGCGACTATCAGACACCCAGCCTGGTGGTGACGCACCAGAAGGCCGACGGATCGAGTGAAGAGCTGGGCACGCCGGTGATTCAACTGACCATTACCAGCGTGTTAACTGATGATACCAACCTGCGTGACCTAAAGCCCCAGGCCGATTTGCCGCTGCCGCCGCTGTGGCCCTGGATTGTAGCCGGGGTGCTGATCAGTATGCTGGTTCTGGGCCTGCTGGCCGGCCTGATGTTGTGGCTGTATGATCGCCGCCGCAAACGGGCCGCGCTGGAACTGGCCCCGGTGCCTTTTATTGACACCCGCCCGCCCGAAGTGATCGCCCTGAGCGAACTGGACCGGATCGAAGCCTTAAACCTGCCGGCTCACCAGCAAATCAAGCAGCATTTCTCCCTGGTTGATGTCTGCCTGCGCCGCTATCTCGAAGGGCGCTATGAAATCCCGGCCCTGGAGCAGACCAGCGATGAACTGCGCCGCGCCTTTCGCCGCTCGCCGCCGCGGCCGGA
>JAAUSP010000388.1 GCA_012032575.1 Anaerolineales bacterium | reverse complement strand
GCCGTTCCGCCCGCGCCCGGTCATTGCCGCCTTGGCCGACGCTCATTCCGCGCGATGCGTTGAAGATTGAAACGCAAATCTGGACGGTTTAAAGGAAAAGAGTGGAACGCTGATAACGCAGATATACGCAGATTGACGCAGAAAAGAATAAAAGATCAGCGAAAATCTGCGCCTCCAGTCAGCGTCATCTGCGTCCTATTCGGATCGAATGGTTGTTTTGCCAAATGACAGAATCTAAAATCCTCTATCAAATCGAAGACCGGATCGCCCGGATTACCCTGAACGAGCCGGATCAGCGCAATGCTCTGACATACAGCATGGTCACGGAGTTGATTGCCGCGCTGCGTCAGGCTGAGGCCGACGACTTGGTGCGGGTGGTGCTGCTGGCTGCCGCCGGCAAACATTTCTCGGCGGGGGGCAATCTGCGCGAGTTTGCGGCTGAGATTGACCAGCCGGCTTTTTATCACTGGGAAAGCGGCGCGCTGTGGGAAGAGTTGTTCAGTTTGATCCCGCAGATGACCAAGCCGGTGGTGGCGGCGGTGCAGGGGTACGCCCTGGCCGGCGGCTGCGCCCTGGCCGCCCTGTGCGATCTGGCCGTGGCCGCCGACGAGGCCCAGTTCGGCATGACCGAGATCAGGATTGGCCTGTTCCCGCTGGTCGTTCTGCCGGCCATTCGCCGGGCCGTGGGCGATAAAAAAGCGCTGGAACTGTCGCTGACCGGGGCGATGTTCGACGCCCAGGAAGCGCTGCGTATTGGTATTGTCAATCGGGTGGTGCCCGGTGCTGAACTGGACACAGCGGCCCTGGCCCTGGCCCGCGACCTGGCCGAGAAAAGCCGCGAGGCGCTGCACTTGGGCAAACGGCTCTTCTGGGACACCGCCGGGATGACCTATGCCCAGGCGCTCTCGTTTGGCCGGAGCCTGCGAGTCAACTACATGCTCAGCGAGGATTTGCGCGAAGGCACAACGGCGTTTTTAGAGAAACGCAAGCCGAATTGGTGAAACGTGATACGTGATGTCTTATTTCACGCATCACGCATCACGCATCACGTTCTTGAATTGATTTCAAACGAGGAATTTCGATGCCAGACCGTTATTTTGAAGAATTTGAACCCGGCCAGCGTTGGGTGACGCGGGGCCGGACGCTGACTGAGGCCGATATTGTCAACTTTTCGGGCTTGAGTTCCGATTTTCACCCGATCCACGTAGACAAGCAGTATGCCGCTCAGAGCCGTTTTGGGCAGCGGATCGCCCAGGGCTTTTTGGTTATGTCAATGGCTACCGGCATGGTTCCCGCCGACCCGGAGAAGTGCGAGGCCCTCTACGGCGTGGACAAGCTGCGCTTTTTGCGGCCCGTTTTCATCGGTGATACCATCCACCTGGAAATGGAAGTGACCAGCCTGCGCGAGCGGAATGACGGGTCAGGGGTGGTGGAATTTAAATTTGAAGTGATGAACCAGGATGGTCAGCCGGTGCTGGTGAACAGCTACAGCCTGCTGATGCGGAAACGACCCGCTAACGGTTGAACGTTCAACGTTCAACGTTTAACGTTCAACATCTGCCATGAGGTGAGACAAACTATGCAAACCGTACAACTCAAAGAACTGGCCTTCGTCAGGTCAGGCGACAAAGGCGATATCTGCAATATCGGTCTGCTGGCTATGAACGCCGAAAATTACGAAGTCATCCAGCGCGAGGTAACGCCGGAGCGGGTCAAGGCGTTTTTTGGCGAGATGGTCAAAGGGCCGGTCAAAATTTACGAGCTGCCCAACATCCACGCCCTGGAAATTGTGCTGCACAACGCCCTCGACGGCGGCGCAACCCGGACCCTCCGTTTCGACCAGACCGGCAAAGCGATGGGCACAGCGCTGCTGCGGATGGAAGTCGAAGTTAGATAAGAGAGGCTGAGGCTAAGGCTGAGGCTGAGCAAAAACAAAATTAGGCTGAGGCTAATAAGGCTGAGGCTGAAAAAACAGGCTGAGCCTTAGCCTCAGCCTTAGCCTTACACAGGAGATAAAAATGTCCGACCAACCCCCTCCCCACCCCCAGGAACGCCTGCTAGAGACGATTGAGCGCTTCAAAAAGGGTGGGGCCGAAAAGTATCACCAGAGTTTGAAAGAACAAAACAAAATGTTTGTGCGGGACCGGCTCGACTATCTGCTCGATCCCGGCACGTTTGTGGAAGACGGTCTGCTGACCCGCAGCCTGGACAACCTGCCCGCCGATGCGGTGGTGACCGGTTTCGGCAAAATCAATGGTCGGCAGGTGGCGATCATTGCCAATGATATGACCGTAAAGGCCGGCACCTGGGGCCGCAAAACTTACCAGAAAATGACCTATACCCAGCTTAAAGCCGACGAGTTGGGCATCCCGCTGATCTACCTGATTGACTCGGCGGGGGCGCGGCTGGACGAGCAGCAGTACTGCTACGCCGGCCACGATGCGATGGGCAATATTTTCCACAATCAGATTCAAATTTCAGGCCGGGTGCCCCAAATCTGTGTCCTTTTTGGGCCGTCGCCGGCGGGGTCGGCCTACGTGCCGGCGCTGTGCGACATTACGATTATGGTGGATAAAAATGTCAGCGCCTATCTCGGCTCGCCGCGTATGGCCGAGATGGTCATCGGCGAAAAAGTGACCCTGGAGCAGATGGGTGGAGCGCGCATGCACTGCGCCATGAGCGGCCTGGGCGATTACCTGGCCAAGGATGAAACCGAGGCCCTTAACGCGGCCAAACAATACTTTGACTTTATGCCGCAAAACTGGCAAGAAAAAACGGCCCTGGTCGAGCCGAAAGAGCCGGCCTCCGGCCGCCAGCTTGAGGAAATTGTGCCGGTCAATCAAGGCACGCCCTTTGATATGTACGAGTTCATCAACCGGGTGATTGACGAAGGCAGTTGGTTTGAATCAAAAAGCTGTTCGCCCCGGAGCTGATCACCGGCCTGGCCCGATTGGGGCGGGCGGCCTGTGGGGATTGTGGCCAATCAATCCAAGACCAAAGGCGGCGTTCTTTTTGTGGACTCTTCGGACAAGGCGGCCCGGCTTTATCTGGATGTGCAACGCCTACAACATCCCGCTGCTCTTCCTGTGTGACGTGCCGGGTTTCATGATCGGCTCGCATGTGGAAAAGCAGGGTATCATTCGCCACGGGGCCAAGATGCTCTTTGCCGTCTCGGAGGCCAAAGTGCCGCGCATCTGCGTGATGGTGCGCAAAGCTTACGGCGGCGGCTACCTGGCGATGTCGGGCAACCCGATGCAGCCCGACTGCACCATCGCCCTGCCGACCGCCCGCCCGGCGGTAATGGGGCCGGAAGCAGCCATCAATGCCATCCATTACAACAAAATCATGGAGCTGCCCGAAGAAGAGCGCGAAGCCTACATCGCCGAAAAGCGCCGCGAGTACGAGGAAAATATTGACTCTTATTCCGTCGCCTCCGAATTCTTCATTGAGAATGTGGTGCCCGGCTACGCCCTGCGCCAGGAGTTGATCAACCGTTACAACGTTTATTCCCTCAAGGAAGTCAAGCGGATTGAACGGCGCAATGGGGTCATGCCGGTCTGATGCGTGATGCGTGATACGTGATAAGTATTTCACGCATCACGCATCACGTATCACGTCAATAAAAATTTTTACCGAGGCTTATTACTTTGTTCGACAAAATTCTCATCGCCAACCGCGGCGAGATTGCTTTGCGGGTGATCCGGGCCTGCCGGGTGCTGGGGGTCAAAACGGTAGCGGTTTACTCGGAAGCCGATGCGGAGGTCAGGCATGTAGCCGAGGCTGATGAGGCCATGCTGATTGGGCCGCCGCCTGCTCCGGCCAGCTATCTGAACGTCGAAGCCCTCCTGGGAGCCGCCCGCCAGACCGGGGCGCAGGCCATCCATCCCGGCTACGGCTTTCTGTCCGAAAACGCCGAATTTGCGCGGCGCTGCGTCGAGGCCGGGCTGGTGTTCATCGGCCCGCCGCCAGACGTGATCCAGAAAATGGGCGACAAGGTGGCGGCCCGGCAGATGATGGCCGCCGCCGGGGTGCCGATTGTGCCGGGTACGCCCGGCTATCTCACCGCTGACCCCGCCGAACTGACTGCCCTGGCCGAAAGCGTCGGCTATCCGCTGCTGATCAAAGCGGCGGCGGGGGGCGGCGGGATTGGCATGATCCAGGTGGCCGGGCCGGAAAAGCTGGTCGCCGGGCTGGAGCAGGCGCAGCGGCGGGCACAGCAGGCTTTTGGCAATCCGGCCCTTTACCTGGAACGCTACATCACCCAGCCCAAGCATATCGAAGTGCAGCTTTTGGGCGATCAACACGGCCATCTGATCCACCTGTTCGAGCGGGAATGTTCGGTGCAACGCCGGCACCAGAAAGTGATCGAAGAGTCGCCCTCGCCGGCCCTCGACCCGGAAACGCGGGAGAGAATCACTCAGGCGGCGCTGCTGGCAGGCCGGACGGTCGGCTATCAAAACGCGGGGACGGTCGAATTTATTATGGACCGGGACCGTCACTTTTATTTTCTGGAGATGAACACCCGCATCCAGGTGGAACACCCCGTCACCGAAATGGTCACGGGGGGTGGATTTGGTGCAGGAGCAGCTCAAACTTGCCGCCGGCGAAGCGCTGTCCATCCAGCAGAGCGATTTGCGCCAACACGGCCACGCCATCGAGTGCCGCATCTACGCCGAAGACCCGGTAAACTTTTCCCGTCGCCCGGTACGATTACGGCCTACCGGGAGCCGGTGGGCGAGCATATCCGGCTGGACTCGTGGGTGGGGGCGGGTACGGTGGTCAGCCATTTTTACGACCCGCTGCTGGCCAAGCTGGTGGTGTGGGGATCGGACCGGGCCGAAGCCACTGCCCGGACGCAGGCGGCGCTGGCCGAGTTTCAAATCGAAGGTATCAAAACCAATCTCCCCCTGCACCAAAAAATTCTGGCCCAACCGGCCTTTGCTGCCGGAACGTATGATGTCACGCTGTTGGCAAAACCCTTGTAAGACAAACTGTCAGTTTGTCCTACGACCAGGAGGAAATAGACACAATGGAAATTGTAGCGCCCCTGACCGGCAATGTTTGGCGAATTTTGGTGAGTGAAGGCGATGTAGTGAGCGCCGGGGATACGCTGGTAATTCTGGAATCCATGAAAATGGAAATCAATGTAGACACCGTTTTCGATGGCACGGTGACCAAGATTTTGAAACAGGAAGGTGAAATGGTCCAGGGGGATGAAGCTCTCATCATCCTCGACTAACGATGGCTGCTGTTCGCGCAAGGAAATGGGTCTGGGTCAGGTAGTTGACTTTTAGGCGGTTTCAGTGAAATAATTAGCTGAGTGATTTCCAGCTCAAGCATCCTGAGTACGCCCTGACGACGAAGGGAGAGGGTGTATCGAAGGGTGCTTGGGTGGGGATGGCAATCTGAGTTAATTTAAATCTGGAACTGCCTGAGCCGTCATGAACACAAATCCAAAAACTGATTACGTCATTGCGCTGGACGATGGCCGTAAACTGGGCTACGCCGAGTACGGCGACCCGGCCGGCCAACCGATTTTCTACTTTCACGGCTGGCCCTCGTCGCGCCTGGAAGGGGAGAATTTTCACCGGGCCGGCCAAAAATTAGGGGCACGGATTATCAGCCCGGATCGGCCGGGCCTGGGCCTGTCGGACTTTAAAAAAGGGTTTATCATTAACCACTGGCCGGATGATGTTCTGGCCCTGGCCGAAGCTCTGCAAATTGAGCGTTTCGCGGTGGTCGGAATCTCTTCGGGAGCGCCATATGCCTTTGCCTGCGCTCGTTTTATCCCGGATCGCTTGACGGCGGCGGGCAGTGTTAGTGGGGTTGGGCCGCTCGATGGGCCGAATCCGGGCCAGTATCTGATCAAACAGGAATTGATGATTACCCGTCTGGCCCGGCGCACGCCGCGACTGGCCCGGTTGCTGCTGCATTTGGAGACCCGAAAATTAAAGCGCAATCCGGCCAAAGCGTTGACCGACATGGATAAAAGTTTGCCCGACGTGGATAAAGCCATCTTCCGCGACCGGCCCGACCTGGCCGCCGTTTATACCCAAACCGTCCAGGAATGTGTGCGCCAGGGCATGCGCGGCCCAATTGCCAGCATTGCTCTCGAAGGGCAGGCCTGGGGGTTTCAACTGGAAGATATTCGGCTGAAATTTCGGGTGTGGCAGGGTGAACTGGATAACCTGGTTTTTCCGGTCACCGCCCACTACCTGGCCCGGCGGCTGCCCCACTGCGAGCTGACGCTTTATCCCAATGAAGGCCATATCAGCACCATTGTCAACCGGGCCGAAGAGATTGTGGGGGCGTTGATTGTGAAGTAGATATGTCATTTCGAGGCTGAAAGCCGAGAAATCTTTGAGGCCGTTGTTCGCAAGGTAGGGTTGGAAGGTTTCTCGCTCCCTGCGTAACGTGTTGCACGAAATGACACGACAGAGTAGTCTCAGTGGTCCAATTTCCGAGGAGTGCGGCACGCCTACGTGCCGAACGGGGCCGCACGTGGGCGTGCTGGCTCCTCAAATTTGGATCTACTGAGTCTCTTCAAAATATTATAATGCGTCATGCGTTAAGGACTCTGAGTGCGAAACTATCACGTATCACGCATCACCGGATTTATTCCTATGCCTCAAATGACTCCTGCCGAAATCGAACAGTTCTTGCAAGCGCCGCGCCATGCCGTCGTGGGGACAAATTCTGTCGGCGGAGCGCCGCAGCTTAGCCCGGTGTGGTATCTGTACGAAGCGGGCCGGTTGTACTTTAGTCTGGCTCTCAGCACGGCCAAATATCGCAACTTGCAGCGTGACCCCCGCATCAGCGTGTGCGTGGATGGCTGTCACCCCGACGCCCGCACGGTGATGATTTACGGGACGGTGGCGTTGATTGGCTGGGGCGAACCGCTGGAACGCGAACTGTGGTGGCGGATCATTCAGCGCTATTACGAGACGGAAGAGGCAGCCCGGCAGTACGCCGACACCATCCGCGACACGCCGATGGCCCTGGCCGTCGTGACGCCGGAGAAAATCATCAGCCAGGATTTTAATTGATGAGACTGTCCGGCAAAGTCGCCGTTATCACCGGGGCTGGCTCCGGCATTGGCCGCGAAAGCGCCCTCCTGTTTGCGCGGGAGGGGGCCAGGGTGGCCGTGGCCGACATCAACGAAAAAATGGGCCGAGAAACGGCGGCGCTGATCGGCGAAGCCGCCTTTTTTATCAAGGTTGATGTGTCCAGTTGGGCCGATACGGAACGGATGGTGGCGGCAGCAGTCGAGCGCTGGGGCCGGCTGGATATTTTGTTCAACAATGCCGG
>JAAUSP010000387.1 GCA_012032575.1 Anaerolineales bacterium | reverse complement strand
GCCGTCGGCGTGAAGGTCGGCAGGGGTGTGGCCCAGGCGGTGGGTGTTGGCCGGGGTGTGCTGGTGCTGGTCAGGGTGACAGAGGTAAAGCTGAACGAGATAAAAACGCCGAGCAGACCTAAAAACAGGACGCCTATGACAGGCCAGAGCCAGCGGAGGCGGGACGGCTTTGCCTGGGTCGAGACCGGCATCGGCGTGGTTTGATCGCTCAGGCGGGCCAGGGCCTGGGCCATGGCCGTGCCGCTGGGAAAACGCTGGGCCGGGTCTTTGGCCAGCGCCCGCAAAATAATCGTTTCCAGCCCCGGCGATACTTTGGCTATGCTCGACGGAGCCGGCGGCGGGTCATACACGTGGGCGTGGAGCACCTGGGGGGTGTTGCCGCGAAACGGGGTGCGGCCGGTGACCATGTGGTACAGCACCACGCCCAGGCTGTAGAGGTCGGCCCGGCCATCCACTTCCTGGCCGCTGGCCTGCTCCGGGGCCATATAGGCCGGCGTGCCGACGGTGTGCCCGGTGCGGGTCAGGGCCAAATCGTCGAGGGCCAGAGCCACTCCGAAATCGGTCAGCAGCGCCCGGCCATCCGCGGCCAGCAGAATGTTGGAGGGCTTGATGTCGCGGTGGACCACGCCCTGGCGGTGGGCATAATCCAGGCGTCGGCCATTTGCCAGGCGATGTCGGTGGCGCTGGTTTCGTCCAGCGAGCCGGCGCGGGCCAGCCGGTCGGCCAGCGTCTCGCCTTCGATCAGGGTCATGGCCATAAAGGCCCGGCCCCCGGCCTGACCCGCTTCCAGCACATGGACAATGGCCGGGTGGCGCAGCCGCATGGCCGTGCGGCCTTCGCGCTCGAAGCGGGCCTGCATTTCCTTGCCCGCGCCCGGCGGCGGAAAGAGGATTTTCAACGCCACCGCGTCGCCCCGGTTATTACGGGCGCGGTAAACCACGGCCATTCCGCCGCTGCCCAAAATCGCTTCAATGTGGTAGGGGCCTATCTGCCGGCCCAGCAGTTCTTCTGCCATCACAGCTTGTCTATGAGGGTATGTTGTGTATCATGAATAGGTGTCAGGTGTCAGGTGTTGGGTGTCGGGTGTTGGGTGTTGGGTGTTGGATGATAAATTCACGCATCACGCATCACGCATCACGTAATCTGACTACTGACTACTGACACCTCTCCCCTATAATAGCACAAATCAGGATTTTGAGCATGAGTCATAACGTTGCCAGGTTGGTGGTGCGCGAGGGATGGGGCCGGACAGGCCAGGAAATTTTGCTGGTGGATGATGTAACCACGCTGGGCCGGGCGGCAAGCTGCCAGGTGGTACTGGATAACGATTTTACCAGCCGCCGCCATGCCCAGATTGTGCGGCGGGAGGAAGTTTATTGGCTGCGCGATTTGGACAGCAAGAACGGCACGCTGCTGGACAATGAGCGCGTGACCGCTGAAACGCCCTGGCCGACGGCGCGGAAATCCGTATCGGCGCGGTGGTGCTGCGTTTTGTTGACCCCGCCGCCACCCGCACCCAACCCGACCTGGCCGCTGCGCTGGCCCGGCTGCGGGTGGATGCCAACGCCCGCCAGGTCTGGCTGCACGGCCAGCTTCTATCGCCGCCGCTCACCGCCAAGCAGTTTGAGCTGCTGCTCTATCTCTCGCAGCGGGCCGGCGAGGCCGTGAGCAAGGATGAACTGGCCGCCGCCGTCTGGCCGGAGGATCAGAGCGACGCTGTGTATGATTACCAGATAGATAAAATGGTCAGCCGGGTCCGTGAGCGCATCGGCAAAGAGTGGATCGAGACGGTCTGGGGCTTTGGCTATAGGTTGAGGAGTAAGGAGTAGGGAGTAGGGAGTAGGGAGTAGGGTTAGCAGCGACGGCTCCCACGCCGTGGCTTGGCTGGGGGTGGAAGCCTGGCCCGCTAAAATACTGTACGATGTTTATCTGTTTTTAGTATAGCTGCCTCCATAGTTCCAGCCTGGTCAAGCCTGCGGGTTAACCGGGTTGTCGTACTGTTTGCGTCAGGTTTGCCTCGTTCATAATTTTCCCCTTGGGTAAAAAATCTAATAGATACGTTCAATTTCGGGGAGGCGGAGTCCAAAGCTTGCTTTGGCTTTTCCAAACCGAGGTTTGGACTCCTATTTCCCTATCGCAGCTCATTTTGTCCAACGGTGGCGACTGGTCAGAATTTGGTCAGATTTAGGTCCAACATAGCCGGGTGGAGTGGCGTACAGTAAGGGTAAATAAGCGGTTTTCAAACCATTAGTATTTACCCAAGAGGAGGTCACAATGAAACCCATCCATTTCCACCCAACGTTCAATCTGATCCTGGCCGGAGCGGCGGCTGCGCTCATCAGTGCGTGTGGCGCAGGCGATCCCCAGGTGATTGTGGTCACAGCGACCCCGGACGCCACGCCGCTGGCAATCACAGCGACCCCCGCCCCGACCGCTGTGGTCGAACTGACGGTCAAGCCGCCCGCGCTTGCCGTGGCCGAAAGCTACGAGGCGGGGACGCTGCTGCGGGGCAGCGGTTCCACTCTCTTTTATGTCACCGCCGAGGGAACCCGCCGCTCCCTGGCCGATGCCGCCGTGCTGCCGGCCTTTGGGCTGGACCACCAAACCGTCATCCAGGTGACAGACGCCGCCCTGGCCGCGCTGCCGCAGGCCGACCCGCTAACCCGGCTGAGCTACGACGCCGGGGACAATCTCTACTGGATCGCCGGGGCCAGCGCTGGCAGGTCAACGACTGGAAAAAGGTGATCGAGCAGGCCGATTACACCGGCATGCAGCCCTCGCCGCTGGATGGCTCGCTGGCCGCCCGGCTGCCGGTGCGAGCCGGTTTTAGCCAGGGGACGCTGCTGCGGGCCAATCAACAGCTTTATTTCTTCGATCAAAGCAGCCTGGTTCGGGTGACGGGCGGGTTGAGCGGCGAAACGGCGGTGCTGGATATTCCCACCGAAGTGGTGGCGGTCTATCCCCAGCGCAGCGAACTGGAGCAGACTCAGGTCCGGCTTTCGGCTGACACGGCGGCGGCCAATGTGCGCCAGTCCCCGATTTGCAGGCCGAGGTGTTGGGGACGGTGCAAAATACGGCGCACCTGGTGGCCTGGGCCGCACCGCCGATGGAAGCTGGCTGCAAATTATCTACCGGGGTCAGCCGGGCTGGCTGGCCGCCGATTTGGCCGCGCCGTCGGTCGCGCTGAACCTGCTGCCCGTAGTCAGCCAGGTTGTGGCAGCGGCAACCGATCTGCCGGAAGCCGAACCGGCGGCGGTGGTGGTCGAACCGACCCGCACGCCTCAACCCCAACAGCCGCTCTTCTGCACCGATGTGCCGATCCGGGGCTTTGGTAAGGTTTGGAGCGCGTATAAAGAGGTCAAAGCCACCCTGGGCTGCGCCGACTCGTGGCAGGGCGGCGAGCAGGCCACTCAGACAGCGGTGCAGATTTTTGAGAACGGGGTGATGGTCTGGCTGCAAAGCGATGGTTTCTACAACAGCGATCCGGTCTACGTGTTTTTGCCGATGGCTCTTATCAGCGCTTTGGCGATTTGGGGCCGGCTGATCCGATCAAGGTGGAACCTGTGCCCGCAGGCTTTTTCACGGTGGGCGATAAGTTCAGCAAAGTTTACTGGGAAGGGACCGGGGCGCAGGTGAAAGAGCGGCTGGGCTACGCCATCGGGCCGGCCAAAGACAGCAACGGCGCGTTCCAGAACTTTAGCAATGGGCGGATGTTCTGGACAGAAACGCTTGATCGCATCTTTGTGGTCTACGAGTACGGCTATTTTGAAGGCAACACCTACCTTATGGTCCGCACCTGGCACAGTTATGAGGATACTTTTTGAGGATCACTTATTCCTCAGTTCTCACCCTTTTTAAGGCTGAGGCTGAGGCTGAGTACAGCCTTGCCTTAGCCTTAGCCTTAGCCTCGCCGCGAGTTTAATTTCGCGGCGTTTTTTGTGGGCTGAACTGCCGATTTTAGCCGTCCTTGAGCAAGAGCGGCAAGAAAATAGAGGTGGGTGGAGCTTGATTAGGGTCTGGTTCGACGGTGAAGGCGGTGCTGGCTTGCTCACTGTCGGAGGTATGGCTGTAAACGGCGGTATTGATGATGGTTTCGCCGTACAACGCCCCGGTATGGCTGGCGACAAAAGTGAAAGTGATGGTCTTGCCGGCGGTAACAGCGCCGGTCCAGGTAATCTGGTTGCTGCTCTGAGTCGCGCCAGACGGGCGCTGAACCCATTGGGCAAAGGCCACCCCGCCCGGCAGGGTGTCGGTTAAAACCGCGCCGGACGCTTTGGTGTCGCCGCTGTTGCTCAACACCAGAGTGTAGGTGATCTGGCCCTGGAAATCAACCGGGGTAGTGGGGCTGGCGGTTTTGGTCAGATGCAGATTGGCATAGTTGAGGCGGGTAAAGGTGAAGCTGCCCACCGGTTGGTCGGTAAAAAAGGCGCTGTTGGCGAGAGAGGCAATGGGGACATTCTGATCCATCGGCGGGTTGTCGAGGGTGAAGCCGCCATCCTGTTCGGTCCCGGCGTCGTAGGGGTAGAGCATAACCGTTTTGCTGTCCACCCAGTTGCCCTGCTCGTCGAGCAGCGACAGCCCGGATACGCCGGTAAACCAGTCGGGGCTGGGGGCGATCATGGTTACCAGCGTGACCAGGGGAAAATCTTTGGTTAACTGGACGCTGTTAATAGTGGTTGAACCAGGCGAATCGGTATCCGTCCCGGTTAAGACCGATAGGGCATGGCCGGCGCTTATGGCAGCGTTGACTTCCGTTGTCAGCGGCGGGGTTTGTCCCTGTTCGGCCATCCGCTCGATCCCTACAGAGGCCAACTGACCGGCCTCCCAAAACTTTATAGTGGCGTTATGAATGCCGCCAATGAGGGGCGAAAAGTGGGCTGTCGTGGTGGGAAAATCGGGGTGGGGATGGGTTTGATTGCTCCAGGTGGCGGTAAAGGTGATGCGGTAGGTGGCGCCGGGTTCATCGGCCATTGCTGCGGTGGGCAGCAGCAGGAATACGAGGATAAGAGCGGCCAGATATTTTTTCATTAACTCGCCTTTCTGTTTGCAGCTAATACCAAAGATTATAGAGGCGAGTTATTACAAATCTATTACTCAACTATTACGAGGGGTTGGATTACCGCTGCGGTTCACCCCCACGTGTGGGGGGAATACAAGTCCATACTCAGTAGATTTAAATTTGAGGAGCCAGCACGCCCACGTGCGGCGGTGTTCGGCACGTGGGCGTGCCTCACTCCTCGAAAATTGGATCCACTGATACTCGGATGCGAATCGGGTATCAATTTGGATGTTTCAATCCACGCCCCCCGTGTGGAGGGCGACCGCAACATCTGGCAAGGCGTTGATACTGGCATACCAGATGTTGTGTTACTTCTGTATGTCTATTCAAAATCTGCCTTTGAAATAGGGCTTAATGCCGCTTTTTTTGTTGTTAAGGGGCAAAAACCGGCGCGAACCCACCCGGTAACATCTGTTCACTGGCGGTTCGCACAATGCCGGTTCAGGCTATTAATGGCCCTTCCAAATCCAGACTCGCTTTGGCTCCGATGTGTTCAACCCGAGGTTTCCAGTTATCACCCAGATGGTAAAAGCGTAAACTGTCTTTTTCTTTGTTAATTTGCGTCGTCAGGGCGTGTTTGAGTTGCTTATACTTAGCCGCATCCAGCAAGCACTCAAAGACGGAGTTTTGGACCCGTTGCCCGTAATCTTCACACACTTTAGCCACTTTACGCAAGCGTTTTTGCCCGCTGGCCGTGGTGGTATCAACATCATAACAAATTAAAACCATCATAAACCCAGCCTCACTTCCAGAAAAATGGCGGATAAGCGTCCAGATCGCCCCGTAAATAGCGGGCCAGCAACAGGGCTTGCGTATGCGGCAGTAAGCCGATGGGCATACGTTCTTGCAGGTAGGGGTGAACAATCTCGGTTTGTTTCTTTTCCTGCCAGGCGCTCAACACCTTTTTGCGGGTGTCGTCATCCATCACAATACCACCACTTTCCTTGCGAGCAAAGCCGCTGCCGTTAATTTGCTTGCGATTGATCAGGGTGAGGGCCAGGCGATCCGCCAAGACCGGACGTAACTCTTCGATCAAATCCAGCGCCAGCGAGGGGCGACCGGGCCGGTCTGCGTGCAGAAAACCAACTTGCGGGTCCAGGCCAACCGTTTCTAACGCCGACGACACCTCATAGGTTAACAGTGTGTACAGAAACGACAGCAGCGCGTTGACATTATCCAGCGGCGGGCGGCGATTGCGCCCCGCAAAGGGAAAATCCTGTTTTTGATGCAGAATCAACCCGCCAAAAACCCCAAAGTATTGTTTGGCAGCGCTGCCTTCCAACCCGCGCAAAGTTTCCAGATGAGCGGCAGTTTGAAGAGCCAAAAGCGTTTGTTTAAGAAAATCCGAGGCTGCCTGTAACCCCGGTACATCTACCAATAAGCTATGGTCGCGGAGGGCGCGGTTGATGACCTGGCGGCTGTTAAAGATTTTGGCCGATAAACACGATCCGGCCACCGAAACAGCCGTGCCTTCATCCTGGGCCAGTTGATATTGTTTTTGCGCAAAAGCAGATTGCCTTTGACCCGCCCCGTTACCCGCGCCAAAAAACGCCCTTCCGGCTTCAAAAAACTCAGGCCGATGTTCCGTTCCGCGCAGGCACCCATGAGCGCCGGGCTAACTCCCGGATAGCTGAAGCAGACAATGGCTTCCAGATTATGTAACGGCAGGCGCATGGCTTGTTTTTCCTCTTTCTTGACCACCACCGTTTCGCCGTCCAGCGAGAGATAAGCCTGGGGAGTGGTGACATACAAAATATTGCCCAGTTTTTTCATCGGTGTGCCTCTTCAACGTACTGCTGAATATACTTCGCTGCCGTTATGCGCTTACTCTGCAAATCGGGCAGGCAGATATCTACCAGCGAACAGGCGCGACAGCCTTTGAACGGCTTGACTTTGGGCGTATAGCCGCGCCGATAGTAGGCGTGCATCTCCTCCACGGCTTTGAGCACCTTGTCCCGCAAATCAGCCGTAAACGCTACCGGTTCCCGGTGCCGGGTTTGGGCGTAGTAGATGAAACCGGCTGGAATTACCGTCGCCAGCATTTCTTCCAGACACATCGCCTGGGCGCAAAGTTGAGCCTCATCGCAATGATCGTGCTTTTTGTGGCCGCGTTTGTATTCAACCGGAGCGGGTTGATAAAAGCCCTCCCGCCCCGGCAATTGAACGCCCTCCGCTGCGGCGGTAAATTCCACCACATCGCCCAGACCGGTTAGCCCTAACGTGGGCGAAGCGACCGGCACCGACTCATGATCACGGTCGAGGCGCCACC
>JAAUSP010000386.1 GCA_012032575.1 Anaerolineales bacterium | reverse complement strand
CCGGCACGAAATTTTGCGCCGTATTTATGTAGCCATCCGCGACCCCAATTGGGGCACCATTCTGCCCAAACTCTCCAACATCCAGATGGATATCCAGCCCGACTCGTTCCGCATCAGTTACGATGTAGAAAATAAACAAGGCGATATAGATTTCTTCTGGCGCGGCGCGATCAGCGGCGATACCGCCGGAACTATCTCGTTCAGCATGGACGGCGAAGCCCGCTCGACCTTCCGGCGCAATCGCATCGGCTTTTGTGTCCTTCATCCGATGGAGTGCGCCGGCGCTCCGGCCCAGATCGAACACGTGGACGGATCGGTTGAAGAGAACAGCTTCCCCCGCTATATCGGCCAGCAGCTTGTCATAGATGGGATTGTCAAGCCCGTCCATCCGTTTGAAGAGATGCAGGCGTTGACCCATCAAATTGTGCCCGATCTGTGGGCCGAAGTCCGCTTCAGCGGCGAAATCTTTGAGCTGGAAGACCAGCGCAACTGGACCGATGCCTCGTACAAAACTTACGGCACCCCCTTGCGCCTGCCCTTTCCGGTCGAGATCACCGCCGGAACCAAAATCTCCCAATCGGTCACGTTGACCCTCCAGGGCCAGCTTCCCGCTGACTCATCCGACGCCGACGCTAGCGGGTTGACCTTCTCGATTGAGTCGTCGCCGGGGCGGCCCTTCCCCCGGCTGGGTTTGGGCGTGGCCAGCCATAACCAGCCGCTCAGCCGGAAGGAATTGGCCCGGCTGAAAGCGCTCAACCTGACGCATTTGCGGATTGGACTGCGGCTGTCGGAGCCGGATAACGAAGCCCAACTGCGCCAGGCTGCCGCCGACGCCGCTGCGTTGGGCGTCGCCCTTGAAGTAGCCCTCTTCCTCTCCGACGCCGCCGAAGCCGAATTGAAATACCTGGCCGACATGCTGGAACGGGTCAAGCCGCCGGTTTGGGCCTGGCTTATCTTCCACGACAAAGAAAAGTCAACCTCTGAAAAATGGGTCAACCTGGCCAGGGAGCGGCTTGAGCATTACGACCCAGCCGCCAAAATTGGGGCCGGGACCAATGCCTTTTTTGCCGAACTGAATCGGAGCCGCCCGCCGGTGCAGGCGCTTGATCTGGTGTGCTACTCGATCAACCCGCAGGTGCATGCCTTCGATAACTTGTCGCTGGTGGAAACGCTGGCGGCGCAAGCCCCCACTGTCAAGTCGGCCCGCCAATTTTGCGGCGACCGGCTGCTGGCGGTCACGCCGGTTACTTTAAGGATGCGTTTTAACCCCAACGCCACCGGGCCGGAACCAGAACCGGAGCCGGGCCAACTGCCCTCCCAGGTGGATGAGCGGCAGATGTCGTTGTTCGGGGCGGGCTGGACAGCCGGCAGCCTCAAATATCTGGCCGAAAGCGGCGTGGACAGCCTGACCTACTACGAGACCACCGGCTGGCGCGGAGTGATGGAAACCGAGGCCGGTTCGCCCGTACCCGACAAATTCCCATCGCTGCCGGGCGTGGTTTTTCCGCTCTACCACGTTCTGGCCGATGTGGGCGAGTTTGCCGCGGGCGAGGTGGTCCCAACCCGGTCGAGCCAGCCTTTGCAGGTGGATGGTTTGGCCTTGCGCCACGAAGGCCGGCTGCGGGTGGTGCTGGCCAATTTGAGTCCCGAACCCAAACAAGTGCTGGTGCAAAATCTGGGCCGGCAGGTTCGGGTGCGCACCATGGATGAGACCAATGCCGCAGAAGCCATGCAAAATCCCGAGGCTTTTCGGGCACAAGCCGGCGAGCTGGCCCAAACGTCCGGGGGCAGTTTAGCGCTGCGGCTGCGACCCTTTGCCATTGCCCGGCTGGAGGAGGTCCCATGACCACCATCGTCACTTCCTCACCGGCCAAAATTATTCTCTGCGGCGATCACGGCGTCAATCGGCAGCAGCCCGCCCTGGCGACGGCGGTTGACCTGCGCACCTACTGCTGTGTCAGCGAACGTCCTGACCAGGACTATAGCTTTCGTTCCGGCCAGCGTTACGAGGATTGTTCCAGGGAACGCTTGCTGGCTTTCAAGGCCGAGGTTGATGCCTTGCGTCAGGCTCAAGCTCTGGATGAGATTCGCGAACGGGCCAGGGATTTTTTTGCCCCCACCCGCTACGTTTTGGCCCACGTGGTCGAACGGGCCGGCGGGCCGGGGCTGAACATCGAATGGCGCTCGTCGGTACCGGTCAGTTCCGGCCTCGGTTCGGGGGCAGCGGCTTCAACCTCGATGGCGCTGGCTGCTCTCCAGATGGCCGGCCACCCACCCGCCGCCGACGAGATCATCTTTGTGTCCTGGCAGGGCGACACCATCGCCCACGGCGGCGTCGCCTCCAGCCTGGACAGCAGCGCCATCGTCCGGGGCGGGTTGATCCGTTTCACCGTCGCCGAGGGCGCGGAGCTTCTGCCTATCACTACCTCACTGCCACTGGTGATTGGCAACACCTTTGTGCGAGACCGCAGCACGGCAGCGTTGAACACGCGGGTGCGCAAGTGGCTGGAAAGCCACCCGGCCAAATTGCACCTTTTCCGGGATATGGGCTACCTGGTGCGGCAAATTGTCAGCGCCCTGGAAAACAATGACCTGCCGACGCTGGGCCATTTGTTTAATTTGCACCAGCTTATCCAGGAGAAAATCGGCACCGCTGCCCCTGAAAACGAGCAGCTTATCGAAGCGGCCATTGGCGCGGGAGCCTTGGGCGCTAAAATCTCCGGGGCCGGCGGCGGCGGCATCATCATCGCCCTGGCCGAGCCGGAGCGACAAGCGGCGGTTGCAGCCGCCATTGACGCCGCCGGGGGATGCAGCCTGATCACCACCACCGGCACTCAGGGCGTGCGTATTGAGCCGCTGGAAAAGTGGGAAAGTGAAGTTAGGAGTTAAGGGAGTTACAAGATTTCAGTCAAAACGTGTTGCGTCTTGCGTAGAAAGAACTGACGTAAGACGCAAGACGCAATCAGAATAGCGATATTGATTTTCAGAAAAACGCCTTCACTTTAAAGGAGTAAATATTTTATGGAAAACACCGTCAACATTCCCAAAGGGCGCATTGTAGATTTAACCCACGTGCTGCAGCCCTTCAAAGAGCAGTACACCCTGGAAGTGGCCCAGCGCGGCAAACGCCAGGGGCCGGAGGGCGACATTATGAGCCTGGTCTACATGTGGTCGCACGTGGGCACCCACGTGGAGGCACCGCTGCACTTTTTGACCGACGGGGGCGATACCGCCAGCCTGCCTATCGAAAAGTTGATGGGGCCGGCCATTGTCCTCGATTTTCGGCACAAGGGCATCAACGAAGCGATTTCGCTGGCCGAGATACAGGCGGCTGGAGACATTCAGGTGGGCGACCGGGTTTTGACCATGACCGGGCGGCACACCCAATACCGTACCCCGCAATCACACGACCGGCCCTACATCACCGAAGAAGCGGTGCGCTGGCTGGTCGAAGATCGAAAAATCAACTGCCTGGGCACCGACAGCTCCGGGTTTGAGGTGCGCGGCGTCAGCCACCATCCCGACCATCGCCTGCTGAACAACGCCGGCATTCCGGTGCTTGAATGTCTCAACAACCTGGTTGAACTGCGCCAGCAGCGCGTCTTTTTGATTGCCCTGCCCTGGCCGGTGATTGGCCTCGACGCCTGCCCGGTGCGGGCCATCGCCATCGAGCCGGAGGCTTGAGATGGATGGACAAATCAGGCTGGGCGCGGCCCTGTTTAACGGCGATCACGGGCGGCTGGCCGACGAAGTAGCGCGGCTGGAAGCCGCCGGCCTGGATTTCCTCCACCTGGATGTGTTCGACGGCCATTTCGTGTCAGACCTGGGTTTTCCGCCGCGGACAATTGCCGCGTTGCGCCCGCTGACCCGGCTGCCTTTTGAAGTCCACCTGGGCGCGATTGACCCGCTGCGCTTTGTGCCCCACCTGGCCGATGCCGGGGTTGACCTGATTATCTTCCACGTTGAGAGTGTAGCCATGCTGTATGAGGCCATTTTCAACATCCGTGAGCGCCAGGTCAAGGTTGGTCTGGCGGTCACGCTGGGGACGCCGGTGACGGTGCTGGAGCCGGTCATCAGCCGGATTGACGCCGTGCTGCTGTTGTCGCGGGTGACGGGTGAAGGCACACGGGGCGCGTCGTTCGACCCGCTGGTGCTGCCGCGCGTGCGCCGGGTGCGGGATATGATTGAGGCCGCCGGAGCAGCGGTGGATATTCAGGTGGCCGGTGGTGTAAAACGCGAGCACGTTCCCGATTTGATCGCCGCCGGCACGACGACGCTGGCCATGGGCGCGGGCATTTATAAAGTGCCCGACATGGCTCGCGAAGTGGCCGAGATGCGCGCTTTGGCGGTTGGAGAGATTTAAAAATGTCATTGCGAGGCCGTAAGGCCGAAGCAATCTCCATATCCGAGGATGGAGACTGCTTCGCCTGCGGCTCACAGTGACATGACGTTTATTTTCTGGGAGATTATTATTATGCCGGATTCCAAACCCCGCTGGCGGGTTTTGATTGGTTCACGTTCTTTTGGACAGGCTTTTCCAGAGCACTTAACCCAGCTTGCAGCGGGCGGGTGCGAGGTGGTGCCTAACGGCGTGGGGCGAGCCTACCACGCCGCCGAACTGCTGGAAGTTTTGCCGGAGATGGATGCTATCGTCACCGGCACGGATGAACTGACGGCTGAGGTTATCAACGCCGCGCCGCGCTTGAGAACAATTGCCAAACATGGCGTCGGGCTGGAAACGATTGACCTGGCGGCGGCGCGCGCACGAGGGATTTCGGTCAGTTACACCCCCGGCTTCATCCACGATTCGGTGGCCGATTTGGCCCTGGCCCTGTTATTGGCCCTGGCCCGAAAAATTGTGCCGGCTCATCTGAGCACCAAAGCAGGTTCGTGGAAACCCCTCTTTGGGGTCGAACTGCGCGACAAGACCCTGGGCATTGTCGGATTGGGACGGATTGGCAAGGCGGTGTGCGAGCGGGCCAAAGGGTTTGGCATGCAGGTTATCGCCTACGACCCCTACCCGGATGAGGTTTTCGCGGCGGCTCATAATGTCGTCTTTGTCTCGCTGCCGGAACTGCTGCAAAGGTCAGATATTGTATCGCTGCACGCCCCCGCCGAGGCGACGGAAGGTCCGGTCATTGGCCCGGCTCAACTGGATCTGATGAAGCCAACGGCCTTCTTAATTAATACGGCACGAGGCCAACTGGTGGATGAAGCCGCCCTGGCCGACGCTCTGCGCGAAGGCCGGCTGGCCGGAGCCGGGATTGATGCTTTTGTCAAGGAGCCGCCGCTGGGCAGCCCACTGCTGGAACTTGATAATGTGGTCTTGACCCCGCACCTGGGCGGGCGCACCCTCGACGGGCAGCGGCGCATGGGCGAGTTGGTTATTGAAAACTGCCTGCGCGCCCTGCGCGGCGAAGCGCCGCTGCATCAGGTGGGGTGAGATTGGAGGGAGATTGGAGATTAGAGATTGGAGATTCGTTATTAATCTCCCACCGAGAAAGAGAAACCTTTTATGACCAACCCATCTCCTATATTAGAACGTCTTTTTTCGCTGAAGGGCAAAGCGGTTCTGCTGACCGGCGCTTCGGGCGGGATCGGGCAGGTTTTGGCGACGACGCTGGCCGAGGCGGGTGCGGCGGTAGGAGTGCATGGCCGCGATCTGGTACGGGTCAAGGAAACCTGCGCCATGATCGAAGCAGCCGGAGGGCGGGCCGTGCCGCTGCTGGCCGATCTGGCCGAGGTGGCTGAGTGTCGCAAATTGGTAGCCGAGGCGCACGAAGCCCTGGGCCGGTTGGACATCTTGGTTAACTGCGCGGCGACCAACCGGCGCAAGCCCATCGTCGAAGTGACCGAGGACGATTTTGACACCATTATGGCGGTCAATCTGCGCAGTGTTTACTTTCTCAGCCAGGCCGCGCATCCTTTTATGGTCGCTCAGGGTGGCGGCAAGATTATCCATATTGGTTCGATCAATATTTTCTATGGCCTGGATACGGTGTCCGTCTACGGCGTAACCAAAGGTGGCATGGCCCAATTGACCAAAGTCATGGCCGTGGAGTGGGCTGCCGACAACATCCAGGTGAACTGTGTCACTCCCGGCTTTATGCGGACACCACTATCCAAGCCGCTGTGGGAGGACAAGCAAAAAGCCCGCTGGTTTCGGGCGCGGATTCCTTTCCGGCGGCCCGGAGAACCGGAAGAGCTGGTGGGCGCAGTTTTACTGCTGGCGTCCGAGGCGTCATCTTATATAACCGGTCAGAATATCGTGGTGGATGGCGGGGTGCTGGCCGGCGGATCGTGGCTGCGGGACGAGGCATTGGCTGAGGCGGAGTGAATGTCATTGCGAGGCCGTAGGCCGAAGCAATCCCCCTCCCGAAGTGGAGACTGCTTCGCCTGCGGCTCGCAGTGACATGATAATTATTTTTGAAGAGGGCAAAACAATGGGTCTAGCAGGAAAAGTCGCTTTAATCACCGGGGCCAGCCGGGGAATCGGGCTGGAAATGGCACGGGTGCTGGCTAGTCAAGGGATGATGGTGGCCCTGAATGCGCGTTCAGAGCAGGTTGAGCGGGAGGCTGAGGCGTTGCGTCGGGAGGGTTTGCAGGCCAGCGCTTTTATTGCCAACATCAGCCATAAGGCCGAGGTTGAAGCAATGGTGGAGCGGGTGGAGCATGAGCTTGGCCCGCTGTGGCTGTTGGTGAATAACGCCGGGTTGTTACGCACCGGCCCGACCGCCGAGATGAGCGAGGAAGCCTGGGACGAAACCTTTAACGTGGATGCCAAGGGTGTTTTTCTGTGCTCGCAGGCGGCCATCCGGCGGATGATGCCCCGGCGGCAAGGGCGGATTGTCAACATCTCGTCCATTGCCGGGGTGGTGGTGCGCACGGCCCAGATTGGCTACTGCTCGGCCAAAGCGGCGGTCAATCATTTTAGCCGCTGCCTGGCCGTTGAGATGGCCCCTTACGGCATTACGGTTAACTGCCTTTGCCCCGGCATGACCTGGACCGATATGCTGGAGAAATCGGCCCAGGAACGCGGCCTGGATTTGGCGGCGATGGTCGCGCTCATTCCGGCCGGCCACATGGCCGACCCGAAGGACCACGCGCACCTGGTGGCCTACTTTGCTTCTGAAGCGGCGGGCCACGTGACCGGCCAGGTTGTTTGTGTGGATGGCGGGCAGAGCCAGTTTATGCCCCTGATGGCGCAAAGGGTTTGATTTAAGTTGGAGTCCAAACCTTGGTTTGGAAAAGCCAAAGCAAGCTTTGGCCTCCAGCTTTGATTAAAAATCGCCAGACAGCGGGGTTAAACTTGCCCCATGTTGGAGTTCAGTTTATAAGGAAC
>JAAUSP010000385.1 GCA_012032575.1 Anaerolineales bacterium | reverse complement strand
GTGCTGGAAGCCGCCGTCATCGCCATCCCCCACGACAAGTGGGCGAAGTGCCCAAAGCCTTTGTCACTCTCAAAGCCGCCGCCGCCACCACCGAAGCGGAAATCATCGCCTTTTGCCAGGAGCGTCTGGCCCGCTTCAAATGCCCCAAAGCCATCGAGTTTGGCCCGCTGCCCAAGACTTCGATGGGGAAGATTCAGAAGTTCAAGCTGCGGGAGAAGGAGTGGTTGGGGTATGAGCGGCGGATTAATTGAGAGAAACCTGTCATTTCGACCGCAGGGAGAAATCTTCTTCGCCGCCGGTAGTTCTATAGTCCACCGCGCAGATTTCTCGGCCTCCGGCCTCGAAATGACAAAGCAGGCCGAATGTCATTTCGACCGCAGGGAGAAATCTTCTTCTTTGCCGGTAGTTCTATAGTCTGCCTTGCAGATTTCCCGGCCTCCGGCCTCGAAATGACAAAAACGGAAAGACTGTATTCGCATGAATGCATCCTACTACGTTTACCTGTTGACTAATTGGAACGATCAGGTGATATACGTGGGCGTAACCAATAATCTGGAACGCCGCCTTTATGAACACAAACATAAAGAGGTTGACGGCTTTACGGCCAAATACAATGTCAATAAGTTGGTTTATTTTGAAGAGACGCCTGACGTGAATGCGGCCATACACCGTGAGAAGGAAATTAAAAAGTGGCGTCGAGAAAAGAAGAATGAGCTGGTGATGAGTATGAATCCTGAGTGGAAAGATTTGAGCGAGGAGTGGAAATAGGATTTCTCGCTCTTTCGTCGCTCGAAATGACATAACAGAAAGAATGTCATTTCGACCGTAGGGAGAAATCTTCTACTTGGCCGGTAGTTCTATATCTGCCTCGCAGATTTCTCGGCCTTCGGCCTCGAAATGACATGACATTTGATCGAAAGGACCTATCCAATGACCTCTACCCTCCTCCAAACCCTTGACCAAGCCTTGCAAGCCCACCTGCGCACCGCCACCTTTCCCCTGGCGGTGCGGATGCTGGCCGAAGGCGAGCCGCTGCCACCGCGGGCCAGGCGCCCAAGCAGGATTTGGGCGAAGAAATGGCGATTTGTCAGGTCTTTGCTATCGTCCGGCACACCGGGCGGGTTATTGCCATGAACGGCGACGACCTTTCCTGCCCGCTGGCCAAGGCCGTTTGGGGCTTTGAGCCGCTGCTGGATTACTTTCTCAACGGCATGACCTGTGCCGGCATGTACACCGAAACTCCGGCGGCGGGGGCCGTCACCGAGGCGGGGGTGGACAAGTGGGCTTACAAACAGTGGGCTTATGTGACCGCCGCGCCGCTGTCGCGCTGCACCTTCGAGCCGCATGTGATTATCGTCTACGGCAACTCGGCCCAGGTCATGCGGCTGCTCACGGCCCGGCTGTGGAAAACCGGGGGGCGGCTCGAATCCAGCTATGCCGGGCGGATTGACTGCGCCGACGCGGTCATCACTACTATGAAAACCGATGAGTGCCAGGTCATTCTGCCCTGCTACGGCGACCGTGTTTTCGCCCAGGCCGGCGACGACGAGATGGCCTTTACCATCCCGTTCAGCAAAATTGACATGATTTTGGCCGGCCTGGAAGGAACCCACCAGGGCGGTATTCGCTATCCCATCCCGAAATTTCTCAATTATACGGGGGAGTTCCCGGAGCAATATGTCAAAATGGAAGAGCTGTGGAAGGATGAAGGATGAAGGCGGAAGGATGAAAAATAAAAATTTCCGCCTTCCGCCTTCCGCCTTCCGCCTTTTCGTGGGGTTGTTTGTCATTCTGTTGCTTTTGGCTGGCTGCCGTCGGGCTGGGTCGGCTGGGTCGGATGTGGGCGTGGATGTGACCATCGCTCCAAATCCGCCCGCGATAGGCCAGGCGACGGTGACGGTGACGCTCAACGACGCTGAGGGTCAGCCGGTCAGCGGGGCGCAGGTGGAACTGGAGGGCAACATGGTTCACGCCGGAATGACCCCCACTTTCTCCAAACCCGCCGAAGTCGCGCCGGGCCGCTACGAAGCCCCCCTTGAATTCACGATGGCCGGCGATTGGTTTATCCTGGTCAAAGCCATCTTACCCGACGGCCGCAAGGTAGAACGTCAGGTGGATGTGCGGGGGGTGAAGTGAGGAATTGTGAATGGTGAATTGTCAATAGTGAATGGTGAATGAGCGTTTGGGCTTATTGTGTTCACAATTCACAATTAGAAGTACAGCATTGCTATTTTCTTAAACTGCCGAACAAAGGTTTAAGCAAGGATTTTGTGGGGTTTTTGAAGGGCTTCGTTAATTTTGGCAGAGATAATTTCGGGGCGAAAATCTTTGGTGAAGTAATCGAGGGCGCCGAGGCGATAGGTGTCAATGGCTTCGCGGGTGGTGGGCTGGCCGGTGGCGACGATGACTCGTTTCTGGGGGTATTTCTCACGGATAACTTTTAATACGTTCAAACAGCGCGAACCGGCAATGATGAGATCGTAAGGTTTTTGTTTTAACATCGTCATCGTCGTTTTGAGGTCAAGGGCAACTTCCACCTCAAAACTTTTGCCCAAATCTTCTTTGGCAAATGCAAGCCAGTCCGGTTCATCATCAACAGCAAGGATGCGCGTCATCTGTATGCCCCTTTCCAACAACTCTGTCGGCAGATCCGTGAATAGACAGGTACAGGGGCCAAATTATTTTGCCATAGAAATTGATGCAAGAGCCACTGGAAACCTGTTATGTCCGAAAAATCGCAAGGTTGTAAGTATATGTTCCTAGAATAGAGTCGAAAAATCATAAGAAAAATACTAGAAATAGGTTAGAGTTTTGCTTCGTGCCAAACTTCTAACCCATTTTAACCGATTTTTGAGAGATTGTAAGTAAAGATCAAGTAACAAGTTGGATGCTTTACTCTACAACCAGGGAGCCGTTCCACCGATCCCAGGCGGCGATGGTAGCCAATGGTTTGCGCAGCGGGTTGGATTCTGTGGATACTGCTTGCTGGCCGGGCTGCCCCACAGCCACAAACAAGACCAAAACGTGTTTACGGGGTAACTTTAAAACGCGCCGCATCACTTCGGGATCAAAATAATTGACCGGATGAGCAGCCAGGTTCATACTGGTTGCCTGCAACAAAATATTTTGCACCGCCAGCCCACAGTCGAAAAGACCGTAATTTAGCCCATTTTGCCGGCTGCCTTCTGCCGAATTGAAGATAACTGCCAGCAATACCGGGGCTTGATCTGCCCAGGGCACCCCTGACTCGGCCAAATTTTGATTGATTTCCTCGCGCCCGGCTCCATTGGTAACGACAATAAAATACCAGGGCTGGCTGTTGTGCGAACTGGGGGCGCAGCGGGCGGCTTGAAGCAGTTGGATGATTTGCCGGCGTTCTAAGTCGGTTGAAGCAAAATTGGCCTGGCTGGAGCGTTGAATCAGCAGCGGATGAACGCCTGCTTTTTGCGGGTCTATGGCTTCCAGTTGCAGCTTCAATGATTTTTGTTGGAGTGTCATGTTCACAGTTTCCTCCGAGGGCGAGATTTCTGGCGTTTTATAGGGTAAGGTTGGTCAAGATAAGGCCAGTTCGATCTGATATAATAGATCATCATCCTTGCCAGAGCCAATCTTGCCTTTTTCAACGGCAACAAACTGGAAAGGACGAAGTGTCATTTTTTTGATGGTATCAGGTTCCATTATGTGGGCACTCATAATAATAATTGGCATGTTGTAGCCATTATCTCTGAGCCATTCCCCTAAACTCATCCCTTCTCTATTTCCCTTATCTGATTCGTCCAGTCGCATATCGAGGATAACTAAATTATAAGGTATATCACTTCTAATCAGTTGGATGGCTTCTTGACTGGACATCGCTATAACAACCTCATAACCATCCTCTCGCTCTTGCAGCAACCCACCTAATTGATCACACCAATCCTTGTTATCATCTACCAGTAAAATACGGCGACCATAATAAGGTTGATGCTCTCTATATCTGGCAGGATTACGTCTTTTAGCCCAGGCAAGAAGTAATTCTACTTTTAGAGTTCGGATAGCATAATCAAGGATATGGTCAACTATTTCGTCTTGACCGGAATTTTGAGCAAATTGATCATAAACGGGGCGGAAATGAGGCGTATCAAAACAAAACCGTCTCAGTTGTCTATCAGTAAAACCTTCTGTAAGAAGATTACGAATATTCTCGAAATTATAACTTCTTGCCATTAACAGCTCTCAATAAAAAATTTAAACTTGCTGAAGCACCTCAGCCAGCAACGCCGCGGAAATCAAGGGATGGAGGCGCTGGCGGTCATTGAATTTGCGGGCCAGGGTCATCGCTTTTAAGGCGTGGAAGTAAAGGGATACCTGGTAATCTTTCAGGCTCATCTCCGGCAAAATCTGGCTCAACAACAGCCGGATATATTTAATAAGTTCGGTGGCTTTGGTCAGTTCAGCGTCCAACTGCAAAGGCGGCGTTGAGCTTGGAGGGTCGGTTAAGGAATTAACGTGCAGCAGCATTCGCTCCCAATCGTAGAGTACGGCCAGAGAACAATCAGATTGCTGGAGCGAAAACTTGATGGCTGACTCCAGCATAGCAAAATCGCGGACGGGATGGCCCAGCCCGGTTTGGTAAAAATCAATCAGCCAGGTTTGATTATGAGTATCCACCAGAATGTTCCCCTCGTGCAGGTCGCCGTGAGTGAAACAAAAAGGGCCGCTGTAAGCAAACGCAGCCTGACTTAAAAGAAGGGGATTGATAAGCTTGACTCCTCGTTCTTTAAGATAAATATCGGCCTGGTTGGGGCGGCGGGAGTTGCTGAGGGTGAGCTGCGCGGTTCCTGCCCGCTCGATAATTTCGCTTAGAGCGGTATTCAACTTGGCCGCATCAAGATGCAGCCATTCTTTGTAACCAGCGCTCAATGAATGGGGAAAACTGTTGGCCTGGAGGGTCTTGGTATACCAGGTATAACATGTTTCTTTGAACAGGTTATCCAGGATATCTTTTATATCAGCCGTATCGTTGTCGGCATAGGCGTGGCTAAAGCGTTGAAAGCCGATGGCTTCGGCCCCGACAAACGAATAGGCAATTCCCCCCAACCGGGCAGTAGCCCGAAAGTCCAGACGTTGGGTTCGCCTGGCCCCGCCGACATAGTTGGCTACATAACTATCGTAGTTGCGCGATTCACGTTCGGCTTTTTCGCGCTCGTTGAATTTGACTACGACATCTGTCTGAAGCAACCCCCGCATGGTGGGAGTCACCAAAACCACCGAGCCGCTGCTGTGCCCGCCATTCATCGCCTGAACCAAAATTGTTTGGGCCTCAAAAAAAACGCGCTGTAGCAGATCACGCAGTTCCAGTTCGGCGGTAGCAGCGCCCAACGCTTGCAAACACTCCACGGTATTATGCAATTTTGCCCAACTGAGGGCCGGGTCAAGTTGGATCAACAGGTGAGGATTCACCCGGGCGGCTCTGGTGAAGGCAATATTAATACTGGGTAACAGCCGGGAAATCTCGTGCTTTTCCAAAAAATCAAAGGCAATCCGGCTGCCGCTTTCACGCGGTTGCAGCGCCTGTTTGACGGCGGGGATATTGGCATGGCCGGTTAGCATGATAATGGCTAATTCCGGCAAATATTCTTTCATGCGCTCGGCCAGAATTAACCCTTCTTCATTATTTTCATCCTGTTCATCCAAACGCAAATCCACAATAGCAACATGGTAGGGATACAGGCGCAGAAGGCGCATGGCCTGGTCGGCATCGGCGGCAGTTTGGACATAGTAACCGGCCTCTGCCAGCAAGCCGCCAATCATCTCGCGCCAATCAACCGAATCATCCACCACCAGAATGTTGCCGCTATTTTCAGTCATTTTCTTTTATCCCAACAAAGCCGATACGCGCGGTAACAAATCGGTGTGAACTTTATCTTTCTCAATATAATCAACAGCCAGCCGCACCCCGGCTTCATTAGGCCGCATGGCGCGTTCCACCGTTTCCAGGTTGCCATAGCCGGTGATGATAAAGACAGGGGTATGAGCGTGATACTGGCGAATATACTCCATCAGCGACAATCCTTCGGTATTGCCTTCGTCGCTATCATCCAGACGGATATCAAGAATCGCCAGATCAAAGGTAGCTTGAGCCAGCTTGTTTTTGGCTTCTTCAATGGAGCCGGCGGTGACAACGGTATAATCTGGATAAAAATCCCCAATAAGCCCGGCCAGGATGTCGCGCCAATCAAGGGCGTCATCCACAATTAAAATTTTGCGTAGCATGGCCCCAACTCCTTATCACTGGCCGCAGTTAAACCAGGAGACGCTGTTGTACCGGTTGCTTTTGTAACGCTGCGGTTACGGCCCCTAACAAACTGGCAATATCAAAGGTTTTACTGACATAATCCAAAGCGCCATAGCGGTAAGCCGAAACAGCTTCGGCCACCGATGGGGTAGCAGTGACGACCAGCAGGCGATTATCTATGTACTGCCAGGCTAACGTTTTGAGCAGGTCCGCCAGGATGGCATCAACAATGATGAGATCAGGCTGATCTCCGGCGATAACCCGCAGCGCCGAGGCTTTATCGTTGGCCTGGTAAGCGTTGTAACCGGCCTGACGCAGCGCCTGCATGACAAAAGCTTGCCACTCCGGCTCGCGGGCAACTACTAAAATATTCTCTTGGCGTTTCACAACTTCTATTCTCCTCTTGAAACGGAATGGCTGAACGGCGGCTGAGCTAAAATGGGCAAACGCAGCCTAAAGGTGGAACCTTTCCCCGGTTCCGAAGCGTCCAACCGAATCATACCTTGATGGCTGCGCACGATGATCTGGCTCAACCATAAGCCTAAACCGGCCCCTTCGCCAAATTCTTTACGGGGGACCGGCTGCTTGAATAACCTTTGCTGGGTCTTTTCCTCGATGCCTTTGCCGGTATCCACCACGGTAATTTCGGCAAAGCGGCCTAAAGCGTTACCGGTTAACTGGCTGTTAATGGTGATAAATCCGGCGTTGGGCTGAATTGCCTTAATTGCATTCTCCACCAGAACCCGAAATACCTCGGTCATTTGGCCGACGCTGGCGTAAGTTTCAGGCAGTTGTTCGTCAAGCTGAGTGATAACAATAAGCTGGGGTTGGTCGTGATCGTTTGAATTGGACAGGGGAGGATCAATCAGCACAGAAACGTGGGGGTAGCGATTTTCCTGGATGCATTTCTGAACCGCTTCACGAAGCAGGCTATTGAAATTGGTGCGCACAAAGGGTTCCTGGCGCAGCGGATTTTGCATGCGGCGGATCACTTCGCCGGCAAACAGGGCATTGCGCTCGATAGTATCCAGAATGGAAAGACAGGTGGCATCTTCGCCCACCCGATGGCG
>JAAUSP010000384.1 GCA_012032575.1 Anaerolineales bacterium | reverse complement strand
TGCATTTGGGAGATTGGAGATTGGGAGATTTTTAGTCGTAATCTCCAATCTCCTAATCTCCAATCTCAGGCGAAGCGCACAAGTTATTAAATTCTCATTCCTAAAGATTGCCTGAGTAGGTATGAGCAGAGCAAACAAATAATGATAGCGTTTTACCCCGGCCATAACTTTCCTCCTTTTAATTTGTGTAAATTTACACAAATTTGTTGTGCAAATTTGCACAGATTAAAACCGTTGAGTATATTACCCCACAAGAAGAACTTGTTTTGTAACTCGTTTTACCTCCACCAAGTTGCATTTGTTGTTGCTGACGCATATTTTTTTCCGATGCTGGAAAAATAAGGGGTTTACGATGGGCCGATTTGCTCTATTTATCAGCCCATCGTAGAATAGCGTTCCCCCGTTATAACCTTATTTAATTCAATGATTTTTCCATTCCAACTGTCCTGAAGAAGTTTTTTTCAAAACTATAGGCTTCCTCAATGGCGCAAATTTTTCATCCCAGCACCAATACTATTGCGAAAGTTAGCATTTTTGGCGGTGTATTTATTTTGGCGGGCGTTACTGTGTTAGTGATGGCTTTTGTTCGCTCTTCTTATGCCACCGGCGTGGGCGTATTTGTCGAACAGCCGGTGCCCTTTAGCCACGAACACCACGTGAGCGGCCTGGGTATTGACTGCCGCTACTGCCACACCTCGGTTGAGGACTCCTCTTTCGCCGGCATTCCGCCCACCGAAACCTGTATGACCTGCCATTCCCAGATTTGGACCAACGCCGACATGCTCGAACCTGTCCGCGCCAGCTTTAGAACTAATGAGCCGATTGAATGGGTCAAAGTTCACGACTTGCCCGATTTTGTTTACTTTAACCACAGTATTCACGTCGCCAAAGGCGTTGGCTGCGAAACGTGTCATGGCCGGGTTGACCAGATGGCCCTGACCTACAAAGCCAACACTTTGTATATGGAATGGTGCCTGGAATGTCACCGCCACCCCGAAAATTACATTCGCCCGGCCGAGGAAGTTTACACAATGGGCTACGTATCCCAGGAAAATCAGGTAGCTGTGGGCCGGGAACTGGTCGAGAACTACAATATTCAAGTGAACCAGCTTACTAATTGTTCGGTTTGCCATCGCTAAAAATAAGGAACACTCGCTCCGAGGGGTCTGCGACCCCCGAACGCCGGTTGCAGACCGGCTGGGAGCGGCAAGTTCCCTTAATTCCCTTGGTTCCTTTTGAACAGGACTTTATGGAAAAAGAAACCCTCAATCTGACCGAAATTCGGGCCAAACTAGCCCAGACGCAGGGCCGGCGCTACTGGCGCAGCCTGGAAGAAGTGGCCGAAACGCCCGCCTTTAAAGAGTTTCTGTACCGCGAATTTCCGCAAGGCGCGGCGGAATGGAGCGATCAGCTCAGCCGGCGCAACTTTCTCAAGGTGATGGGCGCGTCGCTGGCCCTGGCCGGCTTGACCGCCTGTTCGGGCCAGCCGAGCGAAAAAATTCTGCCTTACGTGCGCCAGCCCGAAAACCTCACCCCCGGCCTGCCGCTGTTCTATGCTACGGCCATGCCTTTTAATGGCTATGCCATCGGCGCGTTGGTTGAGAACCACGAAGGCCGCCCGACCAAAATTGAGGGCAATCCCGACCACCCGGCCAGCCTCGGTTCCTCGGATGTGTGGCTCCAGGCAGCTATTTTGCAGTTGTACGATCCCGACCGCTCGCAGGTTGTGACCCGTTTTGGCACCCGCATCAGCACCTGGGACACGTTTTTGGAGAACTTTCAGAGCGAAATAGATAATCAGCGGGACAGTCAGGGCGCGGGGCTGCGTATTCTGACCGGCCTGGTCACTTCGCCAACGCTGGCCAGCCAACTGGAAGCCGTCCTGGCTGAATTCCCCCAGGCCCGTTGGTATCAGTATGAACCCGCCGGAGCCGAGAATGTTCGGGCCGGGGCGCGTCTGGCCTTTGGTGAGGATGTCGAACCCGTTTACAACCTGACCAATGCCCAGGTTATTCTGTCGCTCGACGCCAACTTTTTGGGCGAAGGGCCGGGACATATTCGCTATGCCCGCGATTTCGGCGACAACCGGCGCGTTTGGAGCGGCCAGACCAATCAGTGCCGCCTCTACGTGGCCGAAAGCACGCCGACCATTACCGGCGCTAAAGCTGACCATCGGCTGCCGTTGCGGCCCAGCCAGATTGAAGGGCTGGCCCGCGCCGTGGCTCAGGCGCTTGGGGTAGAGGCTAACGGCACGGAACCTTCCGAGCAGGCCAACTGGATTGCTGCCCTGGTCAGCGACTTGCAGGCCAACCGGGGTTCGAGCCTGGTCATTGCCGGCGACCAGCAGCCGCCCGTGGTTCACGCCCTGGCGCACGCCCTCAATGAAGCTCTGGGCAATGTGGGGCAAACCGTCAATTACATTGACTCGGTAGCAGCCAACCCCGGCGACGAAACTGCCTCGCTGCGCCAACTGGCCGACGAGATGCAGGCCGGGCAGGTCCAGTTGCTCATTATTCTCGACAGCAACCCTGTCTACGACGCTCCGGCGGACCTGCAATTTGGCGAGCGTTTGTTTAATGTGCCCACCCGTGTTCACCTGGGGTTGTATGAAGACGAAACATCGGAGTTGTGCCAGTGGCATATCCCGGGGCTGCACTTTTTGGAGATGTGGGGCGACGCCCGCGCCTACGATGGCACGGTCAGCATTATCCAGCCTCTGATTGCGCCGCTGTATGACGGTAAATCGCCTTATGAACTGCTGGCGGCACTGTTGGGTGAAACCGGCGTGTCGAACCTGGATTTGGTGCGGAATTACTGGCAGGGCCAAAACCCCGGCGACGATATTGAAGCCTTGTGGCGGACATCCCTGCACAATGGCTTTGTGGATGACACGGCTCTGCCAAATCGCTTCGTGACGTTGCAAGCCGATTTTGGCAGTGCTCCAACCGCCGCAGAGTCTCAAGGGCTGGAAATTGTCTTCCGGCCTGATCCTGCGGTGTGGGATGGCCGCTTTGCCAACAACGGCTGGCTGCAAGAGCTGCCCCGCTCCATCACCAAGCTCACCTGGGATAACGCCGCGCTGATCAGCCCTGCTACCGCTGGCCGCCTGGGGTTGGCCAATCAAGATGTGGTCGAACTGCGCTACCGCGAACGCTCGGTGCGTGCCCCGATTATGGTCACACCCGGCCATGCCGACGATACGGTTACGGTCACGCTGGGCTATGGTCGCAGCCGGGCCGGTCAGGTGGGGAATGGGGTCGGTTTCAATGCCTACGCCCTGCGTACTTCCGACGCGCCCTGGTTTGATACAGGCCTGGAAATCGTCAAAACCGACGAGACCCATCCTCTGGTGACCACCCAGTTGCACTTTATGATGGAAGGGCGCGAGTTGGTCCGCTCCGCTTCGCTGGAAGAGTATCAGGCCCACCCCGATTTTGCCCAGGAAAGCCACCATGGCGAAGCCGAGCACATTTCCCTCTACCCGGAATATCCATACGAGGGCAATGCCTGGGGCATGACCATTGACCTGACCAGTTGTATCGGCTGCAACGCCTGCACCATCGCCTGCCAGGCCGAGAACAATATTCCGGTGGTGGGCAAAGAACAGGTGGCGAAGGGCCGCGAGATGCACTGGATTCGGGTGGACACCTATTTTGAAGGTGAACTGGACAACCCGGCGACCCACTTTCAGCCGGTTCCGTGTATGCACTGCGAAAAAGCCCCCTGTGAAGTGGTCTGCCCGGTGGCAGCCACGGTCCATAGTTCCGAAGGATTAAACGATATGGTTTATAACCGCTGTGTGGGGACGCGCTACTGCTCCAACAACTGCCCCTACAAAGTGCGCCGCTTTAACTTCTTCCAGTACAGCAATGAAGATGTGCCGGTCCTCAAACTGCTGATGAACCCCGATGTGACCGTGCGCCAGCGAGGGGTGATGGAAAAATGCACCTACTGCGTGCAACGCATTAACGTGGCCCGTGTCGAGGCCAAAAAGGAAAACCGGGCTATCCGCGATGGTGAGATCATCACGGCTTGCCAGCAGGCTTGTCCCACCCAGGCGATAATTTTTGGCAATATTAATGACCCGCAGAGCCGGGTAGCTCAATCCAAAGCAACTTCGCTCAATTATGGCCTGCTGGAGGAGTTGAACACCAAACCTCGCACCACCTATCTGGCTGAGGTCAAAAACCCCAACGCTGAACTGGGAGGTGAAGTAAGCTGATGCAATCATCGGAACCTCTGAAGAAACCTGTTGATATTCAACTGCCCGCGCCGGTTATTGGACCGGGCCAGACCTATGCTACCGTCACGGATCGCATCAGTGCTATTGCCCTGTCGGGCCGGACGCCGCTGGTCTGGTTTGCCGCCTTTGGCCTGGCTTCGCTGGGGACGGCGATGCTGTTTGGCACGATCAGCTATTTGCTGTATGCGGGCATTGGTATCTGGGGTGTTAATAACCCGGTGGGCTGGGGCTTCGATATTCTCAACTTCGTCTGGTGGGTCGGTATTGGCCACGCCGGCACCTTGATTTCGGCCATTTTGCTGCTCTTTCGCCAGCAGTGGCGCACCTCGATCAACCGCTTTGCCGAGGCCATGACCCTCTTTGCCGTCGCCAACGCCGGGCTGTATCCCTTATTACACACGGGCCGGCCCTGGTTTGACTACTGGTTGATGCCTTATCCCAACACCTTTGGCATGTGGCCCAACTTCCGCAGCCCGCTGGTGTGGGACGTGTTTGCCATTTCGACCTATGCCACCGTTTCCTTCCTGTTCTGGTATGTCGGCCTAATCCCCGATCTGGCGACAATGCGCGACCGGGCCAAAAATCCGCTGATTCGGATTTTGTACGGCCTTTTCGCCCTGGGCTGGCGCAACTCCGCCGCCCACTGGAATCGTTATCACGCCGCTTATTTGATGCTGGCCGCGCTCTCGACCCCGCTGGTGGTCTCGGTCCACAGCGTGGTCAGCCTCGACTTTGCAGCCGGCGTTATTCCCGGCTGGCACGCCACCATGTTTCCGCCCTACTTTGTGGCCGGGGCTATTTTCTCCGGCTTTGCGATGGTACTGACCCTGGCCATCCCTCTGCGCAAGGTCTACGGCCTGGAAGATTTTATCACTATGCGCCATATCAACAATATGGCTAAAATCATGCTGGTGACGGGGCTGATTGTCTTTTACGGCTATATGATGGAACTGTTTATGGGTTGGTACAGCGGCAGCCAGTATGAAGAATACCTGATTTTGAACCGTATGGCCGGCCCTTACGCCCCCATGTACTGGGCGCTGATCCTGTGCAATGGCTTGATCCCTCAATTGCTCTGGTTCCGCCCGATCAGAAACAATCTGCTGGTCCTGTTTGTCATTTCGATCATTGTCAATATCGGCATGTGGCTGGAGCGCTTTGTGATTATTGTGACCAGTCTGCACCGCGATTTTCTGCCTTCTGCCTGGGGTATGTACTACCCGTCCCTGTTCGATTGGACCATGTTTATCGGCACGATCGGCTTCTTCCTGACTTTGCTGCTGCTGTTCATCCGGGTGCTGCCGGTCATCTCGATTTTTGAGATGCGCGAGCTGGTGCCGGAAAGCGAAAACGTATGAAAAACCCACCCATCTTTGGTTATTTGGCTGAGTTTACTACCCCGGAGTCATTGATCGAGGCGACCCATCACGCCCACGAAGCCGGTTATCGCAAGATGGACGCCTACACGCCCTATCCGATTGAAGAAGTAGGCCATGCTCTGGGCGCGCGGGGCACACGCCTGCCTTACATTGTTTTAGCCGGCGGCATTATTGGGGCGATTGGCGGCTACATGCTGCAATATTACGCCTCGGTGATTGATTACCCGCTGAATATCGGCGGGCGACCTTTCCATAGCTGGCCCTCGTTTATCCCGGCCACCTTTGAAACCACGGTGCTGCTGGCCGCTTTTGCCGCCGTGCTGGGCATGCTGGGCCTCAATGGACTGCCGCAGCCCTATCATCCGGTCTTCGGCGTACCCGGCTTTGAGGCCGCCAGCCGGGATCGCTTCTTCCTCCAAATTGAAGCGAGCGACCCCAAGTTTGATCTGGAAGAAACGCGGAAATTCATGGAAAGTTTTCACCCCGAACGGGTGTCAGAGATTGAGCGGTATAAATATCCGGGGTAGTAAGGATAGAAGATAGAGGATGGAGGATAGAAGATAGAGGAAGATGGATGGTGGAGAGGGGTTATGGAGGCTGGTGAAGGGGCGATACGAGTTATCAAGAGCTTTCGGGATTTGAATGTCTATAAATTGGCGCTGGAACAAGCCAAGAGAATTTATGTGATTACCAAAGATTTTCCCAAAGAAGAAACTTATTCTTTAACCGACCAGATACGGCGTTCATCTCGTGCCGTCAACGCGTTGATTGCTGAGGCTTGGGCTAGACGAAGATACCAAGCAGCATTTGTTAATAAATTGAACGAAGCGTTGGGTGAGGCAATGGAAACCCAGGCTTGGCTCGATCACGCTCGTGAATGTGGCTATATCAATGCTGAGATATATCAAGAATTAGATAAATCCTGGCAATACATCGGAGCCATGCTTAACAAGATGATGCAAAAGGCTGACATTTTCTGCAAACATGCCAAGTGAGGCAGTATGATACGATTCCCTGTGCTAAAATCATTCTCTACCTACCATCTGCGATCCACTATCCACTATCCACTATCCACCATCTACTATCTGCTATTTACTTTGACTTGCGCCCTCCTGCTCACCGGCTGTTGGTACGATATGCGGGAACAGGCTAAAGTGAAGCCGTTGCAGCCAAGTGATTTTTTCCTCGATGGGCAGGCGTCGCGGCCGCTGCTGGTGGATACGGTGGCGCGGGGCCGGCTTGATTTGGATAAGGCCTTTTATCAGGGGATGAATGAAGATGATACCCCGGTCGAGGACTTTCCCATTGAGATCACCCGCGAAGTCCTTGAGCGCGGACAGGAACGGTATGATATTTTCTGTTCACCCTGCCACAGCCGCGTGGGTAATGGTCAGGGCATGATTGTGCAGCGAGGGTTCAAGGCTCCCCCTTCATTCCACATTGACCGCCTGCGCGAAGCGCGCCCGGCTATTATTATGATGTGATCACCAACGGCTTTGGAGTCATGTACAGCTACGCTTCCCGCGTGCCGCCCGAAGACCGCTGGGCCATTATTGCCTACATCAAGGCGCTGCAACTGAGCCAGAACGCCACCCTGGACGACGTGCCGCCCGATCAGCGCAGCAAACTAGAGGAGCCGGGTCAATGAACCAGCCGCCAAGCGCCATCGCTCTTTAATCGCATCCAAATGCCGGCTCTGGGGGTTGGAGTTGTCGGTTTGGTCCTGCTGGGGGTGG
>JAAUSP010000383.1 GCA_012032575.1 Anaerolineales bacterium | reverse complement strand
CGGTTTTACGATGGCAATGTTCAACATTTTGGTGCAGTGGCATGGGTTTCAACCCGATGAGACTGGCTTCGTCCCTCTTTCCATTGCCGAATTCAGCCTCTAATCAAACTAGCACCAAAAGTTATTATCGAGCACATGGGGCAGGCCATCAATGCCACCAGCGCCTATCTTTCTGTGGTCAACCCCGATTCTTCCTGGACGGTTCTGGCCGATTATTATGGGCCGGAAGCTTCGCCGCAGGAAAGAGACGTGTCTGATGTCGGGCAAACCTACTTTCCTCCGGAGAATGCTTCCGGCTACATGGATATTTTGGCCGCCGGTCAGATAGAAATCTTTCATCAAGATGACCCTACTATCCATGAACCCATTCGTAAGCATTTGCAGCAATTTGGAATCCAATCGGTGCTGCTTATTCCTCTGCGGATTGGCGGTCAACTGGTCGCTTTTGCCGACCTGTGGGACAGCCGGCAGCAGCGCGAGTTTTCGCCCGAAGAGATTGGCCTGTGCCGGGCGATTGCCCAGCAGGCGGCTGTTGCTATCCAAAATGCCCAATTGCACCAGCAAACGCAACAGCAAGCCCGGCAAATCCAGCATGTGTTAGATGCCGTCAGAGCCGGGATTGTTTTGTTAGACTCCGATTACCGGGTCAAACTGGCGAATCCGGCGGGGCAGGCTCACCTGGCTGTGCTGGCCGGTATTGAAGCCGGCCAGAAATTAACGCATCTGGCAGAGCACCCTCTGGCCGAAGTACTGCTTCCTCCGCAGTCGAGTCTGTGGCACGAGATTGTCCTGCCGGGACGGATGCAACAAATCTTTCGGGTGTATACTCGGCCGGTGGTGGCTGCTTCGGCAGAAACCGAAGGCTGGGTCATCGTCATCCATGATATTACGGAAGAACGTGAAGCCCAGCAGCGGCAGCAGCAGCAGGAAAAGCTGGCCGCGATAGGCCAATTAGCCGCCGGTATTGCCCACGACTTCAACAACATTCTGACCGGCATCATTGGTTTTGCCGAATTAGCTCGCCATGCGCCGGATGTGCCGGCCCCGGTTCGGGAGGATTTGGGGCATATTGTTCGGCAGGGACAGCGCGCAGCTCAGCTTGTGCGCCAATTGCTGGATTTTGCCCGTAAGAATGTGGTCACAAAACGCCCTTTAGACCTGGGACTTTTGCTTGAAGATTTGGTCGAGCGGCTGGGTAAGACTATTCCGGCAAATGTTCAACTTGGTTTGAAGCTTACCCCCCCTAAAATAAACTGGCGGATTAATATGGACCCCGGTCTAATCCAGCAAGTTCTCATCAATCTGGCGGTAAATGCAACCGAAGCTATGCCTCAAGGTGGACATCTACAATTTACCTTATCCGATTTTACTTTAGGGCCTGAGCAACATCCGCCCTGCGCCGAAATGCAACCCGGTCATTGGTTGGCCCTGGCTGTAACCGATACAGGCATAGGCATGTCGCCAGAAGTGAAAAAGCACCTTTTTGAGCCGTTCTTTACCACCAAAGAGGTAGGTCAGGGGCCGGGTTTGGGATTGGCTCAAGTCGAGGGGATTGTCAAGCAGCACCAGGGTTATATTCAGGTGGAAAGTCAGGTGAGCCGGGGCACTACCGTTACTCTCTATTTTCCGGCACTGTCATAAATTAGTAATTTTGACAGTAAGCCTGACTCAGTTTATACTAAAAGCCCCTATGCCAACAGTTCCCAACATATCTTGATGTTCCCAAAAGGTCTTGATGAACATTCCCGAAACAGCCGAAACCTACGACTAACCCAGTACGAGCGTCCTTCGGTTACAGTGGATGTGGTTATTTTTAGTATTCTGGATGAGCAGTTAAAAGTACTTCTGATCAAACGGAAAATCTGGCCTTTTGAGGGGATGTGGGCCATTCCCGGCGGTTTTGTAAAAATGGATGAAAGCCTGGAAGCTGCCGCCTACCGCGAACTGGCCGAAGAAACCGGCGTCACCGGCGAAAGTGTCTACCTGGAACAACTTTATACCTTTGGCCAGCCGGGTCGAGACCCCCGCACCCGCGTGATTACCGTAACCTATTTTGCCCTGGTCAGCGCCGATAAAATTAACCCCCAGGCCGCCGACGATGCTGATGATGTCGGCTGGTTCTCTGTTTATCACCTGCCTTCGCTTGCATTTGACCACGCTGAGATTTTGAATTATGCCTTAACCCGGCTGCGCTACAAACTGGAATATTCAGCGGTCGGGTTTCAGCTTTTGCCCGAAAAGTTTACCCTGCGTGAGTTGCAGGATGCTTACGAGATTATTTTGGGTGCCAAGCTGGACAAAGGTAATTTTCGCAGCAAACTACGCAAGACCCAGGTGGTTGAGATGGTTGATGGCTACCGCGACACCGGCGGGCGACCCGCCCGCATGTACTCCTTTCGCGAAGACGCAGTGGCCGAAATTAAAACTCGCCGTCTTTTTCCTTAACAAGTAGCAAGTAGCAAAGTAGCAGAGTCGCAAGATAACATTTCTCCCCTGTTACCCTGCGACTCTGCGACCCTGTTACCCTGAATTGGGAGTCAACGATGAAAACTTTAGCTATTCTTATGGCCGGCGGGGCTGGAACTCGCCTGACTGTTTTATCCGACAAACGGGCCAAGCCGGCTGTACCCTTGCCGGCAAATATCGGATCATTGATTTTACCCTGTCCAACTGTGTCAACTCCGGCATATATGATATTGCGGTGCTGACCCAGTATCGGCCCCATTCGCTCAATGCCCATATCGGCATCGGCAAACCGTGGGATTTGGACCGGCAGCGCGGCGGGGTGCATTTGCGCCAGCCGTATCAGGGCAGCAGCGCCGATTTGGATTGGTATCGCGGCACGGCCGACGCCGTTTTTCGCAATCTCGATTTTATCCAGGAAAACCAGCCCGATACGGTGCTCATCCTGTCTGGCGACCACATTTACAAAATGGATTACCGGCCTATGCTGGACTACCACCACAGCAAAGGGGCCGATTTGACGGTTGGGGTGATGAATGTGCCCCTGGAAGAAACCGATCGTTTTGGGATTATGAGCGTCAACCGGAATATGAGGGTGACGGAATTCAATGAAAAACCCAAAGAGCGGGATAAAGGCACGCTGGCCTCGATGGGTATTTACGTTTTCTCCACCGATGTGCTCACCCGCCGCCTTTCCGAAGGCGGCCCCGAAGCGCCTCGCATTGATTTTGGCAAAGATGTCATCCCCAGCATGATTGCCGAAGACCGGGTTTATGCCTATCCGTTTGAGGGCTACTGGGTGGACGTGGGAACCATTCAATCCTTTTGGGAGACAAATCTGGCCTTGACCCGGCCCAATGGCAGCGACCAGCTAAATTTGCACGACCCTAGCTGGGTTGTCCACACCCGCAGCGAGGAGCGCCCGCCGGTAAAGCTGGGGCCGCAAGCCCAGGTGATCAACAGCCTCATTTCCAACGGCTGCGTCATCCGCGGGCGGGTCGAAAATTCGGTCTTATCACCGGGGGTGTATGTTTCGCCGGGGGCGATTGTGCGCGAGTCGGTTCTTATCAACGATACCTGGATTGGACCGGGGGCTATCATTGACCGGGCTATTGTGGATGAAAATGCAGTCATTGGGGCCGGTACCTTTCTGGGTTACGGCGACGATGGCACTCCCAATCATCAAATGCCCGACCGCCTCAACACCGGCATTACCGTTGTCGGCGCGGGCGCGAATATCCCCGGCGGCCTGGTGATTGGTCGCAATGTGTTAATCCACAGCGAACGGCTAGAAAGCAATTTCCCTCAAGGTGTAACTGAGATTGCCAGCGGCGAGACGGTATGAATAAGCGAATGGCGAATGGGCGAATGGTGAAAATAGTTTATTCGCCATTCGCTCATTCGCCATTCTTAAAAGGTGAAAAAGCATGAAAAAAACATTAGTCATGATCATGGCCGGCGGGGCCAGCGAAGATTTGAGTGTGCTTACAGCGGACCGGGCCGAACCGGCCATTCCTTTTGGCGGAAAATTTCGGATCATTGATTTTCCCCTGTCCAATACTGTCAATTCAGAGCTTTATCGGGTGGCCCTGCTTACCCAATATATGCCCCGCTCGCTTAACGACCACGTCGGTGTGGGTAAACCGTGGGATTTGGACCGCTCGCAGGGTGGGGTGCGCCTGCTCCAGCCCTACATCGGGCGAGGGCACAGCGGCTGGCAACGCGCACGCCGATGCCGTGCGGCGCAACATGGATTTGTCGAAGAGCAGCGGATTGACAGTGTGCTGATTCTGGCCGGCGACCATATTTACAAAATGGATTACCGGCCCATGCTGCGCTTTCACCAGCAAACCCAGGCGACCGTCACGGTTGCGGTGCGCCGGGTCAGCCCCTTTGAAACCCATCGTTTTGGCATTGTCAGCGTGGATGGCGATATGCGCGTGACCGGCTTTAAGGAAAAACCGCGCCGCTCCAAAGAAACCCTGGCCTCGATGGGTATTTACATTTTTGATTTCCAGGCCCTGCGCGAAATTCTGCGTGACGAGTCTTTGAATGATTTTGGCCGGGATGTGCTGCCGGCAATTGTCAATCAGCACAAGGTATTTGCCTACACCTTTGAGGGCTATTGGGCCGATGTCGGCACGCTACAAGCCTATTGGGAAGCCAATATGTCGCTGCTGGCCGAAACGCCGGCCCTGGATTTGTACGACCCGCAGTGGGTTATCCACACCCGCAGCGAGGAACAGCCGCCGGTGCAAATTGGCGCGGAGGCGTGGGTGGGCGGCAATCTGCTTTCCAATGGCTGTATTATTCAGGGGATTGTGGAACGCTCGGTGCTGTCGCCGGGGGTACGGGTAGCGCCGGGGGCGATTGTGCGGGATTCGGTGATTATGAACGACACCATCATTAACGCCAACGCCAAAATAGAACGGGCCATTATTGACAAAGAAGTTTGGGTTGGCGAGGGCGCGGAAATTGGCTACGGGGTGGATAACGTGCCCAACCGCCGCCACCCGGAGCGGCTCAACACCGGCTTGACCGTTATCGGCAAGCGGGTGCGTATCCCTGCCGGGATTAAGGTTGGACACAATGTGATTATCAATCCCAACGTCACCGAGGCACAGCTCCAAACCGATTTTATTGCCAGCGGCGAGACGATCTAAGGTCTGTCCCAGATTTTAGGCAGACCTCATAGGTTTTCAAAACCTATGAGGTCTTTTCTCCCAAAAGTTGGGACGCACTAAGGCACGAACATCGAAGCATTATTTCCTTAAGAAATGCTCCTTCAAGTTATTCGACTTGAAGGAGAGTTTTTTTGTTTAAAGAGCGGAAGCCCTTCAATTGATTGACAGCCCTTAAAAAAATGATATACTATGGCAAATTATCAGACGGGAACGCTGTTGCGTAATGCGCAACAATAAAGTGAGGGCACGAGGAAGTTTATCAAAGGTTTCGCCTCCTCGCCTCACGAGTCATCGCATCTTTAAGGAGGAACTGTCCCTTGAGCACTAAAACAGCAGATATTGTCATCGTTGGGGGTGGATTGTACGGCGCGAGCGTGGCTTACAATTTAGCCAAACACGGCGCAAAAAATGTGGTGTTGTTGGAAAGAAAATCTATTTGCGCCGGCGGCACGGTTAAATCATGCGCCATTGTCCGCACCCACTACTCGATTGAGGCCAATATGGTTCACGCCGTCGAAAGCCTCAAGATTTTTGCTAACTTCAACGACATCGTTGGCGGCGACTGCGGCTGGCATCGCACCGGCTACCTCATTCTTGGCCCGGAAGAGCATCGCCAGCCGATGGAAACCGTCTTTCGCCTGCAAAACAAATATGATGTGGACACCCGCACCCTCACCCCCGCCGAAGCCCACGAAATTCATCCGCTGCTTCAATTTGAGGATGTCGGCGTGATTGGTTACGATACGCTGACCGGCTACTGCGACCCCTACCTGACCACCACTTCCTACGCTCAACGGGCCAAAGAGCTGGGTGTGACCATCCACACCGATACGCCGGTGACCGGCCTGCACTTCGGCGGTGCGGTCAAAACCGTGCAGACGCCCAACGGCGATTTCGAAGCCCCGACGGTGATTTTGCTGGCCGGACCGTGGACCAACGCCCTGACCAAAACCGTCGGCCTGGAATTTCCCTATGTGACCAGCCGCCACAAAGTGATTACTCTCAAAATCAGTCAGCCCTATCCGGTTACTTGGCCCATCGTCAAAGATTTGACCACGCCCGACAAAATCTACTTCCGGCCCGAAACCGGCGGCGTGGTCCTGGTCGGCACCGGCGATCACGGCGACCCCATCGAGGATGCCGATACCCTGACCGACACTGTGGACCTGGAGCACGTTTCGCGTATCGAGCGGCTTATTACCAACCGTATGCCCGCCTTTGCCGAGGGCGAATACACCGCCGGCTGGACCGGCCCCTACGACATTACCTCCGACTGGAACCCGCTGGTCGGGGCAGTGCCGGGATATGAAGGGCTTTATGTGGGCGTTGGGTTCAGCGGGCACGGCTTCAAATTAGCCCCGACTATTGGCGAAGCGTTGGCGCAGACCGTGCTGGGCCAGTCCCCGTGCGTGCCGATTGACATCTACTCCCTGACCCGTTTTGACGAGGGCAAGGTTCTGCACGGCGCTTACGGCATTGGCTCGATTTCGTAGTCTTCTCATCGCCCGAACCGGCCTGGGGGGCAGCACCACCGGGCTGGGCTGGTTTATGGCGCTCTTCTCCAGCTTTGCTTTTAGTATTGCCACACCCATAGCCAAAGGGGCCATTGACGCCGGGCTGGACCCGGACACGCTGCTCACTCTGCGGCTCATCCTCTCGACCGTGTTGCTGGGGCTGTCTATAGGCTTGATGGCACCCGGCTATCTCCGGCTGGACCGCCGTGGCCTGCTGGTCTGCGGGGTCGCCGGACTGTCGAATGGTATCGGTATGCTGACCTATTTTTGGGCGCTGGCGAGGATGGACGGGTCGCTGGCCGTTATGATTTTCGCTATCAGCCCGCTGGTCACGCTGGCGATGCTGTCCTTGCGCGGCGAAAGGTTTACCCGCCGGCATCTATACCGGTTGGCCATTGGTCTGGCCGGCGTTTATCTTTTGGTTGGACCGACAGGGCGGGTGGATTGGCTGGGGGTCTGCCTGGTGGCAGTCACAATTTTTGCCTTTGCGCTCCATCTGGTCCTGATCCAATGGTTTTTACACGGCTACGATGCCCGGACGATCACTTTTTATGTGGTGGCGATCATGACCGTGCTCAACACGGGCCTGTGGTTGATTGAAGGAGCGGAGTGGCACAGCCTGGATTGGTCAGGCTGGTTCATTATTGTTGTGCTGGCGGTGGTCAGCACCTACCTGGCCCGGCTGGCTATGTTTGAGGGGGTGCGCCATCTGGGCA
>JAAUSP010000382.1 GCA_012032575.1 Anaerolineales bacterium | reverse complement strand
TTCCAGATTTCGTCAATGCTTTGCAGGTTGGTATTGCCCAGCGGCTTGCCGGTGTTACCATATCCACTCCAATAGCAGCAGGGAACGACTTCGCCGGTTAGATCAATAATTATCTGCTGCCATGGATAAGCGCAAACCGATTTTTGCTGTTCAGCCATTATAAGCCTGACCTTTCTGCCAAGTTAAGGCATGATAATCACTAGAACGGTTTTCTGTCAAACCCCGGCTAACCGGCGAACAAGTTGGATGAGCCGTGACGTACGATAATAAGCTAATTCTGTTTGGGTAGTCTGGAGTTGAGTTTGGGTGGCCTGGAGTTGAGTTTGGAGAGAGTGAAATCTATCCTCCAAATTCTGTAGAAATAGATTTTTTCGATCAATCTCCGTCTGTAGATCTTGGATATGTAAAAGTGGTTCGAGTATATTTGATGAAGGGTTACTTGATGTATAAAACTCGCAAAAATAATCAGGAAAGCTTGAAGTCAAATCGTAGTCTAACTCAGTACAAATCTCTCTAAATCCTGAAATATTGCTACAAATATCGTGAATATGATCTTTAGAGAGTTCTGAATAAATTGCTCCATTTATTTCTTGGCTTGATTTCATAATTGATGTTTTTAGAGGGTTCAAACAAACTTCATCCCATTTAACCCCACATGATGCAAAGATGTTTGATAGTGTATCTGAAGGTGATTTAATCAAACTCTCGTATTTGATTTCGAAGAAAAGTCCTGTATCTGCTCTTGTACGTGAAAACTTGACGATGTTAACCCATTCCCTAAGGGTGTGAGTCAAAGTTGTAATATCTAATGGTGTTCTATTCCACATCGAGGAAGATTTTGCATAGGTGAAAGGATTTCGGACCAGATGTATCCATATCGCTTTAGGGAAAACAAAGTCATAGGCTTTCCAGTCATAATAGAAATTCGAAGAGCCATTCCAAGGGTCTTTGAATCCCCATACTAAAGGGTTTTTCTTTTTAGGTTCTAGCAGAGTCCTAATAGTTTTTTGGATAGACTTAGCCGCCTTTTTCCGTACTTCATTTAGTAGTTCATCAGGAATTATTGTATCAACTTCTCTTCTTAAATTTAAGAATGTGGAGTTATCTTTACGACTAATCGCACTAGACGGATTGCTATTGGCATGGATCTCCCAATGAAACCAAAACCTATTTTCCCAAATCTCATTCCACAATCTGGGAGTTAAAAAATCAGTCTCCCCATGGAAACTGATTTGTGGATGGGAATTGAGTATCTTTGATAACAAGGTAGAGCCAGACCGCCCGGCCCCAATAACAATTAAAGTTTTGATGGAATTATCCTCTGGTTATGTTCTTTTTGTAAAAAGCAACATTTTTTGGAATCTTGGATGATCCCAGTCACCAATATATTTGACCTCTAACCCAGAACGCCTAGCTAGGTCTACGAAAGTTGAAAATTCATAATGGTATGGATCCCTATCTATATAAGTGAAGCCGAGACCTTCTTTCTGTGGAATCTGAATGGCCCCTGGGATATCACTGTCGTTCTCAAAAAATGTGGCATAAAATTTACTGTCGGGATGCATAACTAAACTTGCTTTGCATAGGCAGAGCAAAATTGAGTTCCAGGTGAGGTGGGTAAACACCGACTGTGCTAACAAAAAATCAAATTTTTTAGTGGTAACTCCGAAGTGGAAATCATCTCGAATATAAAGATGAGGCATTTTCATTTCCAAGTTTCGACTTGGGATTTCGATTTCTAAGGCGGCTGTTATAAGAAACGAACTTCTATCAAATCCATAATAATTGCCTTTATCTAAATACTGGATATAATGAATTCCACCTCTCAAGCTGCCGCAACCAATATCTAATAGCGTATGAGATGGCAGTAACCCCTCTTTATAAAGAAAATCAAACTGTAGACGTCCTATCTCGTCCCACATCTCGCCTACACCCACACCAGGCTTGTAATATTCACCGGTTGATAACAATGGTACTCTTCCATAACACCAAGCTCCTGCTTTATATCATTGTAGGTCACAGAATATGTGTAATTACGACTTGACCACTTGGGTTTTTGATTGAGCCTCACCTAGATAAAGCGTAACCTTTTCAGTAAGATTTGCTAGACAGGCAGGGTCTACCGTTTTATCGACCAAAACTGAAACTTTGAATGCATCAACATAACGGTCAATGAAGACATCTTCAAATATATTACGAATACCAAATGAAGTAAAATACTCACCGGGACCTAAATTCATTACGGTAGTGAAAGTTACAGTAATTATATCCCCCCATTTTTGCGGCGGAATTTCAACTTTATGATAGGACGTATTGGCTGCAAATACATCAACCCCTTGCACAGTTCTAAGACGCATACCGACGGTAAGATTTTTAAGTGCTTCATTAAAACGAATCCGACAATAAAATGTATAAGTAGCTAATGATTGTAATTCAGTTGTGCCTCTTCCAGCTTTATCCAGAAGCCCGAAATCAAAAATTTCAGCCTTTCCATTACCGTAACGAAGACAACTCTTATTTATGATTTGATCTATTTGTGGAGGAAATGAGAAACAATCCGGCCCTTTTATTGACTCCAAATAATCCTGATTATCATAGTTGGAAATCTTCATTTGGGATAAGTCAGCAGATAATTCTGTCCTGTTATCACTTGGCGCAAATAAAATTCTGTGATATTTATTAGTAACCTTTTTAGGTTCACCCATCATCAAAACTTCACCGTGCTCAAAAAGTATTGCTATATCACAAAGATTATTGATAGTATTTATGTCATGAGAGACCAACAGTATAGTACTTTTTTTGGCGATAAGTTCTTGAAATTTGTTAAAACATTTTACCTGAAAAGCAGCGTCCCCCACCGATAACGCCTCATCCACAATCAAAATATCGGGGTCAATACATACCGCGGTGCTAAAAGTCAGCCGGGCTTGCATACCACTGGAGTACGTTTTAAATGTCTGGTCAATAAAGTCCCCCAACTCGCTGAACTCGATGATCCAATCCATCTTGTGTTTGATCTCTTCGCGGCTCATGCCCACAATCAAACCGCCCAAATAGATATTTTCTCGTCCGGTGTATTCCGGGTTAAAGCCGGACCCAAGTTCCAGGATCGAAGAAATGCGCCCGTTAACCTTAACCTCACCCGAAGTTTTATCCAGTGTGCCAGCCAGGATTTTGAGCAGTGTGCTTTTACCCGCACCGTTGCGGCCAATCAACCCCACCACCTGCCCCCGCTTGACCTCAAAAGAAATGTCACGCAGCGCCCAAAACGGTTTGTAACGGGGTTTGCCGGTGAGAATCTCCCAAAACATATCGGCCGGCCTGGGGTAAATCTTATACATTTTGGCGAGGTTTGACACCTGGATAGCAATATCGGTTGGCTCGCTCATAACACGTTTCCAAACATTACCTTCAATTTCCGAAAGAGCCGGTAACCCATAATAAAAATACCCAGGCTCATCACTATAAAAACAGGCCAGGCCCACCAGTGCTCAAAACGACCAAAATACAGGGCATCCTGATAACACCAAACCAAATAGCTAAAGGGATTTAGATAAAGAATAGGGCGAAACAGGGTGGGTACAGATTCCGGCAAATATAAAATCGGCAGCAGGTAAAAATTTACCACCGTAAATACCTGCACAAAATCCTTAACATCTCTAAAATAAGTGCCAATCGCTGCCAGGGTATAAGCCACCCCAATCATCCCCAGTGTTTGCAGCAGCAGCAGACCCGGCAGGAGGGTGTATGTCCAGGGTAACGCATGGTGGGTAATGAGTACATAGACAATCAGCAGCACCAGGAAGATGAGCTGAGTGATAAGAGAGGCAATAACCCCTTTTACGGGTAAGATTTCAATGGGAAAGATGACTTGTTTAACCAGGTTGGCGTTGTTGATGATCACCGTGCTGCTTTTGCCCATCGCCTCCTGAAAACTAAACCATGGGATCAACCCGGCCAGGAGATAAGTAGTATAATCAAGCGGTAATTCTCGGGTGCCACCAATCCTCATCTTGAAGATATAACCGAAAACAAAAACATAGACCACCATCAGGATAAGTGGATGGCCCACCGCCCAAAAAAGACCAAATATTTGGCCCATATAGCGGTCGGCTATCTCGCGTTTGGCCATCTCTATGGTTAGTTGACGGTGTCGGGTCAACAGGGTGGTCAGTTCACGGAAAGCTAAAAAGTGATACTTGGGGTTAAGCAAAGAAACCATTAAATTAAATCCAGAACAAACTTTTCCAAACGTTTAACCCTACAAGCGGATAATCGTGCCAGGAGCAGCTTCGACTCCTTTCAAGGCGTTACGTGTATCTACCAAAACAGAACTTTTTTGGGCCACTGTCTGCCAATCATAAATGCGATGGTTAGTGGCAATTACCACACAATCAAAGTGAGCCAGGGCGTTTTCCCAGTTAACAGAAGCGAAGTTGTGACCGTTTAGACTGAAACTGGGCACGTATGGATCATGATAAGCAATCTCAGCGCCTTTATGCAAGAGCAGTTCAATAATATCTAAAGCCGGGCTTTCCCGCAGGTCGCCAATATTAGCTTTATAAGCCACTCCCATGATAAATATCCGGGAACCTTTGATCGGCTTGCCTGCCTCATTTAGGGCATCTGTTACCTTGCTGACCACATACTGCGGCATGCCGAAATTGATCTCCTCGGCTATTTCGATAAAGCGGGCGCGATAATTGAGGGTTTGTAATTTCCACGACAGATAACGCGGGTCAATCGGAATACAATGCCCTCCCAATCCGGGTCCCGGATAGAACGAGGTGAAACCATAAGGTTTAGTGCTGGCCGCATCAATAATTTCCCAGACATTCAGCCCCAGTTTATCACACATAAGGGCCACTTCATTGACCAAACCAATGTTAACCGCCCGAAAGGTATTCTCTAACAGCTTGACCATCTCAGCCGCTTTGGGCGACGAAACAGGTATAATAGTGTCAATTGCTGTACTATATAAAGCCTGAGTCGCAGTCAGGCAGTTAGGGGTCATCCCTCCAATCACTTTGGGGGTAGTCCGTACCGTATAATCTGTTCGGCCCGGATCAATCCGCTCGGGTGAGAAGGATAGGAAAAAATCCTCACCCACTTTGTAGCCGTTTTTTACAATCCGTGGCAAAATAATTTCTTCTGTTGTCCCTGGATAAGTTGTGCTCTCTAACACAATCAGTTGTCCGGTATGCACATACTGGGCAATCTGATCGGTTGCGGCAATAATGTACGACATATCCGGATCTTTGGTTTTGGATAGAGGGGTTGGTACACACACAATCACAGCATCAACATCGGCTAAAACCTCAAAGTGCGTTGTTGCACCCAAATAGCCCATCTTAACCAAATCGGCCAACTGTGATTCAGATACATCTTCTACATAAGAACAACCATTGTTGATCTGTGTCACTTTATTGGTGTCCAGATCAATCCCAATAACCTTGATTCCACTTTCGCCAAAGGCAACAGCTAAAGGTAGGCCAACATAACCTAGCCCAATAATCGCGATTTTACTTTCTCTGGTGGTTAGTTTATCAAGAAATCGCTGTAGCGTAGCATTCATCTTGTTATTTACCCCCCATACCCCCGCGGATGCCCCTGAAACCAGCGCCACGCATCGCCCACAATCTGTTCCAAATCCGAATGGCGCGGCTGCCAGCCCAACTCTCGCTTGATTGTCTCTGAAGAAGCAATCAGCGTGGCCGGGTCACCGGGGCGGCGGGGGCCTACGGCAGTGGGGATGGGATGGCCGGTGATCTTGCGGGCCACATCCAACACCTGCCGGATACTGTAACCCTGGCCGTTCCCCAGATTGTACTTTCGGCTGGAGCCACCGGCCTGCAAGGCTCGCAGCGCCAGAATATGGGCCTGGGCCAAATCCAGCACGTGGATATAATCGCGTACGCAGGTCCCATCGGGGGTGGGATAATCGTCGCCAAAAATGGTAAACTTATCCCGTTTGCCCTGAGCCACCCACAAAATCAACGGAATGATATGCGTTTCCGGGTCGTGATCCTCACCGTAAATGGGACTGGCTCCGGCGGCGTTGAAGTAACGCAGCGCCGTATAGCGCAGTTGATCGGTGCGATCCAGCCAGTACAAAAACCGTTCCAAAATTGCTTTTGACTCGCCATAAGGGCTGCCCGGCACAATCCGCTCCGTCTCTGCAATCGGGATTTTCTCCGGGTCGTCAAACAGGTTGGCGGTTGAAGACAGAATAAAATACTTGGTTCCGGCTTCGGTGCAGGCCCGCAGCAAATTCAGGCCGTTGGTCACATTATCGCCCAGATAAAGAAAGGGCTTGGCCATGGATTCGCCCACCAGGGTATAGGAGGCAAAATGCATCACCGCTTCCGGGCGATGTTCGGCAAAAGTCTGGTTGAGGAGGCCAGTATCAGCCAAATCTCCCACAACCAATTGAGCCTTGGGGTGTACGGCCTCTCGATGGCCCTGGAACAAATTATCATAAACAACAACCGTTTCACCCGCCTCAGCCAATTGTTCAACCACAATACTGCCAATATATCCCGCTCCGCCGGTTACCAAAATAGTCATGTGTTCTTGTCCTTTATGAGTAGGCTAACCAAAGTCTCTATTTTACGCCTATTCAACGGAGGCGCAAATTGTGAAAACTGCCCCAAAACACGGAAAAATCCCCCAATGGATGCCATTGGGGGATTGAGTTTAGATTTGGAAGGAAGGTCAAGAGCCGTTTTAGCCTAAAATTTCATTGACCGTCATCACTAACTTAGGAAAAGCCTGAGGCGAAACGCTTTGACCCCGCTTCAAACTTTGAATCTGCCCATAGCCGGTGGGTAAGGGCTGCCGGTAAACCTCAATCATTCCTCCGGCTAAATCCACCACCCACACTTCTTCAATGCCATGCTGAGCATAGAGCGGTACTTTTACTTGCCGGTCATACTCAACTGAACTCTCTGCCACTTCGATCACCAGGATGATATCTTCCGCTTCGGGGTGGGCTTGAACATAAAAATCAGGTCGGGGCTGCAACAGAGCCAGGTCCGGCTCCGGTTCCGAATGTTCGCCTAAATGGATAGGGTTCTGGACACTGATCAAAGCAGTCTTACCTGCTCGATCAACCAGCAAATAATTCAATCTATTCACACAAGCCGCGTGACGACTACCAATAGGAGACATACTGACCACCTCACCCGTGATGAGTTCAACCCGGTCATCCTCAGTGAGAATTCGCGCCTCTAACATTTGATGGTATTCCGTTGTGGTGAAAAGCCGTCTGGCTATCTGTACCGTCATAACACACCACTTCTCATAACTGGCCCAAATTTGAACGCAGATGACGCAGATTTAACTGATTTTCGCTGATTTTTTATGTGCAAATCTGCGTTTATCAGCGTTCATCTGCGTTCTATTTAAAAA
>JAAUSP010000381.1 GCA_012032575.1 Anaerolineales bacterium | reverse complement strand
CCAATTCATTTTCAAGCCCGTGCTCATAAAAACACAGAGATAAGTCAGTATTTTTTAATTTATTCATAAAAATTTCTCAATTGTTTTGTTGGAAAAGTTAACGGACCAAACCTTTAGCCGCCAGCGCCGCCCCAATGATACCGGCTTCATTCAACATTTGGGCCGGAACAATTCTAGACTGGGCTTTTAAAAACGGCAGAAACTTTTCGTATTTTTTGCTCACCCCGCCGCCGATGATAAACAAATCGGGCGAAAAAAGCGCCTCCATCCGGCCCAAAAACTCGTTGACCCGCTCGGCCCACTTTTCCCAGCTCAAATCCTTTTCCGTCCGAATCCGGTCGGCGACGCGGTGCTCGGCATCCTTGCCGCGAATTTCCATGTGGCCGAATTCAGTATTGGGGACCAACCGGCCATCCACAAAAATGGCGCTGCCAATGCCGGTGCCGAAGGTCAGCATGATGACCACTCCCGTCTCACCCTTGCCCGCGCCAAACTCCATCTCAGCGATGCCGGCGGCGTCGGCGTCGTTGAGCAGCAGCACCGGGCAGCCGGTTTTGGCCTCGAATAATTTCTGCCCCTCAAAGTTAAGCCAGGCTTGATCCACATTGGCGGCGCTGAGGGTAACACCATGCTTGACCACCGCCGGAAAGGTGCAGCCAATTGGCCCCTGCCAGTTAAACCGCCGGGCAATTTCGGCCACTGTATCGCCCACCGCCTCTGGCACAGAGGGCTGCGGCGTATCGAAACGCTGCCGTTCGGCGACCAATGTCCCTGTTTCAATGTTTACCGGCGCACCTTTAATGCCCGACCCACCAATATCAATACCTAAAATCTCCATCGGTTACTCCCTCACTGATATATCAAAATTGTAACCTGAAATGGAAGGGGAAGCAAACAAACCTTTTGACTCGGTGAAACCTTTAAGGTCTTGCCATTTGAAGGAATCAGCCGCAGTGACGTATAATTTTAATAGTTTTTAGCTGATTTCATGAGTTGGGAAAATTCCTGTCGTGACAAAATTTGCCGGCTTTGTGTTCGCTGTTCTGATTATGGGATTTCTGGTTCTGTTTAGCTTTGAGCCGGGTATACCCGTTTCCGCCGCTCAATCTACCAGGGATACCCTGCCCACTTCTACCCCCCAACCGACAGCAACGTCTATTCCACGACCAACCTTTACCTCAACGCCCGCCCCCAAAGTGTGGGTGGGCCGTTTGGTCAGCAACACGCTGGGGTATACCACCGGCGAAGGTTCGATTTTCAGAGTCAAAGTTGAGGGCATGGTTGGAACCAAGATCGAGCTGCGCAGCGGCAATGTGTTTATTACCGCCGAATCAGGCACCAAGCCAGAGTACGGCCCTTATACCGCCGAATTCGCGCCGGTCACAGCCGGCGACTGGAACGTGAGCGTCCCGACCCTGGGCGTCAGCACTCAGGTAGTGGCCGACAATTACAACCTGGCCGTCATCGAGTTTGTGCAAATCCCGATCCCGGAAGCTACCCAAATCGTCTTGCCCACGCCGACAGCCACACCCATTGGCGGCCAGGTCTGGAACGGGCGGCTGGTTTCTCAGGTCCAATGGAGCGGCAGCCCTTTTGCCCGGCTATTAATTCAAGTGGTGGGGCGCAGTAATCAGGCAGTACGTTTATCTACTCTGTCGCAGGTAATCAATACTGCCGATACCGGCCAGAAGCCGGACGAGCTTGGACCGGATACCGTCGAGTTTGCCGGTTTAAGCCCCGGCAAATATATCATTGAGCCGCTGGGGTTAAATGCTCGTTTTGATGTCGAGCTTAAGCCCAACACCGAAACCCGGGTCGAATTTCAATCGCAGGCCCTTCCACCCACCCCAACCAATACCCCGGTTCCGCTGCTGCCGACTATGACCGCTACGCCGGCTCCACCCACCGCTACCTCTATCCCCACCGCCACGCCTGTCCCTACTGAGACGCCCCTGCCCACTGCTACCATTACTCCTATCCCGACCGAGACGCCCCTGCCCAGCCCCACCCCGGTGACACGCTGGCTGGGAGTCATCGCCGGTCGCACCCCGATGGACAGCACTACAGCCACCATCGTGGTCAAAGTGGCCGGAATCGAAGGGCTGCCGGTCCAGTTGCAGGCGTTCGACACTATCGGCGGTGAGCGGCGCTGCACCACTGGTCAAGCCGGGGCCGAGCCGGATGGTTGTCTGTTTGAAAATTTAAAACCCGGCCAATATTTTGTCTCGCCCGAAGGGCTGGGCCGGAGTTTGCCGGTGACGGTCCTTGAAAATGAACGGGTCGCGGTGGCCTTTGATTTGGAGGTGCTGCCGCCGGGGATGACCGGCTGGGAGGGTCGCTTAAGCCAGAATGACAACGCCATCCAGGCCAGCCTTCAGAGCGAAGGCATCATCCGGGTGCGGATTGCCGGGCGAACCGGCCAGATGGCAGCGCTCCGCTCGGCGCGGGGAACCGAGCGTTATTGCGAGGTGGTAGCGAACCCAATTCTGGGCGGTTTGGTTTGCGAGTTTGGACAATTATCGCCGGGCGTATACCTGGTCGAGGCCCTGCATACCGGCGCGGGCCTGCGCCTTTTTGTGGATGGTCGCAGCACCGCCGAGGTTCAATTTTCGCCCAGCGCCACCTATGCCACTCTGGCCCTGGCTCAACAGCCTCCGGTGGTGGGACAGGGAGCGCAGCCCCGGCGCACGCCAACGGCGACGGCCGCGGCCACCGCTACGCAGCCTGCCGTGACTGTTGTTCGTCCCAATCCCACGGCGACGGTGACTCGCCGACCTACGTTTACCCCAACACCGGCTTTTGCCTGGCAAGGGCGGATTGTGCAGACCCAGGATGGCGTGGTCGGCACGATTGCCGTGCGTGCCGCCGGTCTGAAAGACCACCCGGTTATTATTCGCAGCGGCCCCTGGCAAAGCCAGCCCCAACTGACCGGCGACAAGCCGGAATGGGGCGAGTACGCCACCGAGTTCGGGGCGCTGGCAACCGGCGAATATATTATCGAATTGGTGGATTTGGCCGAAATGACCGTCAACCTGGGGCCGGGACAGTTTATGCTGGTGGAGTTCCGGTATGATTTTGTGAAGCAGTCGAGGTGAGAAGTTTTAACCTCGTACCAATCCACTATCCGTTGCTGTCTTTTTATCTAGCCCACTCAAAACGGATTTCTTGCTCCGTATGCGAACGCCAAACCAACAACCCCACATGAGCGACACGGATCACTGTCCCCATTCGTTTGGCTTGGGTGTTAAACTCTCGATGGCGAAGCACTCGACGCACGAAAACTGCCACTTCATACTGGGCAACATCCAGAAATACCAGGCAATATCGAGGGTGGCATAAACTGCGTTCATAAAAATCTTCGTCACGGGTAAAAAAGGTGGGGCGAGGGAGTTGATGCAAAAAGGGGATGATCTCTTCATCTTGCATCCCCTTTCGTCCGACATCGTAGCCAATCTGATGAATGGCAACGCGCCAACGTTGCAACAGTTGGCGCTCATCTTTGAGGATATTTTCATCCAGAATGTTCACGCGGGCATTAACTCTAAAGTAAACTCAGGAGCATGCTTGAGGAACGCCTCGCGCCCCAATTGCACAGCTTCGGCAATCGCCTCTCTGGGAATGCTGTCATCCCAACTTTCAATAATAGTTTCCCAGGCGAGGCCAGCGCCCACCTGCTCCAACACATCGGCCACCATAATCCGCGTGCCGCGAAAAGTTGGCTTACCGTGACAAATTTTTGGATCAATGACAATGTAACGCCCTAACAATTGCGGCTGGGTAAAATCTTCCATTTTCAAAAGCTCCTTGTTTCAAAGTCATTGGATTATACCTCAAGCTGTACCTGTTGCCTACTTATTCGTTACCTTATACAGTACCCTTCAAAAGCGATTATCTGGACACATAAATTGATTTTTGAATGTGAATATTTGTGACTTAGCCGTCCAACTTTGACTAAACCGCAACCAAACGCCTCTGATGGCGACCCCACCACCACAATCCCAGCAATACCCCGAACAGAGCGGTCAAGGCAACCAGAATAGGTGCCAGGATAGCCATAACTGTGCCGACCAGGGCCAGCACATCCTCAATCAAACTGACGGCCCAGTTACCCGTACCGGCAGTGGTTGCCGTGACCATCGGGCGGGCGGCGGTTTTGACCACGTGAACGCTGCCGGCCAATATCAGCCCGGCGATGAAGGCCAGCGCCGGATGCAAATCACCCACCACGCCGGAACTGGCCGCAAACAGAACAGCCCCGGCGACCGGGCGGCCAAAATGTCTGAACCCCGTCGTTGATGGTGTCAATGGCCGGAATTTTGTCGGCGGTCATCTCGATGAGCAGCAGCACGGCCAATGCCCCAATGACCCAGCCGCTGGTCATCACATCCCAGGGTTTATTCAAATGGATCAGATCGGTGTAGCGGGCGGCTATTGCCACCAGCAGCAGCGGCAAATAAGCGTTCAGCCCCGCCGAAGTGGACAGGCCAAAAGCCGTGGCGATATTAGAAAATGCATCAAGCATGGCAACTCTCTCCCCTCAAAAACAGACCGGAGACAGGCGACCGGAGACCAGTGTTTATCACCGGTCATCGGTCCCTCGTCTCCGGTCGTCATCTCCAATTAACTATTCTTCGCCCTTGACTGACTCGCGGAGTTTGGCCTTTAAAGAGGCAATCTGGTCGGTAATTTCGCGGATACGGTTGAAAAGGTCCTGATTGGCCTTGATCCCTTCGTTGATCAGAAAAGCGGCGCTTTCAGAGCGGCTTTTGGTCACGTCGGCTTCAACCAACATGTCCAGATAGCTCAAGCTGTCGTCGTTGACCCGCACCATCACTACATTGGCCCGATCTTGCAGAGCGCTGCCCAGGGCTTTGCCCAGGTTTTCGGTGAAGCTCTCCACCTGTTTGATGGCCTCATTGATGGTTTTGCTGGCCGCTGAGCTTTTTCCGCTGCCCATCTTGGGATCGGTTGAGGTGGTGGGTTCTTCAGCCACGGTTTCTTCGGCTACACCATTGCCATTGGTTTCGGTTGTCATTTTTGTTATCTCCTATTACGAAAAGGTTATTTATTAATTACGTGTAATTGTATATTAGTATATCATCAAAAGATGTATTTGTCAATACCCCTTGCAAGCTTCTTGTAAAAGTACCCTTTACGCTTGCCAAAATGTTCATACCAGGGCTATGATTCCGGTATGACTCAATCTGCCCCCCCGCCGGAAAATAAAACAAAACCAAAAACGCCGCTGTCGGTTTGGCCGTCAATCGTTTTGGCCATCGTTCTGGCTTTTGGATTGGTGGGATTGTTCGGCCTGATTGTCTTTTTGTTTGCCAGGGGCGCACAGCAGATGGGCTTGTCCACCCCGGCTTATATTGTGATCCTGGTGGTGGTATCGGGCGTTTTTGCCTGGGCGCTCAAGCGGCTCACCGATATTGCCGCCGGCATGAGCCGCTTGTGGTTCCCCGAAGATTCCGATGACGAAAATTAGGCAATTAATTCATCTTGTGTACACTATCACAAAGCTGAAATGATGAAATATCTATACATCTCCCTTATTGCCTTAATCTTACTGTTCCTGTCAGCGTGCGCTGAAGGGGTGAGCAATTTTAATTTTGGTCAGGCTACGGCTACCCCCGAACAAACGCCTACACCCCTGCCTACCCCAATAACCGTTTTCCAGACTACCATTTCTACCGATGGGCAGGTGGTTTTGCCCCTTCCCCCCCAAACCTTCAGTTTTCAATCCTCCGGCCTGAGCGGGACGGTTAGCGAAGTTTTCGTCACCGTCGGGCAGCAGGTCAAAACGGGCGACCTGCTCATCCGCATTGACGAAACCGACCTGCAAAATGCCCTCAAAAGAGCCGAAGCCAGCCTGGCCTCGCTGGAAGCACAAATTGCCAATGAGACTGCTCCGGCGCTGATCGGCGATATTAACGAGTCTCAAGCCAGCCTGGCCTCAGCCCAGGCCGAACTCGCCCGCCTGCAAAGCCTGCCCTCCGAGGAAGCCATCACCCAGGCCGCCGCCGATTTACGCATGCGGGAAATTGAGCTGCGCCAGGCCCAGGAAGCGTACGATCAGGTGGCTTATGCCCAGGGAGTCGGGATGAGTCCCCAGGCCGCCGAACTCCAGCAGTCCACCCTGGCCTACGAGCGGGCCAAAGCGGTGTATGATGAAGCCACCAAACCGGCCACCGAAGCTCAATTGGCCGCCGCCCGAGCCAACGTGGTCCAGGCCAAAAATCGGCTGGACAAATTGCAGACAGGACTTCGCCCCGAAGCTCAGGCGGTGAATGAGGCCAAACTCCGTGAATCGCAGTTGCAGGTGGCCGAAGCCCAGCAGAACCTGGTCAATGCCCAGCTTATTGCTCCCTGGGATGGGGTGGTGACGGGCGTCAATGCTGCGCCGGGGGTCTCCATCGGCAACGCCTCGATCACGATTGCCCAGGTGGAGCCGCTGCGTTTTGCCACCAGCAACTTCAGCGAGCGCAATCTGGCCGACGTTCAACCGGGCGATCAGGCCACTATCTTTTTGAAATCTTATCCCAATGTGCCCATTCCGGCGGTCATTTATCGCATTGAATTGGAGTCAACCCAAAAAGATGGCGATACCGCCCTCTTTACCGTTTATTTCGACTTTAACAGCGGCGAGTTTGAGGTACGCCCCGGCATGACCGGCCGGGTTGAAATTGGGATTGAGCCTGAAAGTTGAATTGAATGGAATGGAAGAGAGGAAGGCTGGAAGGTTGGCCCAGAGGAGGGTTGGATGATTGGAGGCTGCCTCTCAGAATCGAACTCTCCAGCCTTCCAACCTTCCAACTATTCACCGTCGCTGGAGGGCTTTTCATTGCCAGCTTTCTCCTTTACCTTGCTACCCTGGCCCCTTCTGTAGTCACCATCTTTGACGACAGCCTGGAATTTCAACTCGTCACCTATCAATTGGGCATTGCCCACCCGACCGGCTACCCGCTTTACACCTTGCTGGGCAAACTGTTTACGCTGATAGTTCCGGTTGGCAACATCGCCTATCGGGTCAATCTGATGAGCGCCTTTTTCGGCGCAGCGACGGTGGCGGTGGTGTATTTGTTGGTCGTACAAATAGCTGGAAGGTTGGAAGGCTGGAAGCATGGAAGCAATCCAACTTTCCAACTTTCCAACCTTCCAACCTTCCACCTCACCCTTCATCTCGGCGGCATTATCGGCGCTTTGCTTTTTGCCGTCGGTCCTGTTTTTTGGCAGCAAGCAACCATCGCCGAGGTGTATACGCTCAATGCTTTTTGGGTAGCGCTGCTTTTGTTTTTAGCCGTCACCCTGGGGCAGAGGAGTCATCACGAGCCTGAGCACGCCACGAATAATGAAAACAGCCCTCACCCTAACCCTCTCCCAGAGGGAGAGGGGATTCTTGCCTTGCTCCCCTCTCCCTCTGGGAGAGGGGTTGGGGGTGAGGG
>JAAUSP010000380.1 GCA_012032575.1 Anaerolineales bacterium | reverse complement strand
GGCAAAATGTCACTGCCTCAAGCGCACGGACAAATCTCCCTGTTTACTCTGCCAGAAAGTTTTGTCTGGCTTCAACATTTCAGCGCCGAAGAAATCGCTGAATTTTTTACGGAGCTTTTTGATGCTTTGAACCAGAGCGAACAAGATAGAGATTGGTCATTGGTAACTGAGGTGATTGAATCTTGGAAGGAAACGGCCAATGTCAAAACCGACCCTATTGTTACAAACGGGGTGCAGCAAGGGATGGCTGAGTTAGCCGAAGGGCAAGGGGTTAGCTGGACAAAGTTGAGGGAAGAACTGGGGCTATGATGGAGGCAGCCCCCTTTGCGATTGAACGGATTGCGCCAGGTGCAGCCAGCTATCTGAAGCGGTTGCCTCGTAAACAACAAGAGGCGGTGGCTGAAGCCTTTGACTACATCTGCAATGTTTCACCTTTTCGTCACCCCAATCCGAAGGTTATCAAACAGTTGAAAGGCGAGTACAAAGGGTTATGGCGTTATCGGGTGGGCGATATTCGCATCATTTATTCGGTCAATGAAGAAAGGCGCACCATTCGTATTACTGCGATTGATAATCGGGGGAATGTGTATTAAGTTCAAATATCGCTCCTTTTACCCCGGAAGAACTCCTTGACAAATTAGCCTTCCCTCTTTAACCCACAAGCCCCGACTCATTCGAGTCGGGGCTTTTTCAACTGGCCCCAAACGCTCTATAATTGAGGGCAAATTTCTCCTCCCCCTGTCCCGTCCGAACTGCCGCTAAAACAAAAAAGTGAGGCGGGGACGCGAGGAGACGAGACGCGAAGATTCTTTCGCCTCCTCGCCTCACGCTTCCTCGCCTCTTTATAAGGAGGCAATCCATGACCGACCCAACCCCAACCGATCCCTACCTCGTCGGCAAAGCCGAGTGGGAAGAGACGACCCTCAAAGAAACGCTGGCCCAGATGCCGGAGCGGCAGGAGCAGTTCGTCACCACCTCGTCCACCCCCATCGAGCGGCTGTATACGCCCGGCCAGCCCAGCTATGACGACTATATGGCCCAGATCAACCTGCCCGGCCAATATCCCTACACCCGCGGCGTGCATGCCAGCGGCTACCGGGGCAAACTGTGGACCATGCGCCAGTTCGCCGGTTTTGGCAGCGCCGAAGAGACCAACCGGCGCTTCAAATATCTGCTAAGCCAGGGTCAAACCGGCCTGTCCATCGCCTTTGACCTGCCGACCCTGTATGGCTACAACTCCAACGTGCCCGAAGCCGAGGGGGAATTTGGCAAATGCGGTGTGGCCGTCTCCTCCCTGCGCGATATGGAATTATTGCTCGACGGGCTGCCGCTGGATCAAATCACCACCAGCATGACCATCAACAGTCCGGCGGCCATTATCTGGGCCATGTACATTGCCGTGGCCGACCGGCGCGGCATCCCCCGGAGCAGACTGGGCGGCACGCTGCAAAACGACATCCTCAAAGAGTACATTGCCCAAAAGAGTACATCTTCCCGCCGCTGCCGAGCCTGCGACTGGTCGTGGATACCCTTGAATTTGGGGCCAAAGAGCTGCCGCGCTGGAATCCCATCAGCATCAGCGGCTACCATATCCGCGAGGCCGGCAGCACCGCCGTGCAGGAATTGGCCTTTACCCTGGCCGACGGCATCGAATATGTCAAAGGGGGGCTGGCTCGCGGGCTGGCGGTGGATGATTTCGCGCCCCGGTTGAGCTTTTCTTCAACGCCCACAACGACTTTTTTGAAGAAATCGCCAAATACCGGGCCGCCCGCCGCATCTGGGCCAGGGTGATGAAGGAAAAATTCGGGGCCGCCGACCCGCGCTCGTGGCGGCTGCGCTTTCACACTCAGACGGCGGGGGTCAGTCTGACCGCCCGGGGAGCCGGAAAATAATATTGCCCGCGTCGCCCTGCAAGCGCTGGCGGCGGTGTTGGGCGGGACGCAAAGCCTGCACACCAACTCGATGGACGAGGCCCTGGCCCTGCCCAGCGAGCAGGCCGTGCGCATCGCCCTGCGCACCCAGCAGATCATCGCCCACGAAAGCGGCGTGACCAACACCCTTGACCCGCTCGGCGGCAGCTATTTTGTCGAAGCGCTGACCGACCGGATGGAGGCCGAAACCTGGGCCTACTTCGACCGGATCGAGGCGCTCGGCGGAGTTCTGCCGGCCATTGAAAACGGCTTCTTTCAAAAAGAGATCGCCGATGCCGCCTATCGCTACCAGTACGAAATTGATACCAAACAGCGCACCGTTGTCAGCGTCAACGAATACCTCAGCACCGACCCCATCCGTATCCCCATTTTGGAGATGGACCCCCAGGGCTACGAGCGGCAGTGTGCCCGCCTGGCCGAAGTGATGGCCCAGCGGGACAAGCAGACCGCGTCTCGCTGCCTGGCCGATTTGCGCCGGGCCGCCCAGGGCAGCGCCAATCTCATGCCCTTCATTCTCGACGCCGTCAAAGCCTATGTTACTTTACAGGAAATTATGGATGTCTTCCGAGAGGTTTTTGGGGAGTACCGCGAGCCAAACTTTTTATAAAACCGACAAGCCACAGCTAACAGAGCAGAAGGGGTCCACAGATACACTCAGATGGACACAGATAGAAAGATAAGAATTAGAAAATTTATCTGTGTAAATCTGTGTTCATCTGTGGACCCTAATTCTCTTGCTCGTTGTCTACAAGCGGACCCGTGTGCCGTCCTCGGCGACGGTCAGTTTTCCCTGGTAAATGCCGGCAAAGGCCTCGACAATTTTTTCGGGCGCTTCGTCAAACTCCGGGCCGATGTGGCTGATGAGAACGTGAGGTACTTTGGCGGCGGCGGCAAACGTGGCCACTTCTTCGGGCGGGAGGTGGGCCATTTCGTGAATGAGCAAACTACACCCTTCGATATACGGCCCCAACTCCTGCGAGGAAGTCAAATCGCCGCTGTAAACAATGCGCCAGCCGGGGCCGTCAATGACCATGCCGCAGGAGGTGGCTTTTGAGCCGAATTGGGTTTTGAGCCTGGGCCGTTCCAGATGCTGCGTTTTGAAATAGGTCACTTGCAGCAGCGCTTCCTGATAGGACTCGTTGCACTCGATATTGGTCAACTCCAGCGGATAGCCCAACTCGTCGGCCAGCAAAAACGAGTCGCTCAGCAAGCGGCGCACTTTGCCGCGAGTGCCGCGCGGCCCATAAATGGTCAACGGGGCGAGACGCTTCAACAGTCGGTTTTGGCTCAAAAAGAGGCCCAGGCCGGCCACGTGGTCCATGTGCCAGTGGCTCAAAAAAATGGCTTCCACGTCCACCGGGTCCAATTGATACCGATACAGGAGGGTGCTAACCGGCGCGCCGCAGTCGAGCAGAAACAGCTTGCCGGCAGCGGTCAACGCATAGCCGGAGGCAAACCGCCGGCCTGTGGGCAAGCCGGAAGAGGAACCCAGGACAATTAGTTCATCAGGCATAGCTCCCCCCTCAGAATGGCGAATGGCGAATGAGCGAATGGTGAACTCTAATTTATTCGCCATTCGCCATTCGCCTATTCGCCTATTCGCCCTCTCACCCCCCGCCGCAAGCGGCGACGTTGGCTTCGTGCGTGGCAAAATCAATGGCGAAGAGATGTGCGCCTTCGCCGCCGCAGCCCATAAAAAGAGATAATCGGTTTGCTCCGGCTGCAAGGTGGCACTGAGTGACGACGCGCCGGGATTGGCAATCGGGCCGGGCGGAAGGCCCGGATTGAGGTAGGTATTGTAGGGCGAGTTGACCTGTGAATATTCCTCCAGCAGCACCGGGGTTTTCCACCATTGGCCGCTGTCGGTCTGGTAGCCCATCGCGTACTGCACGGTTGGGTCAGCCTGGAGATACATGCCCTGGGCCAGGCGGTTGAGATAAACGCTGGCAATGGTGGGCCGTTCAGCCGGGACCACGGCCTCACGTTCGACAATGGAGGCAACGGTCAAAATTTCGTAAAAGGTGTAACCCTGACCGGCAGCCATATCGAGAGCGTTGGCCGGAATTTTGCCGGCCATATTCTCGACCATACGCTGGATCAAATCTTCGGGAGTGGCTTTGATCGGCAGGCGATAGGTGTCGGGGAAGAGATAGCCTTCATACGAAGCTCCAGCCGGACGGTCGGCCAGCAGCGGATGTTCCACCCCGACACCCTGGCGCACCACGGCGAGAAAGGCCGCGCCGTCCATAATATTCTGTTGGGTCAGCAGTTCGGCCACCTGCTCGGCCCGCCAGCCTTCGGGAATGGTGATCGAAACCTCTTCAAAATTGGCTTTTTGCAGCGTCTCGCCCACTTCGCGCATGGTCATGTTGCGCCGCAGCTCATAATCGCCGGCCTCCAGGGTCGCATCCAGCCCATTGTAGCTCAAAAAGCGGCGGAAAACATCCGGGTCGGAGATGAGACTCAGTTCGTAGAGCCTGTTAGCCACGCTGACCGCCGTTTCGCCCACCTCGACCGTGAACGGGACCGGCGAGGGATCATCGGAGATAGGGGTGTTGATCGTTTCAGCCTGGCTTTGCAGGTACAGCCCAATAAAGAAATCCTCAATATTTTCCGGCGAGCGCAGCCCCGACGAATCACCAACCGAGATAGCCGCAGCGGCCTCACTGTTTTGGGTGGTAAAGGCCCAATAGCCCGCCCCCAAAATCACCACAATTGCCCCAATGGCAATAATAAAAACCAGCAAACGAAAGAATGCTCTGACTACAACCATACAAATGCCTCAATAGGTTTTATCGTAACTCAATAAGGGTGCAAGATCAATCTTAGCCTCAACCTCAGCCTTGTAGAGGCGGCTCCCACGCCGCCGACGACCGCAGGCAGTGTCGGGCGTGGGAGCCTGGCAGTCTTAGCCTCAGCCTTAGCCTTAGCCTTTGAGTTACGATTTCATTGATTAACAATCAAGTTCTGCTCAGGTTCCCAGCACTCGCAGGCTTCGCGCAGGTCGCTGCCGTTTTTGAGAGTGCCTTCATAAGCGATCAGGGTCGGCTGGACGACCCAGCCGGACAGATTCATCGGTACGGGACCGCCGGCATCTATCCACTCGCCGTTGTAGCGGCGGGAAAAATGCAGGTGGCTGGAATTAGCCAGGCCGCCTTCGCAGGAAGCATAGCCGATAATATCGCCCGCTTTCACCCGCTGCCCCACCTGCACCGGTTTGTCCGCATCCAGTACTACGTGCAGATATTGCAGCACCCAGCCGGTCTGAATATTGCCGTCCCCGTCGAGGTCAAGCTCAACCGCGCCGTGACGGACGACGACAATCACGCCGTCCGCCGCCGCCGTGTTGGGTTCGGCGGAATAAAAACAGTTGCCCAGGACATCGGGTGGGCCGAAATCAATCGAAGCCCAAGCACTGCCGTCGGCATAGGCGGGATGGGGGCCGCTGGTAATGTAAAAGCCCTGGCCTTTAGCCCAGGGCAAACTGAGCGGCGGCTGCACCAGCGATTTGGGAATCAACGGCTCAATCGGATGTGCCAGCGGGTCGCCAAACAGGGCGCGGTAATCGGCCAGCAGACCGTCCGGCCCCAACTCTTTAGCCCACGTTTCCTGATCCGAATGAAGGGCCAAAATATTCTGGACGCCCACGGTGCCGGCGTTCAATCCTTCAGGCGTGATGGCCCGCTGGCGGTCGGCCAGGGAGAAAACCCAAAAGCCATCGCGTTTGTAGCCGTAATAGCCGGCGTTGATGCGGTTGGCCGTCCATCCCAGGGCCAGATACAAACTGCTGCCGCGCGGGTTTTGCGGCCCCAGCATGCGATTAATCGCTCCGGCGCTGGGATAGGGATTAGTGACCCAGCCGCCGTAGTGCTCCAACAATGCCAGCAGCAGACGCGGCCCCACGCTAAATTGCTGCGCCACCAACTCGACGATTTCAGCCCCGGTTAAAACCCGGCCGTCCACGTACTCGGTGTAACCAAGCAGATAGCCGCCTTTGCTTCCGATAAATTCCGGGATGTTGAAGCCGGCATAGGCCGGGCTATAAACCACCTCGCTATCGGGCAAAAGCATCTGCTGGGGCGAAGTAGTCTCGAGGCGCAGGGGAATGCGCAGCGATTGGCCGGTTTGGATAATAGCGTCCGGTCCGGCTAATTTATTGAGGGCCACCAGTTCCTCAAGCGGCGTATCATACAGCCAGGAAATGTAACCTAACGTCTCGCCTTCTTCGATCACATGATACGAAAATGGAGGACCGGCAGGGGTGGGGATAGGCATAGCCTCGATAGCGGGAGCCGGCTCGGGTGCGGTTGGGACAGGCTCGGACGCAGTCGAGACAATTTGAGTCGCAACCATGACGACTGGCTCGCTGGTGGGAGGCGGGGGTAAGGGCGTGGGGGTGGGAGCGGGAGTGGCGCTGGCCGGGGCTTGACTCACCTGGGCGCTGTCAGAGATAACGGCAGGGCCGCAGCCGGCAGTGAAAAAGACCAGCGCGGTGCAGGTAACCAATTTTAACGACACAGATGACCTCTAATGCGGGTGGGATGACAGGCTGGCAAACAAACCTTCCTCAAAACCTGACTGGCTCTCTACCCTAACCACTTAAGGCGTGAGAGCCAGACTTGGATTTGCTGCTGATCTTTAATGGGTTCCAAGTATAACACGGAGTTTAAGGAGGGCAAAATAACGCGGCAGGCGCGAATTGCGGCAAGCGACCTGTGTTTCAACCATCAGGATATGAGTTGGCACGTGATGCGTGATGCGTGAGATATTTTCACGGATCACGCATCACGCATCACGCTTATCTACCTACCCAATCCACCTGAAGGGTAATGCCGTCGGCGGTGGTGGTCAGGCTGATCAGGTTGAATTGGGGCGAGAGTTGGCGGGTAAACTGCTGGCCCGGCACTGCGCCCAGCTCGACCAGTTCCGGGGGCAGCCAGCGGGCCGGCAAACGCAGCCAGCCGAGCTGCGCCCAGTGCAAGCGGCTGACCACCTGATTGCCCTGCTGTTCCAGCGACAGGCCCAAATCAACCACCGGCTCCAGCCCGGCGACGGAGACCGGGCTGGTCAGAATGACCTGGCCGCCCGGCTCAAAATTGATCGCAACCGGTTGGGTCAGAGCTTGAGAAGCAGAACGGCTAACGCTCTCTTCCGACAAAAACAGGGTGAGATCAGGAGCGGCGACGACCGGCTGAACGGCAACGGCAGGGATATCCGGCTGGATGGACTGGATCAGCCCAATGAGCAGAAGCACGCCGATAATAGCGCCGGCCAGCAGCCCGGTGCAGCCCCAACGCCTCATGGGGCCAGCCTGGCTTCGAGCCAAAGCTCGCTGTCGGTAGTGCCCAGGCCGGTGAGGGCAAGCGGTGTGCCCAGTTGGGTGGCGGCCTCGACCAGCATTTGGTTCAAACTTTGATTGAGGGCCGGCAACTGGCTGTCGAACAAGCTGGCCGTGGTTTCCGGCGGCAGCTCAACCCCGGAAATCCCGGCCTCAATCAGCCGCACTTCGACTGTGGACTGGGGGGTAATTTGGCAGACCAAAACG
>JAAUSP010000379.1 GCA_012032575.1 Anaerolineales bacterium | reverse complement strand
TCATCTCTTTTTACAATTTTAAGGTTCCGATACTTGACAACTGTAACTACATCGGTGGGCGGCCCTCCGAATTAAAACCGAGGCTGATGGTAAACCTACACCTATGGGATAAATAAACGACTTGCTCCCAGATAATTCTCCAGGTTTTCAATAATTTCCGCCAAACGAGTTACGCACCGTTCACGGTATTCTCGTTCTACCATTCGGGCAATGTTACCAACCGTCAAGACAGGTAATGATGTTAAGGTATTTTCTTCTTGTAAGGTTTGCTCCAGTGAATCCAGTCCTTTCATATTTCGATTATCAGTCAATAACATCATCTGGTGCGCTTGAGCAAATCGCCATACTATTCGGTCATTACTATCAGGGAGTAACCCAATTTCTCTGAAGGTTACAAAATGCACCGGAAACAACTCTGACCAGCCCATTGTATCAAACGCCCCTGATAGAATGACCGCATACCCTTCAATGTTATGATCCACTAAAATAAGCGTGGTCATCCCATTCCAAGTTCTGCTTTTTTGGCCTGTATTATGGCGTGGACAGCCTCCCGGCCTGGTTTGGGAGGTAAAGCCGCAATCCGGGCAAATCGTTCTTTATTGTAATCTTCCCAATATTTTCGGCTTTCTTCCGCTTGCTGTAACACCAACTGATATTCGGCCTCTACTTCATCCTGATGGGTATTGATATAGGCCATCGCCTCGGTTATTTGCTGCTCGGTTAGATCCAACCATTGCTGAATTAACTTGGGTGGCCAATCAGCTTTAAGGTAATCCATAATATTGTACAGGGTAATACGGCTCCCGCTGATGGATAACCCCCGCTCGGTTCTGACAATAGTGGACTGAGGATGGGTGGTTTCAACCATAAGTTTAATCTCCAATCTTAAAAATTAATCTTCCTATTGTTATTTTACTTCAACTTTGATTGAGAACAAAACCATTGTACGCCTCACCCCTGCTATGATACCAGGAAAGGCCAATTGCAAAACTTACGCCGCCATACAGTGCGCGGTGCGCTCCGCCCGGCGCACTTGACTTCAATAAAAGGTGGGGTCGCTTCGGGCCGTGAGGTGTGGAGCGTGGTATGTAATGAGGGTTCTCATGCATTGACTTACTGCCTGCCGCCGGCGACAACCGCGACCTGAGCGAACCTGACCGGACGCTGAGTTGAACCTTCAGAACAAAAGTTACCGCTCAACCCTGAGTTTGAGGTCGGTTTGGTTCAAGCTGTCTCTTTTTTCAGCCTTTATCTGCATCTCTTTTTATAATTTTAAGGTTCTGCTACTTGACAACTGTATAACATCGGTGGGCGGCTGTTGGTTTACCTACAATAACTGTTTTGTGCCAATGTTCCCCTATGGTATAATTTATCGTAGAAATTTCTCCCAAATTTGAGAGGTACTATCATGCAATTAGAAAATTATTTTGAATTTCTTGCCTCTGATGACATTCGGATTAAAGGCCATCGGATTGGGATTGAGTCAATTCTTTATGAATATATTCATCGTGACCAAACTCCCGAAGCGATTGCCGTTACTTTTCCAACCTTAAGCCTCGAACAAATTTATGCCACGATTCTTTACTATTTACATAACCGCAAACAAATTGATACTTATATGACCGATTGGTTAGAGTATGGCCGTCAAGCGCGGGAAGAACAAGACCGTAATCCTCCACCTGTCGTCGTGCGGTTGCGGGCGCTCAAGGCAGAACGTCAAAAAGCATTAGCTACGCCATGAGCAAGGTTCGTTACCTGCTGGACGAAAATGTTCATTCACTTTTCCGTACTGAGTTATTGAAACGTGAACCAACCCTGGTAATTTGGCGAGTTGGTTCACCTGGTGCGCCGCCCATAGAAGCCAGTGATCCAGATATTTTGGGCTGGTGTGAAGAAAATGACTTTATTTTGTTGACTAACAATCGTAAATCTATGCCCGGACATTTACGCGACCATTTAATAGCTGGGCGGCACATTCCGGGTATTATTGAATTAAACCGAAATATGAGCATTGGTGAAACTATTGAAGAATTGTTGCTAATATGGATAGCCTCGAAAGATGATGAATATCGGGATAGGATAGTTCACTTACCCCTGAATTGATATAACTCGAACCGCTACTGACTTGAGTTTAGAGTTCGATAAAATTGAGCGTTGAACTTTAACAAAAAACGAAACTGCTGGTAAAAAGAAAGGTATGGAGACCAAAACTTTTTTCCAACAGTTTCGGCAACAATTATACCAAAGTCTGCCCAAGCGGGCAGACGCCACCCTTGATTTAATCGATGCCTTGACCGTGGCCGGCCATGTGAGTTCACCGGTCGCCCTGAGTGAAGAAGGTTTCTTCCGGCGGAAGTTCAGTGCGATTTATGACGTTCTGAGCGAAGGCCGGTTGGAGCCGGAACGGTTGCAGCGGTTGCTGACCGAGTTTCAGCCAGTCGAGGCGGAGCACAGCGGGGAGTATGAGGTGTATGGGCTAGATGTGACCTCGGATGAACGGCCAGAAGCGGAGACCCTGGCCGAGCGGGGGCTACTGAAAGCCCAAAAGGATGAGCCAGTCCGGCTGGGGCAGAAGTTCTCCTGGCTGGTGCGGTTAATCAAACCAGGGACGTCTTGGGTCGCGCCGTGGGATGTGCGCCGGGTCAAGAGCACCAGTAATGACAACCAGACGGCGGTTGACCAGGTCAAAGCTCTGGCGGCTCAAAATAGTCGGCTGAAAGTGGTGGTGACCGACAGCCTGTACGCCAACCAGGTTTTTCTGGCCGTGTTTCTGGTGGTCAAGACGATCATCGCCCTGGTCCGGTTACGCCAGAACCTGACCCTGTATGAACAGCCCGAGCCGAAACCGGCGGGCAGCCGGGGAGCGCCGCGTAAACACGGCCCGGCCTTCAAAATGGCTCACCCCCGCCGGGACCCCGACCAGACTAGCTCGTTCCAATTGGGCCGGCAGACGGTCCGGTTGGCGGCTTGGCATAAGCTCCACTTACGCAAGCTGCCCAATCTGGTCGGCCTGGCCCTGCGGGTGGAATTCTTGAAAGCGGATGGGACGCTCCGTTATCAGCGGCCGATGTGGCTATTCTGGACTGGGCCGGAAACAGTCGCCCTCGAAGCCATCTGTCGGATGTATTTATGGCGATTCGCGATTGAACACGCTTTCAGGTTTCTGAAACAGCACTTGGGCTTGAACGCCCATTGCCTGACCGACCCCGACGCGATTCAACGCTGGATGTGGTTGTGTGCCCTGGCCTACTGGCAACTGTTGTTGATGGGCCACGATGTCGAGGACTTATCGCCGGCCTGGTATCCCCGCTCCACCCAGACGCCGGAGCGGTGGTTGACCCCCGGCCAAGTCCAGCGAGGGGCCAGCCGATTTTTGCTCAAGTTGGGTAGCCCGGCTAAACCGCCCCGACCGGCTGGTAAAGGCCGCGGGCGGGCCGAAGGCTATCGGCCCGCCCCCCGGATGCGTTATCCGGTGGTCCGTAAGAGCCAAAAACCGGCCAAACCGACCGCCAAGCGACCTGTTTTGGCCCTCTAAGTCGGCTTTGGCCTCAATTGAATAGGTTGTTAACGTTCGCTCAACCCCGAAGCGTTAGCTTCGTGTTGCCGTTCAACTCTAAACTCAAGTATAAAGAGTTGGTCCAATAATAAAAAAGCACTTCTATGCAGGCGTTGGTTGCTCTGCTTCTGTTTTTTCAACCTCCTTTAAGTGGGTAATTTGAATACGTTCACCTAAAACTAATTGATCGATTTTGTCTGCATTGATAGAATAATTGCCTTCTTTATCACGGTAGGCAGAAATATCAAAGCCTAATGTATCAAGAGTGTCTAACAAAGTTCTTGCTATTTGGTCATATAAAGTTTTCACTGAAGCAATGGCTTCGGACTTACCAAAGAAGTCATCAGTAAATGTAAGTGAATTTAACTCTCGTAAATTCTGCCTGGCCAGAAGAAATCCAGGCCATCTGATGCTCTCTTTGATTGCCTCCTTAAACTCTTTCGAATAATCTTCAGTTTCTTTCTCAGATATATTTAACCTTTTAATATCAAACTCATACACATGAGATTGAAAATCATCCCCTGCTTGACCTATCAGACCCACTAAGCGGAGTTGTTCGAGAGAGGCAGAGGAAGTGGTATCTTTTGTCGTGAGTTTCTTTGTAGTAAGTTTTTTTGTAACTTTTTCTATAGTACCATCCATTTCCATTCTAGATCTTAACAACCGTTTATTAAAATAATCAATACCAAATACTAACGGGCCTAAAGTTGTAACAGCAATTTGGCACGAAGCTGCATTACCGGCCATAAAGGCACGTATAAAAAAAGTCGCTGTGGTCATATACTGCGGAAACATAACCTGTGTTGCAAAGTAAGTACGAACAGATGCTTTCTTATCAATTGACTCCACATCCTCAAATTTGTCTTTGTTAAGCCAAAGAGGTGGCACCTTATTTTGGTCCAACCATGGACTATCAATAGCTATAGAATTCCCGTGAATAACTATAACGTTACCAAAACTGACTTCTTTCGTTTCATATCTTGATACGGTCTCTACAATTTTTTCTGAAATCGCCTCACGAATCTGCCCGATAGTAGTAGAAGTAGATATGCTTTCAGAATTATTTTTTTGTGGCCTACATACAAAGAGACTTTCAGCCTGTAGTCGACCATAGCCTGGAAATGGATGCTGCTCGTTGAGAACTATTAATACAGGATTTTTGTCACCCTCTAAGGTACCGTTTCCTACAAGGTGATCCAGTTCCTTATTTTTCTCTGTCTCTGGTTTATATTCTAATCTCCAATTTCCACTAATAAGCTTTTCTAATGCTTGAGCACGAATATAAGCAACTTCTTTCCTTAATTGTTTTTGCCTTGAATATTGATCAACGCTGTTACCAGTCAAATACCCTACAAAACCTGCTCCCAACGCCAACCAAAAAGCTTCAGGTTCAACGGACAGTATCAATATAGCGGTAACTATAGTAGCAACAATCCCAAGAGCTATTGCTGTGCTATTGCTCTTCGGTACCTTCTCCAGAGTTAATTGAATATCAGCAACGATTTGCCAAACAATATCAACTAATAGTTTGTAGTCAAGAAGTAATTGATGGCCAAAATTATTGAAAGGGGGTGGAATGGGACCCTGGCAGATTCTCTTTCTTGGGGAAGTTTTTGCTGGCAATGTATGCAGCAGCTAAGGAATAGGTGATACTCCTGGACATTTTTTCCCGAGTTAGTTCAATAGAAGATTCTGTATCTGAAATGGGCACCCATTTAAATCTGTTAGTTGCAGATTTTCGTCCCAAAAATTTAAACGCAGTAACCCCATTACCCTGTTGAGGCACTTGGAGATTGGATATGATGGATTGTCGCCTCAGGTGTATGAGTACTTTTTGATGTGCTGGCGCTTGTAGAGCATTATGGGCTGCTTGTGCAACCTCTTTACTACTATCCAATGTGGCGACTTTTTCAAGCAAAGTGATAATCTGTTCATTGCTTATATTCAAACTACCAAGATCTATGGCCGCTGCTTTGCGGGTAGAATTATGTTTGCTTTGCAAATGGTGTAAGCGTACCTCAATAGGTGGTGGTAATGGCTGTTCAAAGATAATTGTTTCACTCATAGCTTGGGCTAGATCTACAGAGCAGCGCTTACAGTTAATATCGCTTGTAGAATTAGAGTGCCCGCACTTTGGACAAAATATATTATTGATCATGGTTTTCCCTTTCGATCAGAAAAAGATCACTAACTTCTGGGTAAGCGAGGTTAGGTACACAGATCGCTAGAAACCATTACCAAGAGCGAATTCAACAATGAACTACAGCCAGATTGGGTAGAGCCTCAGTTTGGGAATCTATAGCAAGCGAATATAAATATTTTTGAAACGAAGATTAAGCCAATTATAACATGAAAACGTGCAAAAATCATTTCAATTTTTTGCCAATATTATTCGATTTGCAATATTTTTGAATCAAAAGGTTTCATCATTCGATGAGGCTTTTTGATTCATTGATAGCTGTCTATCCTGTTAGGACAGACCCACCGTGCGGGGGCGTCAGCACCCTCTGGCGAGTATCATGGGCTGGGGCCATCACCACCGGCGTCTCCGGCTGGTGTTCCTCGGCGTAATCTTCCCACTGGTACATTCTGAGAAAATAGGCGGCCATCATCAGCACGGCCACGATGTCCTGGGGCAGTTTGTTATCTTCAGCCAGCTTGTAGGTCAGAAGTTGCCCCCGTATGCCCTGGATATAAGGCCAGCGAATGAGCTGCCGCTCAACCAGGCGCATCGCCGCAACGAGCATCCCCTTCTTATCCCCGCTGAAGTTCATGCCGGCAGCCTGAATCCCCCGGTCCAACAGCACCTGCTCATTCCAAAGTTTCTGCGTCCCGGTCGAATCGATCAGGCTGTCCAGGGGCCGGTATTTGCGGTAAGCGTACTCATAAGCGGTCAAAAAGTTGTCGTAAGTGCCATTACCATACACCCACTTGAAGTAGACCAATGTCGCCCGCTGCCGGGGAAAGTCGGTAATGTCCAGCACCCAGATCACGCCTGCATTGCGGCGCGGCGGATTGTCGCTACCCGGATCGCCGATGAGCAGGTAGTTGCGCCCCTTCCTGGCCTCGCTGGGCATCTCGAAGTGAACGCAGCCCGCGCCGGGATTCTCCTCGTAAGCCCACTCCGGGGTAGGCACTTCCTTCTCCAACAGATGATACTGGGCGTGACGATTCAGACTCCAGTCCTCACACGCGGTCACTGAATTGACGTGGAAGTGCTCGCCTGAGCCTTCGGGTTTCTTCCCCTCCAGCATCATTTCCCACTGGTCTTTGGGAATGACCAGCTTGAACGAATCAATATCCTCTTTGCTCAGGTTATCCTCGGACTTGATGACCATCGAGAGGAAATAGTCCGGCTGCTCAAACATCCGGTCCATTCTCTCCCACAACCAGGGCGGCGCGACTTCATAGTTGGCCGTGATGCAGGAGAGCCGACGCTGCCGGGGCCGCTCGCGACCATTCCGCATATTGACCGTGCCGCGCAGTCGGGAGATGAGCATCGTCAGCAGCCACGAACCATCAATCAGCACGCCACACTCGTCCACATTGGCCGCGTCGAGGCTGACCCCCTGGATGCGCTCGGCGTCATCGGCGGCGCTCATAAACCACATCGTTGATTCGCCAATGCCATTGTGCTTCAGAATAATCCGAGGGTAGGGCCGTTCAGCGTACTTGTAAATGAACTTTTCAAAGGGCTTATCCGCCGCTTCGGCCAGAATGGCCCGGTATTGCAGGGCCGATTGCCAGGCAGTCGGGGCCACGTTCATATATTCATAGCCCGGCGTCATCGCGGCGAATGCCGCATAGCTCAGGCCCGCGCCCACAGTTTTTCCACTGCCAACCCCACCCACACTACGATAATTGAGTCTGGGCCGCGTGGTGCCAATAGAACTGCCATTCCCGCAGTTCCCGCCCGCCAAAGTAAT
>JAAUSP010000378.1 GCA_012032575.1 Anaerolineales bacterium | reverse complement strand
TAACCGATTTTGATGTCTTCTTGATTGGGCAAGGTACTCACGAGCGCGCTTACGAAAAATGGGTGCTCACCTGACCGAACTAAACGGGGCAACAGGAGTTCACTTTGCCGTGTGGGCTCCCAATGCCCGGCAAGTTTATGTGATGGGTGATTTTAACGGTTGGAGAGGTGAAAGCCATCCGATGCACCCCAACAACAGCGGCATCTGGACTCTGTTTGTGCCGGGCCTGGCCGAATATACGGTGTACAAATATCGTGTTGTTAGTCAAAAGGGTGAGAGTTTTGATAAAAGCGACCCCTACGGCTTTGCCATGGAACAGCGGCCCAAGACCGGTTCGGTGGTTACTAACCTTGACCGCTACCAATGGGGCGACTCCGATTGGATGAGCAGCCGCACCCGGCGGCAGGCTTTTGACCAGCCCATGGCCATTTATGAAGTTCATTTGGGATCGTGGCGCAGGACAGCGGATGAGCAGTGGGGGATTCGCTATCTGAGCTATCGCGAATTGGCCGACCAGTTGATTCCTTATGTGGCGGAACTTGGCTACACCCACATCGAACTGCTGCCTGTTGCCGAGCACCCCCTGGATGACTCCTGGGGGCTACCAGGTATTGGGCTTCTACGCGCCTACCAGCCGTTTCGGCCCCCCCGAAGATTTTATGTACTTTGTTGACCAGTGTCACCAGCACAATCTGGGCGTTATTCTGGATTGGGTGCCGGCTCATTTCCCCAAGGATGGGGCCGGTCTCAATTACTTTGATGGCACCCATCTCTACTCGCACGCCGACCCGCGTCAGGGCGAACATCAGGACTGGGGCACGCTGATTTTTAATTATGGCCGCAATGAGGTGCGGGTTTTTCTCATCTCCAATGCTGTCTTTTGGCTGGAGAAGTATCACTTTGATGGGCTGCGGGTAGATGCCGTCGCTTCGATGCTTTATCTGGACTACTCGCGCGAAGAGGGCCAATGGGTGCCCAATGAATACGGCGGCCGCGAAAATCTGGCCGCAGTCAGCTTTTTACGCAAAACCAATGAAGTGGTCCACGGTCTGTTCCCCGGCGTGTTGACCATCGCTGAGGAATCAACGGCCTGGCCGATGGTTTCCCGGCCCACTTATATGGGCGGCCTGGGCTTTACCCTTAAGTGGAATATGGGCTGGATGCACGACACCTTGAAATATATGAGCAAAGAGCCGATTCACCGCCGCTATCACCATAACGACGTAACCTTTAGTTTACTTTACGCCTATACCGAAAATTTTGTCCTGCCCCTCTCGCACGACGAAGTAGTGCATGGCAAAGGCTCTCTGCTTAACAAAATGTCCGGCGATGAATGGCAGAAATTTGCCAATTTGCGGGCTTATTACGGCTATATGTGGGGCCACCCCGGCAAAAAGCTCTTGTTTATGGGCGGTGAGTTTGGCCAGTGGCAGGAGTGGAATTTTAATTCCGGCCTGGAGTGGTCGGCTTTAACGTCCCCCAAGCACCAGGGGGTGCTGCGCTTTGTTAAAGATTTGAACCATCTTTACCAGAACGAGCCGGCCCTGCACGAAGATGATTTTGAGTGGACCGGCTTCACCTGGATTGACGCCAACGACAGCGATAACAGCGTTTTTACGTTTATACGCAACGCCAAATCACGGATCGAGTCGTTGATCGTTGTGACCAACTTTACCCCGGTGCCCCGCCTCAATTACCGGGTCGGAGTGCCCAGGCCGGGCTACTATCGAGAGATACTCAACAGTGACTCGGCCCATTATGGCGGAGGCAATATGGGCAATGACGGCGGCAAAATGACCGAACCAACACCCTGGCACGGCCACGCTCAGTCATTAATCCTTACCTTACCCCCTCTGGCTACCTTAATGCTGAAATTGGCCGCATAAGATCGCTGGGCATAACCTGTTAAAGTCCAATCGCGGTCTGCGACCTGCGTTTGGGGGGCATTACGTATCGTATTGAAGTAGCGAGAAAACGTCGTAACCCTTTAAAGCATCGCGGCCATTCAAAAAAGTTAATTCAATCGCAAAGGCCAGGCCCACCACCTGGCCGCCTAATTTTTCCACCAGGCGGCAGGTTGCTTTGGCGGTGCCGCCGGTGGCCAATAAGTCATCTACAATCAATACTTTTTGGCCTTTTTCTATGGCATCTACGTGTACTTCCAACGTATTTGTGCCATATTCCAGGGCGTAACTTTCGGCAATGGTTTCGGCGGGTAGTTTGCCGGGTTTCCGCACTGGCACAAAGCCAACCCCTAAATTGTAAGCTAATGGAATACCAAAAATAAAACCACGGGATTCGATGCCGACGACCATATCCACCCCGGTATTTTGGTATTGTGCAGTCAGCCGGTCGATACCCTCCTTAAGAGCAACGGGATTTTTTAACAACGTGGTGATATCGTAAAACAAAATACCCGCGATAGGAAAATCAGGTACACTCCGAATAGTTGACGCTAAATCCATTGAACTGCTCCCCACTACTAAAATTTAAGCTGCAAGCCCCCATTCTAGCAGAACCCCATCGAATCAGCAAAGCTCTTTTATGGTATAATACCGATGGTGTTTTTATAAGATTAAGGAAGCTGTATGAATTTATCGCAAAAAACTAATTGGGTCAACGGGTTGATACTGCTCTTGATGAGTATGCCTCTAACCCTTATCGTAGCGTGTCAAGCTGTCACCCTACCCAGCGAAATAAATCAAACTGTGCCGACAATTCAACCTACGGCTAAGATTATCCCGGCGACCGTACCCGCTTTAATTACAACCCCAACGGTAACGGCGACCCATACACCCGAAACTGAGGGAGTGGCCCTCACCTTTTGGACCATTGAGGCAATTTCACCTCAAGCTCCGCAGGAGTTGGGCAGTTTCATGACCGCGAGTTTACGCACATTTGAAGCCAATAACCCGGCGATTAAGGTTAAGTTACTGCTCAAAAAACCAAGCGGCAAAGGCGGCGTTTTAGATTTCCTGCGAACTGCCCGGGAAGCCGCACCCACCATTTTACCCGATGTGGCCATTATGAATGCGACCGATCTTGAACAGGCTTACACGGATGGCCTGCTGCAAACGCTGGACAATCGCCTGGATCGCTCCATTGTTCAGGATTTGCTCCCTGCCGCCCGAAAAATGGGTACGGTTAACGAGCGCTTGGTGGGTGTGCCTATGAGCCTGGAAATGGAACACACCATTTTTAGTACCAGCACCTTTACCTCCACCCCCATTTTATGGAGTGATGTGCTGAGTAGTAACACCCGCTATCTTTTTCCGGCCAAAGGTACCAACGGACTGATCAACGATGCCACCCTGGCTCAATACTTTTCCGCCGAAGGCAGCTTTCATAATGATCAGGGGACGCTTCAAATTGACGAGCGGGTGTTGCGGCGCGTTTTGATGTTTTACCAGCAGGGGATCGAAGTTGGGGTCATTGATCCCACCCTTTTAGAGGCTGCCACCAGCGAAGAACTGTGGCCCCTCTACCTGGAAGACCAAACCGGCCTGACTCAAATCAGTGTGCGTCAATATCTGGCCGACCGGGACGCTCTGACCAACAGCTCCTTTACTGCTTTGCCCGTGTCCGACCAAGATGACACGCCGGTAACAATTACGCATGGGTGGGTATTAGTTTTGATTACCGCTGATCTTGAACGCCAACGCGCCGCCCTGCGCTTAATCGAGTGGTTTTTGTCAACCAGCAACAACGCCACCTGGAACAATATCAATAACTCTATTCCCAGCCGTGATACGGCCTTTCAGCAATTGGCCGGGAATGACCCTTATTGGACTTTTCTGAACAAACAACTCAATACCGCTCAACCGCAGCCCGGCTTTCAGGGTTACGATCAACTGGGCCGAATTTTCCAGCAGGCCGTTGAGCAGGTTATCCGGGGCGAAGCCACTCCCGACGAAGCTACCGCCACAGCAATGGATGCGTTAAACCCATGAATCTATCACCCTTTGAAGCTCGCCAGGTAGCTTGGCCCATGATTCACGCCGCTTTAGCCGCGGTGAACCCGGCGGCGGCCGTTAAAAATTATTTTAACCGCTACCCGGAACTGGTCAGCCAGATCAAATCAACCCCTGGCCGGATCATTGTCGTTGGGGCGGGCAAGGCCAGCGCCCCGATGGCCGCCGCCGTGACGGAAATCTTTGGCGACAAAATCGCGGCCGGTCATGTGATCGTCAAATATGGCTACACCACCGCCCCCACCGCCCCTCCACTATCCGCATTGTCGAAGCCGGTCATCCTGTGCCGGATGAGGCGGGCTGGCTGGCTGCCCAGGAAATCGCCCGGCTTCTCCGCGCTGCCACCGCGGACGACATCGTGCTTTGCCTGATTTCGGGCGCGGTTCGGCTTTGCTAACCCTGCCCGCCGAACCGCTGACTCTGGGTGATCTACAGGCCACCACCGGGGCGCTTCTGGCCGCCGGTGTGACCATTAACGGTGTGAATACCATCCGTAAGCACTTGTCGGCGGTCAAAGGGGGACAATTGGCCCGGCTGGCCGCCCCGGCGACGGTCTATGCCTTGATTTTATCGGACGTAGTCGGCGACCCGCTGGAAGTGATTGCCTCCGGCCCCACCGTCCCCGACCCGACGACTTTTGCCGACGCCTGGGCCATCATCGAACAGTTCCAATTGCAAAATGCCCTGCCCGCAACGGTCATCGAGCGATTGCAAGCCGGACGTGCCGGCGCAGTGCCTGACACGCCCAAACCGGGCGACCCTCTCTTTGAGCGGGTTCACAATGTCATTATCGGCAACAACCGTTTGGCGGCTGAAGCCGCTGTCAAAGCGGCTCAGGCGGCTGGATTTGCCGGGCAGGTGTTGACCACTTTTATGGAGGGGGAAGCGCGGGAAGTGGGCCGGGTGGTCGCGGCGCTGGCCAAAGGGCTGGCCCGCGATGAAAGTCCATTGGCGCGCCCGGCCTGCCTGGTTCTGGGCGGTGAAACCACCGTAACCCTGCGGGGCAAAGGACGCGGCGGGCGCAACCAGGAAATGGCCCTGGCCGCCGCTCTGGCCTTGACCGGCTGGCCGAATCTCCTCATCACCTGCCTCGGTACCGACGGCAGCGATGGCCCCACCGATGCCGCCGGCGCCTTTGCCGATGGCCAAACCGTTGCCCGCGCGCAAGCCACCGGTTTAGCGCCCGTCGAGTACCTGAGCCGCAACGACTCGTATAATTTCTTTGCTGCCCTGGATGACCTGATTATCACCGGGCCTACCAACACCAATGTCAATGATTTGACTTTTATTTTGGTCTGGTGAAATTAATGAGAGTTACATATCTCACATGTCATTTCGAGGCCGTAGGCCGAGAAATCCCTAATGGTGCTACATAGACCTCAGAGATTTCTCCCTTCGGTCGAAATGACATGTCTGGGTAGTTACCGTTTGATCGTTCACAATTCACGATTCATAATTCACAATTAGTATGTACCATCCCATTTTGCGCCCGCGAGCGCAGCGCCAATTAAAAAATATCGGCGAAGCGGATCTGGTCATCGGCTTGCCGACTTATAAAAATGCTCAGGCCGCCGCCCACGTGGCCCAAACGGCGCTGGTTGGCGTGCGCCAGCATTATCCCCAGCTCCGTACTGTTCTGATTAATGCCGACGCGGGTCTGGAAGCAACGACTCGCCGGGCGGTGGCAGCTCAGGCCGGGAACAACGGCTTCCGGGATACGATTATTACCGCCCGCTATGAAGGCTTGTTGGGCACGGGCAGCGCCGCTGCCGCCATTTTCGACGCGGCCCTGGCTTTGGACGCCAAAGCGATCGTCATTCTGGACAGCCACACGCGCAGCATCACCCCCAACTGGCTGCCCGGTCTGGCCCATTTGATCCTGGAGGACAAAGCTGACCTGGTCACGGCCCGCTATCGCTGGCCTTTGCCCGACGGCGCGGTGAGCGATCTGATTGTCTATCCGCTTTTCCGCGCCCTGTGGGGCCAGAGCATGCGCCATCCCGCCGCCCCTGATTTTGCCCTCTCGTCCCGTCTGGCCGCCGCGGCGCTGGATGAGGATGTCTGGGAAACCGAAGCGGCCACTTTTGGCCTGCCGCCCTGGTTGAATACTTACGCGGTGCTTGGCCCCTGGCGAGTGGTCCAGTCGGCCCTGGGCGAAAAACTATCCTTTCAACCGCCGGCTCCGACCAATCGGGCCGAACAAAGAGCTGTCCGGCAGCACGCGGTCCAGCGACAGGCGCAATTTCAAACGGTTATCAGCGCCATGCTTCGCCAGGTTTACGATTATCGGCAGCATTGGCTCAAAGTGAGTCAGTTTGGCTCGCTTTCAACCCTGACCGAATTTATGTCGCCGGTCATTACCGAAACCAATCCAGCGTTTACGTCTGAAATTGATCCTGACCCCCTCCTTGACCGGCTGGCCCTGGGCTGGATAGAATATCGCGCCTTGTGGCAGCAAGTGTTGACCCCGGCCAACCTGGGCGCAATTGAGGGCCTGGCGGTGCTGCCGCCAGACCGCTTCTATTTTCCGGCCGATTTGTGGGCGCGGATTATTTATGATTTTGCGGTGGTTTTTAATAAAGGTGATTGTGACCCCGCCCAGATTGTCAGCTCGCTCTGGCCGTTGTACCAGGGTCGCCTGGCTGCTTTCAGTCAGGAGGTGGCCGGTTTATCAGTCGTCGGCCACGAAGGAACGGTCGCTGCCCAGGCGGTCGAGTTTGAAGAAACCCGGCCCTATCTCGAAGACCGCTGGCAGGCGTATCAAACCGTTTAAAACGTGATGCGCAAAACGTGAAAGGTTTTCACGTATCACGCATCACGTTTCACAAAACCATAAAAGACTACTTCACAAGGAGACCCCACGCATGACCATTCGCTTTGGTACCGACGGTTGGCGAGCCGTCATCGCTGAGACCTTCACGTTTGAGAATGTGCGCCTGGTAAGTCAGGCGGTCGCCAGTTACCTGATTGATGTGGCTGAACCGGGTATTCAGCCGGAGATTGTTATTGGGTTTGATACCCGCTTTCTGTCAGATCGTTTTGCCGCCGAGGTGGCCCGCGTGATGGCCGCCAATGGCATCACCGCTTATCTGGCCCGCGCCGATGCGCCAACTCCGGCCATCAGCTACAACATTGTTCACAAAAAAGCGGCCGGCGGGGTGATGATTACGGCCAGCCACAACCCGCCCCGCTATAATGGATTTAAAGTCAAGGCTGCTTATGGCGGGTCGGCCCCCAAATATCAAACCCAGGCTATTGCCCAAAAACTCTACTCGCTGCACGAGCCGCACGGCATGAATCTGATGGATTATAAGCTGGCCGAGGAGCGCGGTTTGATCCGCAAGTTCGACCCGGCCTGGCCTTATTATGAGCACCTGACCACCAATTTGATTAACATGGATATCATCTCCAACGGCGAATTGAAAGTGGTCACTGACGCCATGTGACGGGGCGGGCCGGGGCGTTTTCCGGGAAATTTTGTCACGGACCCGCACCAAAATCCACGAACTGCACA
>JAAUSP010000377.1 GCA_012032575.1 Anaerolineales bacterium | reverse complement strand
CTGTCCATTACTATCTAACTCAAACCGTGGGACCCGCCCGAAGAACAACTTTACCCGGTGCTGGATGATCTGCTGGAAGACTGGCAGGGCAGTTATCGCCCACCCTTTGGCGGCATCCGCATCATCGGCCATCGCTGGTCGCCCGAAAGCCACCAACTCAAGGATTTTTTGGCCCGCAACCATGTACCTTATCAATATTTTGACATTGAGCTGAACACAGAGGCCAGCTCATTGCTGGCCCAATTTGGGTTGGGGCAAACAAAACTGCCGGTCGTGGTTACGCCTGAGGGCGAGATATTGACCGCTCCGACGCCTCAAATCGTAGCCGCTCAAGTGGGTCTCAAAACCCAGGCCGAACAGCCCTTTTACGATCTGGCGATTGTGGGCGGCGGACCCGCCGGGCTGGCGGCGGCGGTCTACGGCGCGTCGGAAGGACTGCGCACGGTCCTGATCGAGCGGGAAGCAACGGGGGGACAGGCCGGGACCAGTTCCCGGATTGAAAATTATCTCGGTTTCCCTTCCGGGTTGAGCGGGGCCGACCTGGCCCGGCGGGCTACGGCCCAGGCCAAACGCTTTGGGGTGGAAATTTTAGCGCCGCAGGAGGCCACCGGCGTGCGCGTCGAAGGACCATACCGCATCCTCAAACTGGCCGATGGCGGTGAAATTTCCTGTCATGCCCTGGTCGTGGCGGCCGGGTTGGAGTATCGCAAACTGAATGTGCCGGGTATCGAGCCGTTAACCGGGGCCGGGGTTTATTACGGCGCGTCGCTGACCGAGGCCAGCGCCTGCGCCGACCAGCCGGTTTTTATCGTCGGGGCGGGCAATTCAGCCGGGCAGGCGGCGTTGTATCTGGCCCAATCTGTGGGCAAAGTGGTGATGGTGGTGCGGGATGACTCGCTGGCCAAAAAGATGTCGCAATACCTGGTCGAGCGAATTGAAACCAACACCAAAATCGAAGTCCGCCTGGAAAGCCAGGTGACGGCAGTCCACGGCGATGGGCATTTGGAAGCCGTAACCGTGCGCCACATTCTCAGTGGCGCTGAAGAGACTGCGCCTGCTGCCGGATTGTTTATCTTTATCGGCGCAATTCCCTGCACCGATTGGCTGTCGGGCGTGGTCAAAATGGATGAGCATGGCTTTGTGCTGACCGGGTCAAAACTGCTGCAAAACGGCCAGGCCAAAAAGATTGGTCGCTGGACCGGGAACCCTTCCTGACCGAAAGCAGTGTGCCGGGGATTTTTGTCGTAGGTGATGTGCGGGCCGGCTCGGTCAAACGGGTGGCTTCGGCGGTGGGTGAGGGGTCGGTGACGGTCCAGTTTATCCACCAGTATCTGAGCAAAGTGAGGTAGCCATGCCCGAGCAGTATCAAATTCCTCTCTTTGAAGACGTTTCTGAGGCGGAGCTGCAATGGCTGCTCGATCACAGCTACGAAGTTCAGCTCCAGCCGGGCGACTGTTTTTTCATCGAAAATGAGCCGGTGAGTCAATTTTACATTACTCTGGAAGGAGAACTCCAGGTGACTCGCACCCTCAACGGCAGCCGCACCGTTTTGGGGACCACGCCGCGTGGCATTATCGGCGGAGAGATGGCCCTGCTCAACGGCACGGTCTCGCAGGTGGACTCATGCGCCATTCTACCCAGCCGACTGATGGTGTTTGACGAGCCGAATTTTCGCCAGCTTTTTGCTGTCTGCCCCGTGGTGGGGACGCGCATTTTGCAGATTGCCGCTCAACGTATGGCCGGCATCGCCACGGCCCTCAAGCAGCAGGAGAAAATGGCCGCCCTGGGCAAATTGTCGGCCGGGCTGGCCCACGAGTTGAATAATCCTGCCGCCGCTGCCCGTCGAGCCGCCAAAACCCTGCGCGAAGCACTGCCGAAATTGCAGGCCCACACGCTGGAACTCAACACCCTGGAATCGGACGATGAGCAGTTGGCCGGGCTGGCCGCGTTTCAACAGCAAATCACGGCTCGGGCCGCCACCCTGCCGCCGTTGAGTCCGCTGGAACAGGCTGACCGGGAAGATGAAATTGGCGCGTGGCTTGAAGAACATGGCGTGGCTCAAGCCTGGGAGATGGCCGCCACTTTCGCCACCACCGGGCTAACCCCGGCTGAATTGAGTGATCTGGTCGAAGATATCCAGCGCGAATGTGTCGGCGATGTGTTGTCGTGGCTGCACAGCAGCCTTTACACGGCCAACCTCCTCAACGAAATCGAACAGAGCACCCAGCGCATTGCCGATCTGGTGGCAGCAGTCAAATCCTACACCTATATGGACCAGGCTCCCATCCAGGAAGTTGACCTGCACAAGGGCCTGGACAACACTCTGACCGTGATGAATCACAAGCTCAAGAATATCAAAGTGCGGCGTGAATACGACCCGGACCTGCCCCACATTCAGGCGCGCGGCGGCGAACTCAATCAGGTCTGGACCAATTTGATTGATAACGCCACCGACGCCCTGCACGGCCAGGGCACACTGCGAATTATCACCCGCTGCGAGAATAATTACGCCATGGTCGAAATTACGGATGATGGGCCGGGTATTCCGCCGGAAGTGATGCCGCGCCTGTTTGAACCATTTTTTACCACCAAAGAAGTCGGCGTGGGCAGTGGGCTGGGGCTGGATATTGTGTACCGGATCATCACCCAGCACAACGGGGCGATTGACGTGCAGTCGCAGCCGGGCCAGACCCGGTTTATCGTGCGGCTGCCGGTGGGGAAGATTGAATAGACTCCCACCCTTATAAACTTAAACGTGGTGCGTGTTGCGTGTTCCGTTATTCATTTCTCACGGAACACGCAACACGCACCACGAATTATTCGTTTGATGAGAAAGGGGTTTTCACCATGCAATGCCAACATCTGGACCAAATTCAAGACGTTACGCCCAGCGCCCAGGGCTGCGAGGATTGTTTAAAAACGGGCGATGGATGGGTGCATTTGCGCATGTGCCTTATTTGCGGCCATGTGGGCTGCTGCGACTCGTCGCCCAATAAGCATGCCACCAAGCACTTTCACGCCACCACCCATCCGCTGATTCAATCGTTCCAACCCGGCGAGGAATGGGTCTGGTGCTACGTGGATGAACAATTCTTTGAGACCATGCCCAGGTAAAGTTTTTGAGCGAAACACAAAAGGCAGGGTGGCTCAACCCACCCTGCCTTTTGTTCAATTTCAGAATAGAACCGGAGTCCAAAGCTTGCTTTGAAAAGCCAAAGCAAGTTTTGGACCCCATTTTTTACAGCCGTTTTCCAGGGCAAATCAGGCCGCTTTTTCGTGGCCTTGCTGCTCCAAAATCCTCACAATATCGGCGTGGTTTTCCGTGCCCCAGCGGGCCAGCATATCCAGCACCGGCTTGAGCGTTTGACCAAAGTCGCTCATGGAATATTCTACTTTGGGCGGCACTTCGGCATAAATTCGCCGGGTAACCAACCCATCCTGTTCCAATTCGCGCAGTTGTTGAGTCAACATTTTGGCCGTGATTTCGGGTATACCGCGTCTTAGCTCCCCAAACCTGACCACGCCGTGCTGGTGCAGCTTCCACAAGATACGCGGCTTCCATTTGCCGCTCAATAATTCCAGGCAGGTTTCGACCGGACAAACGTGAATGCGTTTATAGACGATATTCACCCTTAGTTTCCTTTTTGATACTATATTACAATAAAGTGCATACTTCACAAGTATACCCCCATGTGATAGACTGGCAAATACTTTCAGGAGGAACAAAAATGAAAATTGCAGTAATTGGTACAGGAAATGTTGGCCGCGCTCTGGGAACGAGCTGGGCCAGCAAGGGCCACGAAGTTATTTTTGGCAGCCGCGACCCGCACAGCGAGAAAGTCCGCGAGGCGCTGACCGCAGCGGGGTCAAATGCCAGCGCCGCCGCCATAGCCGAAGCCGGAGCAGCGGCCGACGTGATTGTGCTCGCTACCCCGTGGAACACCAACCAACAGGTGATTGAGGCGTTGGGGGATGTGACCGGCAAAATCATCGTAGATGCCACCAATCCCATCGGTCCCGGCTTTCAGTTGGCCCTGGGGACCACCACCTCCGGGGCGGAACAGCTAGCCGGCTGGGCGCAAGGCGCACGGGTAGTCAAAGCCTTCAACACCACCGGCTGGGAAAACATGGCCGACCCCATCTATCACGGTGAACCGGCGACTATGTTCATCTGCGGCGACGACGCCGAGGCCAAAACCGTGGTGTCCGGCCTGGCCGCCGACCTGGGCTTCGAGGTGGCCGATACCGGCCCGCTCTCGACCGCCCGCTACCTGGAACCCCTGGCCATGGTCTGGATTCATCTGGCGATTGTGCAACAGCAGGGACGGCAGATCGCCTTCAAAATCATCAAACGATAACTGTCGTTTCAAGGTGAGGGGAGGCAAATCTTGGCCAAACGTCAATGGTGGGCAAAACCCAGGCTCAGAACGGATGAAGAGGAAGACCGCGAACGGCGGGTCGGCTGGCTGGAGCTGTTCTTTGACCTGGTGTTTGTGGTTGTGGTGGCCGAACTGTCGCACAGTCTGGCCGAACATATTTCCCTGCCAGGAGTGATTGGCTTTGTTTTGTTGTTCGTCCCGGTCTGGTGGACTTGGATTGGCGGCACCTTTTACAACGAGCGGTTTGAGACCCACGACGTCAGCAACCGCATTTTTGTGTTTCTGCAAATGCTGCCGGTGGCAGCCCTGGCCGTTTTTGCCCACGATGCCCTGGGCGAAACCTCCATCGGGTTTGCCCTGGCCTACGCCGCCGGACGAGCTATTATCATCATCCTGTGGCTGCGCGGCGGCTGGCATGACCAAAGGTTCCGCCCGGTCTCGAACCGCTACGCCATTGGTTTTGGGGTATCACTTTTACTGTTTGTTGGCTCGGTCTTTACGCCCCCACCCATCCGATTTTGGTTGTGGGGGGTGGGCCTGCTGATTGACGTGGTCACACCGATGACCACCCTCCACATCCAGGCCCGGCTGCCGCGATTCAGCACCTCGCGCCTGCCGGAACGACTGGGTTTGTTTGTCATCATCGTCCTCGGCGAAACCCTGGTGGGCGTGGTGCGCGGCGTAGCCGAACAACACGATCTAACCCTGGCAACGGGTGTGACTGGGGCACTCGGTATGGCCCTGGGATTTGGCCTGTGGTGGGTCTATTTTGATTTTGTGGCTCGCCGTCAGTTTAAACGGGGCCGCTGGTGGCCGCTCATCTGGACCTATCTGCACCTGCCCCTGCTGATGGGCATTGTGGCCGTGGGAGCGGGCGTCAGCAATGTGGTCGCCAGCGAAGAGACAAGTTTGCCCGCTGAAGTCCGCTGGCTTATTGCGGGGGCTGTTGCGGTGGCCTTGATCATCATCGGCCTGCTGGAATTGACCCTACGCCGGCGTGAGGATGAACCAACCCATCCCCAGCTCAGCCCGCTCCTGAAAATTGCGGGCGGCTTGCTGGCCTTCGGTCTGGGCTGGCTGGGCGTTGGATTTAGCTCCACTTTGCTGTTGAGCCTGCTCATGCTACCCATTTTTATCCAGATGGTTTACGGGGCGTATGTTTGGTTTCAGCAGCCCCTGGCCGAGCCGGGGGTTGAACCGCACGGATGAACATCCAAATTTAGAATTTGCCTCTCAAACACAAAGCGAGGCTGAACCCCACCGCAAAGTGCGGGTTCAGCCTCGCCAGGCCCTGGCTTCAAGTTGTGGTTACACTCAACGCCAAGTATTGACCGCTTGGTTGCCGGTTCTTAATTCTTGACCACAATCGGCAAATAGCAGGTTTGGGTCTCGCGGCTAAAGAGGCCAAACTCCGACAGGTGCGCAAGCTGGAAGACGATGCGGTTGTTAGCCGTGTCCTGCGACAGCTTGCTGATGCCGTCGCTGCGCCACTGGCTGCCGTCCCAGTGGCGCAGCTCCAGGCTCGTTTCCCCGCCCGGCAGATCGGCCACATCTTCGTCGCTGTAGGCGACGGTCAGGGTGATCGGCGTGGCAAAGACGTAGCCCGGCTGCAACTGCTGGTTGAGATAGGCGTCCAGGGTAAAGCTCAACCCGGCCAGGACAAAGCCCTCCGGCGCGGCTCCGCTGGGCGTCTCGACTTCGTCGTAGACCAGGGCGAAGGTATCGGTCGCCACCCGGCCGGGATTTGCAGGGTGACGGTAATCGTCTGGCTGAGGCCAGTGCCCGGGGATGACGATGGTTTCGCCGTCGTTATCGCCCGGATCGGTGGAACCGCCGCCCTGGCCGTTGACCACTGTCACCGTCACCGGTAGCCGTGCTCGCTCAGGCTGCCGTCGCTCATGGTGTAGGTGAAAGTCTCGGTGCCGGTGAAGGCGGTAGTGGGGGTGTAGTCAACCCACAGGTTGTTGGCGTTAAGGGCCACTGCGCCGCCCTGCGAGGCTGTTCCGACCGCGCTCAAAGTCAGGCCGGTGCTATCGGTCACGCCGTCAAGCGGGTCGCTGTCGTTGAGCAGCACCGGGATAGTGACCACCGCCGAGGTCAGGATGGAGAGATCACCGCTGTCGTCGCGCCGCACCATAAGCCTATCATCCACGGCCAGCGGCGCGTCCGGTTGGGCCTCGATGGTGACGCTAATTGTAAGCGTACCGGTCAGGCCGTCGCTGTCGGCGACCTGGACGACAAAGCTGTCACTGCCATTGTAGTCGGCGTCGGGGCTGTAGCCAATGGCTTTGCTGGTTCCCGTGCCGGAGGCTGAGGCTGTGCCGTGCCCGGCCTGGCGGCTGATGGACCAGGTGAGCGGGTCGCCATTGGGGTCAACGGCTTCGAGGGTTAGCGCAAACGGGGTTGGGGCGCCGTCTTCGCTCATGGTAACCAATCTGACCGGTCCGCCCTCAAAGCGCATGACTGTGGCTTTGTCGCCGTTGTCGTCATCCTGGAAAGCGACGACCGGATTATCGCTGCTATCCAACGCCAGGCTGGTGTAGTCGGTCTCTCCACCGGAGAAGCCGGCGCTGCCCACGGTCTGCCAACTGCTGCCATCATAGCGCATCACCGTGGCTTTACCGTCAAGTCCCCAGTCCACAAACGCGACGACCGGCCGGTCGCTGCTGTCCAGAACCAGGCTGACGTATCCAGCTTCCCTGCTGAAATGCCGGGGTTGCCCACAATCTGCCACTGCTCGCCATCCTATAGCTCGGCCATTGACCGCTGGTTTCGTCGTCGTGTCGTCGATCCGAAAAGCGACCACCGGATTGCCGCTGCTATCCAGGGCCAGGCTGACGTTGCTGACTTCCCCCGCTGAAAAGCCGGGGTCGCCCACGGTTTGCCAACTGCTGCCGTCGTAGCGCATCACCGTGGCTTCTTCGTCGTTGTCGTCGTCCGAAAAAGCGACGACCGGATTATCGCTGCTGTCCAGCGCCAGGCTGGTGTAGCTGGCATAATCGCCGGAGAAGCCGGCGCTGCCCACGGTCTGCCAACTGCTGCCGTCGTAGCGCATCACCGTGGCTTTGTAGTCGTTGGCCCCATCTTGGAACGCGACGACCGGCTGGCCGCTGCTATTCAGGGCCAGG
>JAAUSP010000376.1 GCA_012032575.1 Anaerolineales bacterium | reverse complement strand
CACTTGACTTCAATAAAAGGTGGGGTCGCTTCGGGCCGTGAGGTGTGGAGCGTGGTATGTAATGAGGGTTCTCATGCATTGACTTACTGCCTGCCGCCTTCGACAACTGCGACCTGAGTTGAACCTGGCCGGTCGCTGAGTTGAACATTTCCTGACAAAAGTGACCGCTCAAACTCCGGTTTGAGGTCGGTGTGGTTCAAGCTGTCTCTTTTTTAGCCTTTACCTGTGTCTATTTTTATAATTTTAAGGTTCCGGTACTTGACAACTGTACTATATCGGTATGTTTTTTATTGCTTCAGAACAAATATGGCATCTGACTCTGTAATATAGCTGCTACCTTCCCAAGAGAAATCCAATTCAAACCCAAAATTATTATCATCCACCGTATCAAGATATTGATTTACAACGGTTGCTATTAATGGTTTTGCTCTTTTTAGTTTCCAAGATTCAAATAAATTATTTTTGTCTACCAGAACCAAAAACAACCTATTAGAAGCATCAAAACGACGTACTCCTTGATTTTCGTAAAGCCATCTTACCAATTGTGTTGGGGTTTGAATACAATCATTGAGAATATTCTCTCTACATTTTTTCAATTCTGCAACAAGTTCTTTTGCATTTCTGTTTGGGTGATCGTCCAATTTTCGCCATAAATCCGGTATCAAGAATGAAACGGAAGCATTACTGTCATATACAATTCTCAAATTTCGAGCCATGTTTTTCATTATTGTCAATTCAGGAGGAAGCCCAAGCTTTTTACGTTGATCCTTTACATATCCTTCAGGTAAATATGTTACTTTCAAATCGAAAGGTTTGTTGTTCACAAAAAATCTATCTTTTTTACGAGACCAATTGCCGGTATCACATTTCTATGATCTTTGAAAATATCTTCAATAATAATGGAAGTCCAGTGGTTATACCACGATGCTAGCACAAAAGCTCGCATACTGTTATGTAAATCATTTTCTATGGCTGTACTTAATAAATCATAGGATCTGATTTTTTTGACATAATTATCCACTATAGTTTTTTCTAAACTGTTTTGATACAAGCCTCCCCATTCAAACGATTGTACTTTGTACAATTCATTTACGAGTTCGTCTTCTTTTATTCTTCTTTCTTCTCTTTCCAACTCATACAACTCTCGGATAGTTTCTTCAATTATCGGCTCTGTTAAATCAGATTCGTATAACTTTTTTAGCCATTCTTTTGATTTGGTATCCTCAAAATCTAATCCGACCTTTTTAATCAAATGCTCCATCTGGTATTTTCTTGACAAAGATCGAAGTTTGAGGAATCTCATCCCCTCGTCCGTTGATGAAAGTTCTCTTATATGGTCATTTTTGAATTTGTTTAGCGCTTCTTGAAAACGTAGCATTTTTATTTCCCATTCTTGGGGTATTCAATCATCCAACCATCAATTAGATTAAAAACTTTCATGATTTTCTTTTTATACAAGTTGGTAACTTGCTTACCGTATAAAAGAACATAATCCGATTTCAAACTTCCTTTTCGATTATCTTGAACAACAGAACCTGCGGAATATTCCATTGGGTAACATCCGATATATTCTAACCCTGTTACTGCCTCCAAAGCGTGCAAGCTATCCCAATGTTCACAAGACCGTGCATTAAACATAATTGCCAATAAACCATCTGGTTCTAATACACGATTACATTCAGAAAATATCGAGGAAAGTTTTGAATTATATTCATCTAAATTTTTATTCCTCCCTTTTGCATTTGACACAACAAGTTCATTCTCAAAATTAACATCAAGATCAAGAATTGCATTCCACATCTCGCTCAGTTCAAGATAGGGTATTCTATCACCATGTGGTGGATCAGTTAGTATCAACTTTACTGTTTCATCTGGAATTTCACTCAATAACACCTCAGAATCACCAACTCTTAGATAAGATTGAGCTTTAGAATCATAAAAGCCTTGAAAAGAGTTCGTTATATCGGTTACATAATAACCGTTTCCACTTTTAAGAGCTTTAAGCAACCTGTTTGCTTTATTCTCAAAACAATTCCAGGCGTTGATTTCAAAATGTTGCTCCGGTCGCCAGTAACCGATGACCCAACTACCTACTTCGATGTTCTCTGTTTCAAGTTCTTTAGTTTTACCCCGATTTGTTACAGCAAAAACCATTTTTGACATTTGTCCAAGTGAAGCTGTCAAAATAAGTTTTAATGCCCTATTTACTCTATCTTCGTATGGATCAAAAGAATGAATGAGATGGCTTATTGCCATCAATGCCCGATAAGTAAACAGGTCATTAAAAGACATAGCATTTTTAGAATTAATTCGTGAATTATCAAATAAGTTTAGCTTTCTACCAATAGATATTTCATGGTTCGCAACACATTCAAAGTCAGCTAACTCTTTGTTTGATAATACAATCTCAACCCGTTTTCCACTATGTTTTGTCCACACTTTTGTAATTTTGTCTTTTTCCCAAAGAAAATGTGTGACGATTTCACCTTTTGATGTTAGATATAATGAGTCAATATCAGGTTTTACTAGCTTCTCAATATCATCAAGAGCTTGTCTCAATTTCAAATAATCTGGCGGGTTCAAATAAACTTTGGTTAATTCTATACTAAACGGATTAATATCAAATCCAATAAAGCGACGATCAAAATCTATACACTCTTTAGCAATAAGACCAGAACCTAAAAATGGATCTAATATTATTTCCTTCTCTTGAGTTAAGGTTTCTATCAAAAATCCCCAAGCTTCAATAGGCTTTTTACCCCAATATTTATGAAAGCCTGCAAGACCTTTGTATCCTTTAGGAGTTGATGGGTTTCTAACCAATGTCGGTTCGTCAAAATTCAATGTTAGCTGCTTCATACCCTGCCTACAGTTCAATTTTCTTACTTAACCGTGTCGAATGAGTCTTTAACAATACAACTGATTATAGAGTAAACTGGGTTATAGTCAATGCCACATCAAATCTGACTTTGCTCCAAGTGTGTATAACCTGTCCGCCGAGAAAAAACATAACGCCAAAATTTAGCCGATTGCGGGCTGGCAAACCGACTTACAAGCCAAAATCAACACCGCGGACGCAACCAATTTCCAAAAAAAGAAGGGTAGCAATTCGGCTACAATTTTTTGTTATATTGCACCCCACCAATATGTCTATAAAATTCTACTTGAACAATTCAGGAATAATATTGATCAATGCCACAATGACACCTGTAATTCCTGCGATTGTACCTGTAACGATTGCTACTTTATTTGTAGGTGTCAAAGAATCCCAAAAACCGTGTAAGTTGCTTTTCGAGGGTGACTCTGGAAGTGTATGGCTTCTTAATAACTGACATAATTCTAGCGCCGTGTCTGGACGGTCTTTAGGGTTTAGACTTAATCCTTTTAACAACGCTATTCTCGTAGATTGAGATAAATGTGGGTTTACATCTAATGGATCAATTATATTGCCTTCTATTTTAGCTTTTAGTAAACGGTAAGTAGATTGCTGAATATCGTAAGGCGGTTTCCCTGTAAGCATTTCATACGCAATAATTGAAAAAGCAAATATATCCGATGCTGGAGACTGTTTGCCATCGTCCAGTTGTTCTGGACTTAAATATAGGGTTGGGCCAAGAGCACTTAGTAATTCTTCCTGAGTTAATGGAGGTGGTGGAGTTAACTCATCAGCTACCGGAAAATATTTAGCCATCCCAAAATCTGCAAGGTAAAGGTGAGTTTGTTTTTCATCTTTGAAAAGGATATTTTCTGGCTTTATGTCACCATGAATAAATCTTTGCCTGTGAGCAAAATCGATTGCAACAGCAAGCTGTTCTAAAATTGGCAATGCTACATTTAGAGTTAATGGGCTTTGGTTAAGCAAAAATCTTCTAAGATTCCCGCCCTCGCAAAACGGTAGTACCAAGAAAGTTGCGGATTGCGGTCCAGTATTTTCACCGAAATCAACTATTGGAAGAATATTAGGATGGGCTAATTTTTGTAGAGAAAACAATTCTTTAATAAAATCTTTTTGAACGTATTCGCCTCGTTTCTGTTCCAAATCCTCTCGAAATAATTTTACTACTACACTACCACCATTTCCATCCTTAGCTTTAAGTAAAACACTAATTCTACCATAAGCCAGAGGATTAGTCTCAGTAATTTGATATGAGCTAGTTTGCCCTCGATAAATCATTTCGTTCATTACAAAACCACCTCTTTTACCAACTTTGAAATAGTTGGCTTGTAGTAGAATTCTTTAAGAATACTTTGGAGGCTCAAATTCAAAAAGCAATATAACTATTGACTCTCTGGAATTGTTCTATATAACTCAGAAAATCTTCCATCTTATCCCGCACCTGGCAGTATAACACCGGTTTACAGCGGGTTTATATAGAACCTGGCTGTAAAAGACCGGCCCTGGCCCAATCTATGCAGCCGTTTTCCCAACTTACCAGCCTATTCCAGTATAAAACCATTCCTCAACTCCGTCAAGGAGATTTCTCTATGTAATGCCTCTTACGATAAGGCGCAGTGACGTAGCAGTGACGTAGCAGTGACGGTGCAGTGAGGAAGCAGCTATGTAGCAGCTATGTAGCAGCTATGTAGCAGCTATACTGTCCGTGATACGTGAGGCGTGATGCGTGAGAAGAATGCTCACGCATCACGCATCCGCCTCCAATTGCAGCACCGCTTCACGCACGGCGTCGGCGGCGGTCTGCCAGGTGGTCCGGTTCTTCAAATCGGCCTGGAGCTGGAGGGGCGGGCCGAAATAAACATGGACGGTACGGGGGCGGGGAAAGCTGGCGCCTTTGGGCAGGGCTTGAGCGGTGCCAATCAGGCGCAGGGGGATAACCGGAATAGTGGGAAAGAGGGCAATCAGCCGGCCAACGCCGCGCCGGAACGGGCCAATCTTGCCGGTTTGACTGCGGGTGCCTTCGGGGTAAATGACCACGCCGTAGCCCTCATCCAGCGCCCGGACGACGTGCCGCAGCGGGTCTTCCCCTTTGGTGGTCTCCCGATCCACCGGGATGGCATTGAACAGGATGCGGGCGGCGCTTTGCTGCCAGCCGCCCTCAAAAAAGTAATCGCGGGCAGCGGCGGCCACCACGCGGTGACGGAGGTGCGGCGGCAGGGCGCTAAAAATAATGGCCGTATCGGCGTGGCTGGCGTGGTTGGAGGTAAGCAGAAAAGCGCCTTCAGGCGGGATATAATGCGCGCCGCTGATTTGAGGCCGGAAATAAAGGTGAATATAGGTAAAAAAAGCTTGCGGATTACTTCGGTGAAAGGGTAATGACTGGCGTAGAGGCTCATACGGCATCCTCCCTATCCCGGAAGCTCGTTTGACCCGGTACCCAGCCGGCCCAAAAGCGGCTCCCTGAGAAATCACCCTGGATGATATACTTATTTTTTGTTTCGGTCAAAGATGATGGATGGGGCAAAGGGCCGGCCAGCCGGACCGCATCGCTTTGAAGATAGACGCCGTTGTACGTGAAGTAAGCAACCTCCTGGCTGGCCCGGCAGCTTTCCGGGTCCAGGGCGACCGGGGTTAATTTATCCAGCCGGCGTACTTTGCTATAAAGATTTCTCCCTTCGGTCGAAATGACAGGGCTGACGAGCATTACACCGCGCAGCGCTCGACGGCGGCGAGTACATCTTTCAGCACCGGCTTGCGGCTGAAGGTTAATACCTCCCCGGCGGACACGGCCTCGAAGGTTCCCTCGGCCACGTTGGCGCTTTCGTACACCAGCAAAATCAAATCGGACCGTTTGGCCGCTCGCACTTTAGCCAGCTTGCGGCGCAGGTAATCGGGCTGCCAGAAGCCGACAATTTCCAGCAGCGCTCGCCGGCCATCCTGGCGATGGGTGAAAGAAAAGTCGGGGATCATCACGGTGTCATCAACCAGGATCAGTTCATCCTCGCGGGCGAGTTCCCATTTTCGCTCGACACCGCCGTACTTTTCTTCAAACTCGGCGGCAAAGTCGGCCTCAAGCTGGCTGTCGAACAGGCCGGAGGCTTTGAAGTGGGTTCGCAGTTCGGTCTGGTCGGTTAAGGTGTAGCGGTGCGGCTCGCGGCTGGAGACGTTGGGCAGTTGGATGTCGGCCTCCATCTGCCAGGTCTGGCACAACAACAGGGCCGGCATGAAGCGGGCAAACTGCAAGCCGTAGCGAATGGTGGATTTGACAAAAGGCGAAATCGGGCCGTAAAGGGTGATGTGGTAACGATTGTTGGGCAAGCTGTTAGCTTGCTCAGGGGACAAACTCACAGTTTGTCCTGCCATTGGCCGGATGGAATACATCAGCTTAAACAGCTTGATGAATTTGAAGATGTCCTTGTAGCCGTCCCCCACTTCAATCCGCAGCTCCCGCGCCCAGTAGAGCAAGCCCCGCGCCAGTTCCAGGTTGTAGCGGGCAATCAGGTCGCCGGGGGCGATGGCTTGGCCGGGATCGAGCAGGATTTGCTCCTCGGCCAGGTCGGCGAAGAGGGCGGTTTCAAGCTGCTCAATAGTCAGATGGTAGGCGGCGGCGGTTTCGGCCAGGGCCTGCTCGCGGGTGGTCTGGCTGAACAGGTCGGGCTTGAAGGTGGTTGGCCCCTGTTGAAACAGAGCGGCTCGCAGTTCAACCGGATTGAGCGGCGGTTCGCTGCCAAAGGTGCAGCGAGCTTCCAGTACAGCGGCCAGCCCACGAATGACCGGATAATCGAGGCTGTCGCCTTCGTAATCGCGCAGGGCTTCGGCCAGTGCGCCTCGACTGCGCCCAACGTGCTGATGGAATAAGGCGATCAGGTGGGCGGCCACGCCCAGGTAGTGATAATCGGCGGGAATAGGGCGGGTCCAGACCTGACCGTTGCGCATGTCCAGCCGGGGGCGGATGAGTTCGGCTTTGAGCATTGGCGTCCTGCCGGCGGATAATTTTCAGCCGTTAGCCCTTCTCAAGGTCCCACATCTTTTCCAGCAGCGCCCGGATGTGGTCGGCATAGGGCCTTTGCCCGCTCAAAAGATTGGGGTGTTCGTGCCCTCTGATGATGGCGATATCCTCCGGGCTTAAGTCCAGGGTATCTTTTAAGTGATAAAGCCGGTAAAATTGGTTCATATAGATAGTTTTAACCCGGCCCGGACTGATGCCAAATTTGCGCCCGGCTTCATTCATAGTCATCCCCGCCAGCACATCCAGAGTAAGCTGCCTGTTTCTGTCGTCAGAGCGGTTCCCGCGCGTTGGCTGTAGCTCAGTCTCCGGGCGCTTACGCGCAAAGCTGGGCGATGCGTTATTCTCTTGACGGGTTCGCTCGTACTGGCGGATGGCGGTGCGTATTTCGGCCAGAATCAGGCGATGCTCTTTGGTGGCTTCCCAGGCTGCTTCGGAAACCTGGCGGGTTTCCTCCATCATCCCCCGCAGCGTTGCGATGGCCTGCCGAGCTTCTTCGATGAGCTGGCGCAGAACCGTGGCGGCGGCATCAGCCCCTTCGATGGTCAAGGGGGTTTGGGGTATATCCGGGGCAGGCTCGCCCGGGGGAGGGGTGGGTTTTTCGA
>JAAUSP010000375.1 GCA_012032575.1 Anaerolineales bacterium | reverse complement strand
GGGGGTCGGCACTTGCGGCGGGCGCGCAACCCAGGGCGCTCATCGTCGCCGCTGCCGCGGCCATACTGCCGGTGATAAAGACCAGCCGCCGGATAAAGGAGCGGCGGCTGATCAGGCCCTCGCGGTAATCGTCATAAAACTCTTCGACAAAATATTTTTGAAACGTATTCAGTTTTTTCATAATCCCCCCTTTGACAGCTAAAGTAATACTAACTTTGCGCTCTTTAAATTGAACGCAGATGAACGCTGATAAACGCAGCACTACCTTTGCACTTTTTAAATAGAACGCAGATGAACGCTGATAAACGCAGATTTACGCAGAAAAATTTATAAAAAATCAGCGCAAATCTATCGAATCTGCGTCATCTGCGTTCAAGTGTTGGTCAATTATGAAAAGGGCAAACATAGTGAATAGTAAGCTACAAACTTAAAATTTCCTTAAAAAAAGCCTGAGAAAAAACTGAGAGTTTATCTTCACCGCCACGATAAAACCCGCTCGTCCACCCCGTTGTATTGCAGCGGAATCCCGGCCAGAGTTTCGACAGGGAACAGGGGGCGCTGGTTGCTGCCACAGCCGGTATCAGGGCCGGCGCAAACCGCATCCATCACCCAGATTTCCCACTGGCCGGTCCGGTCGGTCAAAAAGGCAATTTGCGCGCCGTCAGGCGACCAGGCCGGCGCGGCGTTATGGTAAGAGCGCGGTGCTTCGCCGTTGAGTTCCTGCTGCACCCAGGTCAGATAAGAGGATTCGGTCAGCCGGACCCGCCCGCCGGCACATTCTGCGGCCGGACTGGCGCATGCGGGGTTCAGAACATGGATTTCCCAGTGGTCATCCTGGCGGTACGTAACGGCAATCTTGCTGCCGTCGGGCGAAAAAACGGGCGAATGATCCTGCACATCAGCGGTAAGCGGCACGCTTTTGCCCTGAGTTAAATCCAGACTGACCAGCCCCCAGCCGCCATCATACACCAATCGGGCCGGATTGGTCGGATCCCAGGTAGGAGAGATAGAATTGGTGTCGTAATTCAAATCTTCAAACTGTCCGGAACCGATGTTGACCCGCCGCAATCCCCAGTACGGGTTAGGCAAGATTGTGTAACAATACACCACGTCATCCTTACCTTCAACCTTCACCGTTATATCGGTCGCGCCGCGTGGGGGCCGTTCACCGCTGCATTTGCGTTCGGTGGTCAAGTGTTCGCCGTAGGTCATGGTCAGGATCACCTGCGTCCCGTCCGACGACCACGTGGGCGCTTTCGGCTGGCTGACGCCTTCCATCACCCGCCGCTCGCCGTTGCCATCCACATTAATCAGCCACAAACTGCCCAAAGCGCCGATTTGGGGGTTATCCCAACGGGTAAAAGCGACCCACTGCCCATCGGGCGACAGGGCCGGGTCCAGGCCGGTGGTCAGATAGCGCAGGTTGCTGCCGTCCTGATTGATGGCATAAATGGGACCGCCGCTGGCCGTCTGAAAGACGAGGATGCCAACTGCCGGAAGCGGTTGGAAAGCGACCGTGACAGTTTGTGGCCCGGCGGGGGACGCAAAACGGGCCAGTGCGGCCTCGTTCACGGCAACCTGGGCCGCATCGCCGCTGACCCAGCCGGGGCTGCCAAATCTCGAAACCACCTGCCACCAGCCGGTCTCGGCGTTGTAGCCGATGACGCCCCATGTTGTCCCCTGAGCCAGGGTGTCGAAGGGAGGATAGTAGGCGGCGGGGCCGCTGCGAATAGGTATCTCCGGGGCGAGCACTGTCAACTGCGGTGGACTGTCATCCTGGGCGGCGGCGTAGGGTACAAAAACTAGGCCGGTTAAAGAAGCAGCAGGATCAGCGCTGCTATTGGCTGAATGGGTACGAAAGAACCTTTACCTATCATGATCATCTCACCACTTTGCTATCTGAGAAGCCCCTTGAAAATTCAAAGTCATTCCGGCCTGCCAAGCGGGAGGAATCTTTTTCTCTGCCATTATAATTCCTGGCAAGGATGAAGATTTCTCGCTGGCGCTCGAAATGACAAAGGCAAGTTACCGGGGGGGCGGGCCAAAGGGACCCCGGAAGCCGCCGGGGCCGTTATCCTCGTTCAGAAACGAGGAGACCTCGCCCACAACCTCGTCGCCGGATTGCAATTCCGGCGGACTGCACCACCGTCCATTCCCCTTGCGACGTGCCCGGCGTCACCGTCACGCGGCGTTCCTCGCCGCTGCGCATCACCACCAAAGTGGTGTCCCCTTCAAACTCAACCAGCGAGTTGCTGGGTACCAGCCAGGTATTTTCGTCACCGTCACCCTGCGTTGTGGCTACGGCGGTCATGCCGGGCAGCACGCCGTCTTCCGCTTTTAAATCTTTCAGTTGAATCGTTACCTCATAATTGACCACCCCGCTGTCGGCGGCGCTGGTGGGCGCAATCCGGCTGACTTCACCGCTGAAGGTCTGGTCGGGCAGGGCGTCTACCTTGAGGCTGACCGGCTGGTCCAACTCAACCTTGCTGATGTCCACCTCGGCCACGTAGACCGGCAGCTCCAGGTTGGTCAGGTCGGCCAGGGTCACGGCTGAAAGGCCGTTGGTGGCCTGCTGCCCCACCTCGACGCCGACCGTGAGAATCGAGCCATCTGTCGGGGCACGGAGATATGTCTGATCCAGATTGGCCTGGGCCTCGTCCAAATCAAGCTGGCTCTGGGCAATGGCTAATTCGGCGGCTTCGAGTTCGGCTGCGCTGGGGCCGTCGAGCAGCGTCGCCAGGCTGGCTTCGGCCTCCATCACCTGCGCCTCCGCCGAATCTATCTCGGCCTGGGTCGCTTTGAGCGCTTCCAGTTGCACCTGGGCATCTTTGATGCTTTTCAATGCGGTTTGGATGTCGGCGGCTGAGGCCGGTTCACTGGCAATGTCAAAGGCGGCTTTGGCCGTGTCGTAATCAATGGTAGCCGTTTGTAAATCTATCGCCTGCTGGGTCTGGCCGACATCACCGCGATAGGCAATTTTGTTGTAAGCTTCCTGGGCCTGCTGCAAGGTCAGATACGCCTTGTGCAGTTCCGCGCCCATTTGGGTTAGCTCGGCTTCGCTGTAGCCGTTGACTAATTCTTGATAGCCTTCCTGAGCGGCGGCCAGGGCAACCTGGGCCGCTTCCAATTCAGCCGGGGTGGGGCCGGCTTTCAACTCGGTTAGATTTTGTTGACTGGCGGCCAGACTCGCCTGGGCGGCGGCGATGTCGGCCTCCGAGGCCGGCTCCTGAAGTTGGGCCAGTTGGTTCTGGCTCACCGCCAGGCTCAGCTTGGCCCGCTCCACCGCACGTTCCAGCGTGGTCGCGTCCAGCACCACCAGAATATCCCCCTGTTTGACCGTGTCGCCCGGCTTGACAGTCACTTCCTTGACCACCCCTTCGGCTTGAAGCACCGCCACCTGCTGGCTGGACAGCGCAATATTGCCGGCGGCGCTGACCTGGTTGATGTCAGCCGCCGGGCGGATGGCGACGGTCTGTTGGGTTGCCTCGGCCTGGGGACTCTGAGCCTGTGCCCGGCTGTTGGTTCCACCCGTTAACGAGGTCAATGAGTCTCGAAAAAAGAAGGCTGCTCCGCCCAGGGCCAGATGATAATCAGGATAAGCCAGGTACGCTTGTTTTTCATGGATACCTCCAGTAATTGTGAATTGTGAATTGTGAATTATGAATTGTGGATTTCATTAACCATTTACAATTCGCTATTCACCATTCACAATTATTCGCTTCTCAGGGCTTCGATGGGGTCCAGGCGGGTGGCGCGCAGGGCCGGGTAAATGCCAAAGATCAGCCCGCTGAGCAGGCTAAAGCCCAGGGCCAGCATCAAAGCATCGGGTTGAATCAGCACGGTAAAGGTAAAGCTGGGAATCTGGGCAAAGAGGGCGGCCAGACCAAAGGCCAGCCCTACCCCAATCAGCCCGCCCAGAAAACACAGCACCAGGGCTTCGACCAGGAATTGTAATAAGATGTCGGTATCGTGCGCGCCGATAGCTTTGCGCAAGCCGATTTCGCGGGTGCGCTCGGTCACTGACACCAGCATAATATTCATAATCCCAATCCCGCCGACAATCAAACTGACCGCGCCGATGGCCCCCAGAAAAACAGTCAGGGTTTGAGCAATATCAGAGGCAGTTTCCAGCAGCGAGGCCTGATTGAAGAGGTTAAAATCGTTGTCCACATCGGCTTTCAGGTTGTGCCGCAGGCGCAGCGTGCTTTCGATTTGCCGCTGGGCCGCGTCCACCTGCTCGGCCGAGGCGCCTGGACGCTGATGTTGGTGACGGTATATTCGCCCCGGTAGCGCGGCGCGTTGAACAAGCGGCCCTGAGCCAGGCCAATGGGTACATAAGCCTGTTCGTCGGGGGTGTTGCGGCCAAAACCACCGGCCTCGGCCAACACGCCGACCACCTGGAACGGCTGGGCATTGATCCGCACGCTCAGGCCCACCGGGTTCTCGGCCTCAAACAGATCGCCGGCCAACTCCGAACCGAGCACAACCACCTGGCTTTGGTTCTGAATTTCTTCGTCGGTGAGAAAGCGCCCCGAAGCAACCGTCAGGTTACGAACTGTCACCTGAGCGGTGGTCACACCGGTCACTTGATTGCGGCTGTTTTTACTGCCATACACCAATTGGGCATTCGCGCCGTATTCGGGAGCGACCAGCCCCACCGCCGGATGCAGCGTCCGGTTCATCAGGGTGTTGGCATCGGCGATGGTCAGGGTGCCGGCCGAGCCGCTTTCGCCGCTGACGCCGCCGCTGCTGCTGGCCCCCGGACTGATGGACAGAAGATTAGTGCCCTGGCTTTGAATCCGGGCGGTAATATTGGCCGCCGCCCCCCGCCCGATGCCCATTGTAATCAGCACCGCCGCTACCCCGATGATGATGCCCAGCATAGTCAGAATGGCGCGTAATTTATGAGCGATAATACTTTCGAGGGCGACCTGAAAATATTTAATGACTTTCATAGACCATCTCCACTGCGTGTTGAACGGCCTGATGTCCGTTGGATTGGTCGCTGATAATCAGGCCGTCGCTCAGGGTTACAACTCGTTTGGCCCGCCGGGCTACATTGGGATCGTGGGTGATAAGGATAATCGTCATCCCCTGGGTGTGCAGCTCCTCGAACAGGGCCATCACTTCCGCGCCGGTTTTGGTATCCAGCGCACCGGTGGGTTCGTCGGCCAGTAGCAGGCCGGGCTGGTTGACCAGGGCGCGGGCAATAGCCACTCGCTGCTGCTGCCCGCCCGATAATTCGTCGGGGCGATGGCTGGCCCGGTCAGCCAGGCGACCCGCTCCAGCGCAGCCATGGCCTGTTCGCGGCTTTTGCGGCCGGACAGACCGGCATAAAAAAGCGGCAGTTCCACCTGGCGGCGGGCGCTGACCCGTGGCAGCAAGTTGAACTGCTGAAAGACAAAGCCGATTTCTTTATTCCGCAGATCGGCCAGCCGGTCTTTGCTCATCTGGCTCGACTCAACCCCCCGGATTTTGTAGCTGCCTGCGGTTGGCCGGTCGAGCAAGCCGATCATGTTCATTAGCGTACTCTTGCCGGAACCGCTCGCGCCCATAATGGCCATGTATTCGCCCGGCTGCACGGTTAATGTCACCCCGCGCAGGGCATGGACCTGGATGTCGCCCATGTGGTAAATCTTGGTCATCGCTTCAATTTCGATGAAAGGTAAGGGTTGAGTGGTGGAAATCATAATGTTGGCTTATCGTACTTTCTTGAATCGCAACTATTCAGACATGTCATTTCGACCCGCGAAGCGGGGAGAAATCCCTGAGGCCGACTGACATTCCAGAGATTTCTCGGCCTGCGGCTTCGCAATGACATGGAGGCTGTTTGTTTAGTCTTTAATGTCAAGCACCCACAAACCATCCAGCTTGATGCCGCTGGCGGCGACCAGGGCAATCTTAGTCCCATCCGGTGAGATGCGCCAATCGTTGTTGGCAATGGTCAGGCCGGTTCCGCCTGGGAACAGGGACCGGCTTTGGCCGGTGCGGGCGTTGTACTCAAAAAAGCTGTGCTCGGTGGCGTTAGGGTCCATAGGTACGTAGATCAGGCGTTCATTGTCGCGCCAGCGGTAAGCCCCAAAAAACGGTAATTTTTGGGGCTGCGGTTTGGCGCTTTGCAAATCCAGCAGCCAGGTCCCATTCTCGCTGCTGTCGGGCTGCAGGCTGACGTAATAGACCAGATAACGCCGGTCATCGCTCAGGGCCAGACTGCGCATCTGGGGCAGTTGGAGCAGTTCGGTTTGGCGGCCATCGCTGAGAGACAGGATGAACAGGGTTTGATCGGAACTGCCGGGAACCCGCCGGGCCAGCAGCATTTTGTTACCGGCCAGCCAGGCGACCGGATCACTGCGGCGGTCTTTCAGCAAAAGACGCGGATTACTGCCGTCCACATCGGCCAGCCAGAGGGTTTCCTCGCGGTTATCACTGGGAGCGTCGTCGTCGTAAGCGGTCCACAAGATGCCTTTGCTGTCGGGGGTAAAGTTGGGGCTGCGTTCCTGGGTGTCAATTTCCCAGGTTTGACCATCGGCCATGCGCTCGATCACCGTCACCCCTTTGCTCTGGTCCGGGTAGGCTATATAGGCGTTGTCGGGGCTATAAATGCCCAACCGCTCGGTGATGAACTGCGGGCCTGTTTCGGGCTGGCCTACATCCACGCCCCAAATGCCGAGCGGGCTGCCGGCGTCGGGCCGGTCGAGAAAACGCACCTGGGTGGAGTCTTTGTTCCAATAAGGTTGGGTGCAGCAGTCGCCGCCCATAACCTGCCGCCCTGCCGGTGAGGCGACCAGCGGGCCGGTCGAAGAGGCCGCCTGGATTTCAGGCAAGTCGGACCCGATCAGGCTGACCGGCGTGAGCGGCCGGGTGTCTTCCTTTTTGCGCCAGTCGAACGGCCAGACATAGGCAAAATCGTTGATGATCGGGCCGCCGGTGCGGGCTTCGGGCTGGTCGTAGAGGGACTGCCATTGGCGCGGCGCTTCCAGGTTGCGGGCGAAGTCGCGGGCGGTGCTGCCGGTCAAAGCCAGGTTGTGCCAGTTGGCATTGATGAGCATAGCCGGGTTGTACTTGGTCACGTGGTTCAGATCGCGGATTTCCAGGTGTAAGTGGGGCCGCCCGTAACAGGTTTCGGCGGTATCGCCGGTCAGGGCGATGACTTCGCCCTGTTTAACCACCTGTCCCGGTAAAAGATTGGGGGCTTGCAGCAGGTGGCCGTACATGGAGGCATAACCCAACTGGGGATGGTCAACCATCAGGTTGTGCGGTGGCGAGCCAAACGGCCCATCCACGGCAAAGACAATACCATCGGCCACCGCGACTATTTCGGTGCCGCACGGCGCGGACAGGTCTACCCCAAAATGGATGCCGCCCGAAGCGCCATAGGTGGTAAAACGCTGCCCGGTAAGCTCCGGTGGTGTTGCCGTAAGGCTGGGCCGGCAGCCCAGGTGTCGGGGCTGGGCGGCTGGGCAAAGGGGAGTTTGAAAGGGCCGTTCCAGGGAAACAAGGGTGTTCTGGGCCGTGCTTC
>JAAUSP010000374.1 GCA_012032575.1 Anaerolineales bacterium | reverse complement strand
ACCGAAGTTCCCTTAAATGGCTCGGTTTCCAGAAAACCCAACAACACCAGGTCCCGCACCGCCTCGCGTACCGGGGCTTGACTGACGCCAAGCTGGCGGGCCAGGGCGCTTTCGACAATACGATCGCCAGGTTTGAGGTCGGCGCACAAGATAGCTTCAACGATATAGTCTTTGATTTGTTCGCTGAAAACGACGCGGGGCAGAATTTCCGGTTTTGTTTGGGTCAACATTTTAAATCTTGAACTCCCTTACAATATTCGCTCCACTTCATCGAATAAAATTTGGGGTGTTTTAGCCCGGATTAGGTAGTACCGGCGCTGACAGAAGCGATGGCAAAAGTTGGCCCGTTGGAGCCGCAACTCGTCGGTATCAATAATCGGCATTGGCAGGCCCGGCGCTAACAGTTGGTTTAGTCCAAAGTAGTTCATTAACGAATGGTAGGTTTGGTACTCTCTTTCAAAGGGGATCAATTCGACCACCTTGGTGTCATAATGGCCGTCAATGGCCGGTACAATGACCAGATCAACGTTACTGGGTTCGTCGAAATTAATAAATTCAGGGGTTTTATCAAAAAACTTGGCCACACCTTGATCCTGATTGGGCAGGTCGGAGCGTTCGGTACCTTTAGCCCGCATCCGCAGGAAAACATTTTTAGAACCCATCACGGCGATGCCCTGCTCATCCGTCACCGTTGTTTCGGTTGAGATCACCCGCCCGCCGCGCCGGCAGCCTTCAATCTGCGACATCGTTTTGCCGTGGTTTGACTCGCCGCCAAGGAACATGATGGACACGTCTTGATACCGCACCGCCGAGGCGTGAAAGGCGTGAAGGTCGTTTAACTCCATCTGCAAGGCCAGCATAGACACCAGGATTTTTTGAACTTCACCCTGGAACCACTGGCCGTTAAGGGTTAAAACCTTATCCCGATAGTAAATCTCCTTGGCCGCCGCATCTTGCTGCCAAACTACGTCTGCCGCCGTGCGGCTAACACTTGATTCAATTTTAACATTCGCCAGGCGATAGTTCAGAAAAGTCATCTCATCCAGAACATGTTCAACCGGTTGAGAACCGTAAACATCAATGCGCAGGCGGGCCGCGCCACAAGCAAATTCTTCAGAAAGTTGCAACACGATTTAGTCTCCTGTGAAATAGAAGCCAGTAGTCAGATAATCTTCCCTGCTCCCTTAAAGATTGGTAATTGGACGGCTTTGGAGTAGGTAAACCTGTCCGTTTTCAATGGCCCACTCCACGTCCTGGGGGCAGCCAAAATGTTGTTCAACCCGGTTGCCCAAATCAACCAATTGTCGTCGTTCGTCGGCGGTAAGAATGGGGATCGAGACCCGCTCGTTCGGCACCGGCAGTGTTACCACGCCACCGTTGGTATCTTTGGTAATCATTTGCAGTTTGTCAGGAATAAATTCATAGACAATCTCATGCGTTTCCCGGTCCACTTTGTAGTGATCGGGTGTAATCATCCCTGACACAATGCCTTCGCCCAGCCCCCAGACAGCTTCAATCACCATTGATAATGATTGCCCAGGACGGGGTCTACGGTGAAGAGTACCCCGGATTTCTCCGAGTTGACCATTTTTTGTACCACTACGGCCATCAACACCTGAGAGCTATCAAAGCCTTTTTGCCAGCGATAAAAAATGGCCCGTGAGGTGTAAAGCGAGGCCCAGCAACGATAGACAGCCCGTACCACTTCGTCGTCGCCGATCACGTTCAGATAAGTATCCTGTTGGCCGGCAAAGCTGGCCCCGGCCAAATCTTCAGCGGTCGCGCTCGACCGGACCGCTACCGGAGTTTGACTCCCCAGACAATGATACGCTTCGACAATCGCCCGGTACAGGTCGTCATTGATGGGAACCTGCTCAAATAATTGGCCCGCCCGTTGTTCAATCACTTCAAACTGAGCGGAATTATTTGTTTCCAGATTAGCCGTCAACTCGGCCAGTCGGGTCGCCAGACCGTTACTTTGGGTCATCTGCTGATACGCCGAAGCGCAGATTACAAAACCCGGCGGGATAGGCAAATGGGCCTGAGCCATATCACCCAGGTTAGCTCCTTTACCGCCAACCAGACTCACATCATTACGACATATTTCATTAAACCAAACGCATAGCGACATTGCCATAAACTGCCTCTCCCTTGAAAATAGTAGACAGTAGCCAGATATTCTTATTTTGCTACCTGCTACCTGCAACTTTGATAACTACTGTGCTGCGGTGACGCCGCCATCGGCAAAAATGATCTGGCCGGTTATAAAATTGGAGGCCGGCGCAGCCAGGTAGATAGCCAGGGCAGCCAGGTCGGCCGGTTCGCAAACACGCCCTAAGGGGATCCGGGCGACTAATGGATTGTAAAAATCTGGGTCTTCCAGGTAATTCTTCACCAACTCGGTGCGGGTAAAGGTGGGAGCTATGCCGTTGACCGTGATATTGTGTTTGGCCCACTCCGTAGCCAACTGCTTAATCATCAAGTTCAGCCCGCCCTTGCTGGCGCAGTAAGCCACGTAACCCCGGTGAATGCCGAGCATGCTGCGTACCGAGCTGATGTGGATATGTTTACCACCCCCCCGGCCAATCTGAACCCGGGCTGCGGCTTGAGAGAGGAAAAAGGCGGCTTTTAGGTTGAGATCAACCACTCGATCCCAATCCTCTTCAGTGAACGCTTCGGCGGGTGCTTCTTTGTGCGTGCCGGCGCAGTTGACCACTACATCCAGGCGGCCAAAACGTTCAATAATTTCAGACATAGCCTGGCCCAGTTGGGGAACGTTTAAAACGTCCAACGTTACCGCGTGAACCTGGCCCCCGGCGGCTTGAAGTTCGGCGGCCATAGGGTCGGCTTTGGAGCAGCAGTTCTGTTCGCCGATCAGCACGGTGGCTCCAAAGGCGGCCAGGCCCTCGCAAACCGCGCTGCCAATGCCGCCCGCGCCACCGGCGACCAGGGCCACTTTGCCGTTAAGGGTATAAAGACTGCGATAAGTGTCAAAAGGTGTCATTGTTTTATCCGTATGAAAGTTAAAATTAAAAATGTTGGTTTCATTCCTCAATTATCGCTACAGCCCTCACCGGGGCAGCGGTGGTGTTTTTCCACTTGATGGGAAAAACAGCCACCTTGAAGCCAAACGGGCCGGGTAGAGCGTCGAAGTTGGCCATGTTCTCCAGGTGATAGTACTCGCGCTCCAGCATCACCTGGTGGGCCGGCCAGAACTCCTTCGTCTCAAACATCGACTTAACCGGCCGGTCGAAGGTGGGAGCGTCGATGCCGGTCATCTTGATACCCTGATCGAGCAGCCAGTGGGTGGCCGGACCGGTCATGCCGCAGTGCTCGGTCAGGTAGCGCTGTTCGGTGTTGTAACGGGAAGCGCCGGTTTTAATCAGAACAATATCCAGCGGCTTGAGGCTGTAGTTGATCTTTTTGAGTTCGTCCTGCAAATCCTCAACGGTAATGCCAGAGCCTACCGGCTTGTCGCTGAAATTAAGCACCACCCCGTCGCCAAAGCAGTATTCCAGGGGAATTCCTTCGGGGCCGGGGGCATCTTGGCGCATATGCCGCAGTGAGTCCACATGGGTGCCAACGTGGTCGCCCAGCACCACCACGTAGTGAGCAGTCAGCCAGGTAGCGCCATATTGAGCCGCGCCGATGTTGGTGGCAAACTCTTCCCAGCTTTCCAACATCGCCAGAATGGGGCGGGCTACTCGCGGAAAAACCACCATGTCGCTGCTGACTTCCATACTGAGATCGATGATTTGAGTCATAGGTTGTTATTCTCTCCTGTAAAATAAACTACAGACGCAGAGCGCACAGATCTCACAGATAAAAATCCGTGTAATCGGTGAAATCCGTGGTTAAAGAATTTTTGTAACTACTCAAGCATCAACCCAATGAGTCGACTTGAGTAGTTACAAATCTTATTTATGACAGAATTTCAACAATGCCGGTGTTGCCGTTCACCCGAATCCGGTCGCCTGTCTTGATACGCGCGGTGGCATCAACCGTGCCAACCACGGCCGGCAGGCCAAACTCGCGGGACACGACGGCCGTATGGCTCAACACGCCACCGGCATCGGTGACGGCGCCCTTGATCTTGCTAAAGAGCACCACCCAGGCTGGGTTGGTCATCATGCACACCAGGATTTCGCCGCGCTGGACCTGGTTGAACTCTTCGGGACCGATCACCACTCGGGCCAGCCCCTCGGCCAAGCCGGCTGCTGCCGGGAGACCTTTAACGACGCCCGCCACAGCCTCTTCGCCCGCCTGGGCGCGTTCCCAGCGTTCGGGCCAGCCCCAGAGCGTGTGGTAGATCTCCTCGTACATGGACCAGTGGGTTACGGTGCCCACCCAATCACGGGGGCGGACTTGATGGGCCTTTTCATAAGCGCGGCGGGCCTCTTTGATGATCGCCTGGCCATCATAGCCGGTAGGGTTGGCTACGTAGGCGCGTAGTTGATCGTATTCCAGGAACATAATGTCCTCTACAGAGCGCAACAACCCTTCCTTGAGCATTCGCCGGCCGATGGCCATGAGGACGAGCCGCAGGCGGGCAAAGGTGCCCTGGTCCATATAAAAATGGTGGTCAGGGGTAAGGGGCATCATCCGGGTAGCCAGCTCAAGGGCGGTATTCAGTTTCTCCTGTTGTTCGGGCGTAGCCGTGTCGGGTACCAGCGTCTTAAGCTCCTCGATGGCGGCATTGTGATCGGCCACCATCCGCTGATATTCGGTGGGAAAGTCGTAATCGGCGACGAGGTAGCCTTTGATGTTTTCGATGGCCGGGGCCGGATCTTCGACCCACAATTTGTTGGTGTATTCGTGAGTGTACATAGAGGGCTTGACGCCGAATTCCTTGCAGTAGGCTTCCACATCCGCCAAAAAAGCCTGGCCTTTTTCGCTCTTCTTCAGTTCAGGAATGATCGCCATAGCGGTATCACCTATGTCAAAAATCGAACCAAGTTGTGAATCTGCCTTGACTTTCTCCTTAAGTTGCCACAGTGCTTCCAGGCTGTCCCAGTTGCGGTCCTTGATGGAAATCAGGATACGACCAATGAGTATGGGGTCAACCTTGCCAACGACCTCCCCTACGGCTGCCTGCAAATCCAGGGAAGATTGGAACTGGGCCAGGTTGAGGATCCAATGCAAGCGGAAATGCCGTTCCTGGATGTCGATAGCCTCTTCTAACAGGTACATCAACTCCTGGAGCGAGGCTGTTTCAGTGGGGAAGGTATCCAGGTAATTAAAATTGCGCTCGATTTCGGGCAGATACCGGTCGTTCCACCAGTCCAGGAAATTACTGGCATAGGTGGACATAATCCAACCATAGTAAGGGCCTAACATCGCCGCCGATTTAGCCTCACGCGGCACAATGGCCGTGTACAGGTAGCCATTGACCCGTTTGCCGATCCAGGCTTTGCCAATGGGGAAACCAAAACGGCGGTACATATAGTCCAGTGTTGGCCCCCACCAACCATTTAGACTCCAATACATGGGGGAAATGGGGCGAGGGCAGTGGTTGTCATCGAAGAACCAGAACAACCTTTTTTCCTCCTCGTTTTCCCATTCAACCGGGAACGATTGGTCACCAAAAAATGTCCCTAAAACTTCATTTGCATCAGCCATTGATTAGTCCCTCCTTTGGAATTTTAATAAACTTTTTGGGAAGATTTCCGAGCAAGTCTACAGGTAACTATACCCAGAAATTTGTGCTAATATATAGTCGCCTATTGTTTAGATTCGACAACCAGAGACACCACTTGTCCAGCAGTCTTTCATCAAGAAATGTTATTTACATCTTTTTCTCCTTTTTACAAGTTGATTTCTGATAGCTCACCAGTAATCTTCAACCAACAGAGCGGGTATTAACACGATAGAGAAGGGGGTAGGATGTTGCAATTGACAGGGTAGGATATTCATGATAATATAATCTCGATAATCGATTATAAATAATCGATGGCAAATTGTATATCAAGTGCTTATATCTGTCAATAAGGGGTTTGATATTTTAGACAAGGAGGGGTAACTGCTGCTGATGAATACTTTTCAGTACGCCCGGCCAGAAACGGTGGCCGAAACTCTGGTTTTGTTACATAAGTATGGCTCCGAAGCCAGTCTGCTCACCGGCGGAACAGACCTGTTAGTCCGGCTCCGTAAAGGACGAACCAGGCCCCGGTTGGTGATTGATCTCAAAAGGGTTTTAGATTTACGGTCGGATATTAGGGGCGACGATTCATTTTTAGAGGTTGGAGCGCTGGCCGTTTTAGCTGATGTCATCCAGGATGAACGGGTGCAGCGATATTTCCCGGCCCTGGGCGAAGCGGCTGGAACCGTAGGTTCGGTTCAAATTCGCAACCGGGCCACATTAGCCGGAAATATCTGCAACGCCTCACCGGCAGCCGATACAGCCCCGGCTTTGCTTGTCTACGGGGCCAGGGTCAATCTGGTGGGAAGCAATGGTCACCGGCGTATCCCGGTGAACGAGTTTTTTGTGAAGCCGGGGCAAACGGCGTTACAACAGGGCGAAATTGTCGTCTCAATTGAACTGCCGCTGCCGCAGCAGCCGGTGGGAGCTTCATTTGTCAGGCTGACCCGGCGGCGCGGTGTTGACCTGGCCACAGTCAATGCTTGTTGCCTGGTTGATGCCGCTGGGTCAACTCAATTTGCTTATGGCGCAGTCGGGCCGCGTCCATTTTTGGTAGTTGATGAAAGCGGCTGCCTGGCCGACCCAAAGGCGGATGAGCAACAAAAGGATCAGGTTTTAAAACAACTGGTAGCCCAGGCCAGCCCCATTTCCGATGTTCGCGCCAGCCGTCAGTATCGCCAGGCGATGCTCTTAGTTTTAAGCCGGCGGGCGCTTCAGACGGCATTGAGTCGATTGTCAGCCAACGAAAATAGCTAAAAGTTGAAGGTTAAAAGTTTGCAAAGTGGGCTTCAAGTTCCAGGTTGAAGGTTAGCCTCTTCGGGAACCTCTAACCTGAAACCTTTAACCTGAAACCTACAACTTGTTTTTTAGGAGTGAAACGATGCCAGACCAAAAAATACCCCTGACCTTTACCATAAATGGACAGGTTTACACCCTACATGTAGTCCCTCATCACACCCTTCTCGATGTTTTGCGTAAACAGTTAGATCTAACCGGCACTAAAGAGTGTTGCGCTGAAGGCGAGTGCGGCGCATGCACCGTGTTAGTTAATGGTCGCGCCATAAATTCATGCCTGATGCTGGCCGTAGAAGCGGACGGCTGCGAAATTATTACCATTGAAGGGCTAACTTTGATGGGTAAACTTAGCCCGCTGCAAGAGACGTTTTTGGAAAAAGGAGCAGTTCAGTGTGGGTTTTGTACCCCCGGAATGATTATGTCGGCCTATTTCCTATTGCAGCAAAATCCCCAACCTACCGAGGCCGAAGTGAAGGAGGGGCTGGCTGGTAATTTGTGCCGTTGCGCCGGTTACAGCCGCATCATTGAGGCTGTATTGGCCGCATCAGGGGAGAAGAATTGATGACTACCGATTGGATTGGACAATCAACTAAAAAGAA
>JAAUSP010000373.1 GCA_012032575.1 Anaerolineales bacterium | reverse complement strand
ATTCTGGGTAATGATATTTTGCTGGTCAAAGGCAGCCTGGACAAAATTTTGCAGGCCGGCCGCAGCCACGATTTGCAGATCGAGCCGGATGCCAAGCACACCGAAGAATCTGATCTGAATTCCAAAGATGTAATGGTGGCCGAGGTGGTGCTGGATGTCAGTTCTACCCTGGCCGGGCAAAGCCTGAAGGACATTCGCTTCCGCGAAAAATACCGGCTGACGGTACTGGCTTTGTGGCGGCGCGGCTACTTTGTCGAAGGGCAGTTGAGCGAAGAACCCCTTCAACCCGGCGATATGCTGCTGGTGCAGGGCCGGCGCGATTTTGTCAACATCCTGCGCACCAGCTCCGACTTCCTGGTGCTGGAACCCGTCCCCATCGAAACGCGCCGCACCGCCAAAGCGCCGATTGCCCTGGCTATTTTCGCTGTCTTTCTGGTGGTGATTATCAGCGAATTGCTGCCCATCGCCCTGGCCGGAGTGATTGCGGCGCTGCTGATGGTTTTGCTGGGAGTATTGAACATTGACGAGGGCTACCAGTCCATTGACTGGCGCTCGATCCTGTTGATTGCCGGGATGCTGCCCATGGGCCTGGCCATGGAGTCAACCGGCGCGGCCAAATATCTGGCCGATTTGGTGGTGGCGCAGATGGCCGGATTTGGCACGCTGGCGATTTTGCTCGGTATTTATGTGCTGTCGGCTTTAATTACCCAATCGCTGTCCAATGCCGCTGCCATTGTTTTGATTGGCCCGATCGCGATCAACATCGCCCAGAGTCTCGGCGCAGACCCGCGCGCTTTTTTAATGGCTGTGGTGATTGCCGTCAGCAATGATTATCTGACCCCCATCGGCCACCAGTCCAACACTCTGGTGTTTGGGCCGGGTGGTTACAGATTTAGCGATTACACCAGGGTCGCCTCGGCCTGAGCCTGACCTATCTGATTTTGGTAGCCGTGGCCCTGCCAATTCTTTGGCCCTTGTTCCCGTAAAAGTCAGGACTTACGCGGCTTTGTCATTTCGAGCGACACGCTACGCAGGGAGCGAGAAATCTCTCAAAACTACTCTTACAAGACGAGGTCTTAGGGATTTCTCCCTCCGGTCGAAATGACATGCATATCCCAACCCTGTCAGGTCTTTGAGACCTGACAGGGTTGAAGCGGCTGACTCAAACTCTGTGATTATCTATCTTATCAAAGGTTCCGCCGTAAACCAGGTCGCGCACCCCGTCCGAGGTCAAAAAGTCATAGGGGAAACCCAGTTCAATTTTGCTGACTTCATTCAGGCGGGCCAGGTGCTCGTCTGTGAGGGTAAAATCGAGGCAGGCCAGATTATCTTTAACCTGGTCGGCCTTTTTGGCCCCAATCAGCGGAATCATCACCCCCGGCTGCTGCCGCACCCAGTTGATTGCCACCTGCGAAGGGGTGCGCTCAAGCTCCTGGGCCACCTCGCTGACGGTTTGGGCAATCCGCAGATTCTTGTCGGAAATGCTGCCCCAGAGAGCGGCCCGGCCCTCGGCGGAGGTATTGTTGTTGTACTTGCCGCTCAACACCCCGGCCCCCAACGCCCCCCAGGCTGTCACGGCCATGTCGGTTTCCCGCGCCAGTGGCAGCAATTCCCGCTCGATATTGCGCTCGATCAGGCTGTATTGAAGCTGCACCCCCACAAAGCGGGACCAGCCGCGCAGTTCGGCCAGGGTATTGGCCTGCGAGACAATCCAGGCCGGGGTGTCGGAAATGCCCACGTACAGAATTTTGCCGGCCCGCACCAGGTCGTCCAGCGCCCGCATCACCTCCTCGACCGGGGTCATATAATCCCAGGCGTGGACCCAGTAAAGGTCAATATAGTCGGTGTTGAGTCGCTTGAGGCTGGCCTCCAGCGAGTGAACCATATTTTTGCGGTGGTTGCCGCTAAAGTTGGGATCATCGCGCCGCATGAAGAGGCTGTACTTGGTGGCCAGCACAAAATGGTCCCGGTCGCTGGCAATAAACTCGCCGACAAGCTTCTCGGCGGTGCCTTCGGTGTAGCGATTGGCCGTATCAATAAAGTTGCCGCCCGCTTCCATATACGCCTCAAAGATTTTTTGACTCTCCTCTTTTGAAGCGCCCCAGCCCCACTCAGGGCCAAAGGTCATCGTCCCCAACGCTAATTCCGACACACGCAAGCCGCTTTTGCCAAACAGTTTGTAACGCACGGATTTTCTTCCTCTCTTTTTATCGAAAAAATTTAATTAGTAACCGATATAGTTACTAAAATCCACAAAAAAATTTAGGCGGATCGGCAGGTCAGAGCATCTATTTGCTCCACTTCCTGCGCCACCTGAGCCAGGGTCATTTGGGCCAGGGTTTGCTCCAGGGCCGCTTCGGCCTGCTGAAACACACTCTTCATCACCGGCTCCAGGCTGCGGCCACAAATGCAGTAAGGGTTTGGCTCACGCGAGCCAAACGTGAAAATTTCGCCCTTCTCCACGGCTTCATAAACATCGCGCAGTGTGATCTGTTGGGGCGACCGGGCCAGGTGAACCCCGCCGCTAACCCCCGCTTGAGCCGTCAGCAGGCCGGCCTTACCCAGCATCGCCAGGATACGCCGGATGACCACCGGGTTGGTGTTGGCGCTGCGGGCCAGGTACTCCGAAGTGGTCGCCTCCGCCTTATCCTCGATGGTCAACAAAGCCAAAATATGCACCGCTAAAGAAAAGCGGCTGCTGATAATCCCCATGCTAGACTCCCTACAATCAGTAACTATAATAGTTACTGATAGAGATTTTGTCAATAGTCTCCGAAAGATTTTAAGGTACTTTTGATTTCATTTGGGTCACACCTATTTCTTTAGGAGTCCAAAGCAAGCTTTGGACTCCAATTTTAAGCGATCAACTGCACAGGACTCACCTGTACCGTATGTTGGCTCAGGACTGAAGCCAGCCTTTGCAGAATGTTCGGCTGTCCGGTGGTGAAAAAGCGATGCTGGGCCACACAGCCGGTTTCGGTTTCCAGATTGCGCTGCATGAGCACGCGTTGGACCTGCCGGGCGACGGCCTGGGCCGGGTCAATCACAGTGGCGCGGCCGGCCACCACCCGCTCGATGAGCGGCAGCAGCAGGGGATAATGGGTGCAGCCCAAAGCAAGCTGGTCGGCATGGGCGGTCAGCATCGGTTCGAGGTACTGGCGCAGCAGGGACTCCGTTTCGGGCGTATCGAGTTGACCCGCTTCAACCAGTTCGACCAGGCCCTCACCCACCTGCACATGCACCTCAATGGCGCGGGCGTGGCGTTCTGAGGTGTTTTTGAACAGGTAGCCGTTAAGCGTACCTTCGGTCGCCAGGACGCCCACGTGGCCGGTCTGAGTGGCTTCGGCGGCGGGTTTGAGGGCAGGTTCCATGCCGATAATCGGCACGTCAAACTCGGCCCGCAGGGATTCCAGCGCCGCGGCGCTGGCCGTGTTGCAGGCCACAACGATCAATTTGGACTCGTGGGTCAGCAAAAAACGGGTGATAGCAGCCGATAACGCCTGGATTTCTGCTGCCGGTCGGGGGCCATAGGGGCAGTGAGCGCTGTCGGCAAAATAGAGCGTGGCTTCGTGGGGCATCCGCCGCACCACCTCGCGCCACACCGACAGGCCGCCCACCCCCGAGTCGAACAGACCGATAGGCCGTGAGTCAGTCATAAAATAATGATCCCCAAGTTTTCACTGCTTATCTGCCTCGATGAGGCGAGGACTCGTGCGGCGAGGAGGCGAAGAAGATAAGTCCTCTCGCCTCCTCGCGTCTTCGCCTCATCCCCCTCGCCTCTACTTGTATCCATTGCGGGCGGCGCTGACCAACCCGGCGAACAACTGCCGCGCCTCCGGCTGGCTGTCAACCAGTTCCTCCGGGTGCCATTGGACACCCAGGCCAAAGGGGTGATTGGGCACTTCCAGCACCTCTACCAGGCCGTCAGCCGCGTGACCCACCGCCCGAAGCCGGGAGCCAACCTGTTTGACGCCCTGATGATGCAAGCTGTTGACCGGCAGCCGGTCGGCGTCCAAAATTCGGCTCAACAGCGACCCCGGCTCAAGCGTGACGTCATGGGCCAGATAATCGCGGGGACGGGTATCGGTGCTGTAATAGTTGTGGCGGATGGCCTGGGGTTTTTGGCGGAAGATGTCTTGCCACAGGCTGCCCCCGTTGGCCACGTTCATCACCTGAATTCCCCGGCAGATCGCCAAAAACGGCTTGCCGCGCTCAGTAGCCAGTTGCATCAGCCGGATTTCCACCTCATCGCGCAGCGGGTTTATTTCGTCCAGAGTATCCACCTGGGGCGTCTCGCCGTAACAGGCCGGGTCAATATCGCCGCCGCCGCTAAAGATGAGGCCATCGAGCCGCTGAAATAACTCCTCCAGCAGTTCGCCCTGCACCTGCAGCGGTATCAAAACCGGCAGTCCGCCCGCCTGAATAACCGCGTTGATATACGAGTCGTTTTGGACATTGATCGTCCGGCCCGGATAGATGCCGCCGGTCACATCGGGCCGACAGGGAATACCAATGAGAGGGTGAGTCATGATTTTTCTCCAAAATTGATGAGGCGAGGACACGAGAGGCGAGGAGGCGAGGGGAAGATAATAATCTTCGCCTCTTCGCCTCACGCCTCCTCGCGTCACTGCGCCGTCAAGCCTTGCGCTAAAACTTTGTAATGGTCTACCATGCCTTGGGGAACAATTAAATCCAGCTCAAACGATGTGGTGGCCCCGGTTTTGAGCAGGGTCACAGCCAGTTCGGCCTGGCGTTGAGCCAGCACGCGCCCATCGGCGTCGTAGGCAATGGCGACCAGCCGGATGGACTCGGCGTCGCTGGCCCCGTTGTTGCGAAGCTGTCCCTCCAGGCGATAGGTCGCCAGCCCTTCCGGCGAGCCGTGCAGGTCAAACGTTTCCAAATCAAAATAATAACGGGACTGGTCCGAAATTGGTACACCAGACACGGTGATAACCTGGTACTGGGCAAAGCTGTCGGGCGGCGAGTCGAACAGGATGGCAAACGGCGCAGTCTGACCCGGCTGGATCACGTCGAGTTGGGTGTAGGCCGCGCCCCTGGCCAGCACCAGCCCGGCCCCATCCAGCAGCGAGGCTTCGACGACAACTTCGGCCAGCGGCAGGCTGCCGGGGTTGCTGACCTCGCCCAGGCACCACAGCGTGCCCTGCCGGGTTTCCTGAAAATTGATAGCCTTTACCTTCAGCACCGGCGGCGTGGGGGTGGGGGTGGGGGTGTCGTCGGGGCTGATCCGGGGCGGCGGGATAATGATTTGCTGACCAATCTGTAGAAAGCGCGGGTCGGCGATGCCGTTGGCCGTTTGAATCTCCTCGGTGGTGCGCTCGAATTGGATGGCGACGTTAAGCAGGGTATCGCCGGCCTGGATCACATAGATAACGGGGGTCGGGGTAACAGTGGGCGTGGCTGTGGCAATGGGTGTAGCCGGACGCGGCGTGGCGGTGGCGCGGGCCGTAGGGGTTGGGGTTATGCTGGCAGCCGCCACCGGCGTCGGCGGGACGGCCGGAGTAATACTGCTGATCGGCGTAGCCAGCCGGCCACAGCCGGTTAGGATTAAGCCGCATAACAACCAAAGAATGAGTCTCACCCGCAGGAACTTCCCCAACATAAGGCCGGATTATACCACGATTGGGCCGGAGAAGTGAAAAAAGCCGGGCAGCAAACCGCTGCCAAAACGTCTTGCGCCTTGCGTGTTCCGTCTCCATTATCTTACGCAACACGCAACACGGAATAATTTTCTTCCTGGGGATAACTTTTCAGTTGGGGAGATTAGAGATTAGAGATTGACGATTGGTTAATCTCTAATTACCAATCTCCAATCTCCTAACCTGCGCTCAACACCGCCCGACCATCCGCCACAACCGCCATTTCCGGCCCCGCCAGAACAGGGTTCAGGTCGAGTTCCGTTATTTCGGGGAAGTCAGCCAGCAGCCAGGCGGCGGCTTGCAACGTTTGGATCAAAGCCGGCAGATTGACCGGTTCCCGTCCCCGCGCTCCGGTCAATAACGGATAGCCTTTCACTTCGCGCACCATCGCTTCCAATTCGGCTCGACTCGCCGGAGCCAGGCGATAGGCCACATCCCGCAAAATTTCCACAAAAATACCGCCGAGGCCAAACATGAGTAGTGGGCCAAACTGCGGGTCACGTAGCCCGCCGATAATAACCTCCTGGCCGCGCACCAACTCCTGCACACTGACCCCCAAAATTCGCGCCTCCGGCTGGGCCGTCTCAACGGAGGCCAGCATCGCTTCAAACACAGCCCCGGCTTCGCCCGGAGCGACTCCCACCCGCACCCCGCCCACCTCGGATTTGTGGCTGATGTCTGGCGAGACAATCTTCATCACACACGGCTCCGGCAGAGAGGCGGCGGCCGCATGCGCTTCGGCGGCAGTGGCGCACAGAGTTTCGCGGGGAATCCTGGCCCCATAGGCTGCCAGCAGCGCCTTCACCTCGGCCTCCAACAACAGATTGCGCTGTTCCGCCTTTGTCCTGGCAATAATGGCAGCGGCTTGGGTTTGGGCCTGGGCCGGCGCTGCTTCTATATCAACCGGCTGAACACCCCGCCCACGCCGCATTTCCGCATAGCCGGCAATCGCCGCCGCGACCCGCGCCGTGCGTTCCGGCCACTCGTAAACCGGAATGCCCGCTTCCTGCAGAATGGCTTTGTTATCGTCGCCTTCACGCCCGGCCACCCAACAGACGTAAGTGGGTTTGGTCAGGCCGCGTTCGTGCTGGCAGCGCAGCACGGCATCCCGCACCGCCTCCACATTTTCGCGCATAAGAGCCGAGCGCTGCAAGAGGATGGGGATCACAATATCCACCTCGTCGGACTCGTACAGAGCCTCGATACTGCCGCCGTACATTGCCGGGAAGCGTGCCCAGGCCGGGGTGACATCCACCGGGTTGCGCGGGCTGGCAAAGGCCGGAATGAGCGGCAAAATATGCGCCTGCGTGGTCTGGCTCAATTCGGGAACGTTCAGGCCCAACCGCTCGCACAAATCGGCCAGTTCGACCCCCGTGCCACCGGAATTCGTAATGATCCCGACCCGGCGACCGGCCGGCAGCGGCTGTCGCCCCAGACCCTCGGCGATGTCTACCATTTCCAGGCCATTTTCGGCCAGGATGGCCCCGGCCTGGGCTACCGCCGTCACAAAGGCGGTGGCGTCGCCGGTGAGGGCCGCAGTATGCGAGGCGGCGGCTCGCTGCCCGGCGGCGGAGCGACCTGTTTTGGCAATCACTACCGGCTTTTGAGTCGTCGTGCGGGCCAGAGCCTCGTAAAAAGCCCGGCCCTCGCTGACCGACTCCAGAAAGAGGCACAACACCTCGGTTTCGGCGTCGGTGCCGAAATAATCCAGGATTTCGTGGTCGCTCACGTCGGCTTTGTTGCCGTGGGAAAGGATTTTGGCAAAGCGCATGCGCCGTTCCTGGGCCAGCACAAAAATGGCCATGCCGTAGGCGCCGCTCTGTGTCGCCAGCGAAATATTACCCCCCGTAGGCGCAGCCCAGCCCCATCCGAGGCGGTTCAGCC
>JAAUSP010000372.1 GCA_012032575.1 Anaerolineales bacterium | reverse complement strand
TGCTGCCGGCCCAGGATTGGGGGCTGCTGTTTCAAATCGGGGCGATTGGCTACTTTTTATCCATCAGCGCCCAGTTTGTTGGAACCAGGCTGTCGTCAGCGCACATGGGCGCGGTGATTACCACGCTGTCGCCGCTGTTCCTGTCGCTGTTTGCCATCCTGCTGCTGAAAGAAGCCATGTCTTTCAAACAAAAAGTGGCAATGGCGCTGGCCTGTGTGGGCGTGTTGATTGTTATGGGCTTGCCCGACGAAAGTCATGCCGGTCAGAGTCAATGGCTGGGAAATTTCGCTTTGCTGCTGGCGGCTGTTTTTTGGGGTTACTATTCGGTGCTGGCCCGCAAGGCGTCACGCCGCCATACCTCCCTGCAAATTACCACCTGGGGCATCTGGGTAGCGACGATACTCACCCTGCCTTTACCCTGCTGGAACGCCAGCAGTGGTCGCCAGAGGTCATGCTGACCTGGCCGATTATTCTCAGTGTGCTTTATTTGGGGGTGGTGTCTACGGCGGTAGCGGCGTATTGCTGGAATAAAGGCTTAAGCCTGATGTCGGCGCATCAGGTGGGGCTATTTTTCTTTTTGCAGCCGATAGTCGGCAGCCTCTTGGGCTGGCTGCTTTTGGGCGAGGCGCTGACTCTGTCGTTCTTTGCGGGCAGCGGTTTGATTATTGCCGGGGTGTACCTGGTGCTGGCGGGCGAGACGCCTCCGGCGGCTGAGGCTAAATCCACCATTCAGTCGTCCGCTTCTTACGCATCAACCAAAGCACAGAATTAACATTCCCGTAAATCCGGGCCGTAGAATCCAGTTGACCAGAGTCGCCGCACCGGCTACCCGGTCAACCCCAACACGGCCCGGATTTTTGCATCATCTCATCGGTGCGGCCTTTGACAAAGTAATCGGCCGCGCCTTTGTCAATACAGGCTTTGGCCGTTTCAACTTCATCCCAGGCGGAATTAATAATGACCGGCAGGCTGGGGCTGACCTTTTTGAGCCGTTCCAGCAGCTCCAGGCCGGCATATTTTGACTCCTTGCCCTCGAAATTGGGCATGTTCAAATCCAAAATTACCAGGTCAAACGGCTGGCCCTCGACCAGGGCATCCTGGACCAACTCGTAGGCGGTCACATTGCCACCCGCCGTTTCAACCTCAAAGCCTTCGCGAAACAGCGTTTTTTCCACGCTCCGTAATAAGTTTTCTTCGTCGTCTACCACTAAGATTTTGGGTTCTGTATCCATTTAGAGAGGACTCCCTGTCGGAAAAAAGGAACTTGGGGGAACTGGGGTTTTTCCCTCCGTTCCCTGATTTACTTTTTAACGCATGGCATTGAGCGCCTTTTTGACTTCGCTCAACAAGGCGGTGGGGGTATAAGGTTTGGGCAACAAATCGTGCAGTCCCAAAAGCATGCGTACCTTGGTCCGCTCGACCCTGGGGTTGGATGAGACCGCTACGGTTTTGCGGATCGCGCCGGCGGCCTCGATGGTTTGCAGCAAGGCCAGCGAGTCGCCTTCGGCCAGGATGTCGTCAATAATGATCAGGTCATATTGGTTGAGATTTTCAGCCCCGTACCCCTTATCGGTGGTGGTAACTTTGTAACCGTTTGATTTGAGAACCAGATTGGCAAATTGCAGCCAGCTATCGTTGTCGTCAATCAGCAAAACTTTGCCTCTACCCGATTCGAGTTTGAGCTTGGCTTCCCGGCTTTTGTCCACCGGCAGGCTGACGGTAAAGGTTGACCCCTGCCCTTCACGGCTCATGGCCGTAATGCGGCCGCCAATTTGCTCTAAAATCAAGCGGCAGGCCGGCAGACCCAGACCGGGATGGCCTTTGATTCCTTTGGTGGTGTGGAACGTCACCCAAATCTTGTCCATATCGGCAACGGGGATACCCACGCCGTGATCCGTGACATCAATCCGCACAAAATCGCTGCCGGTATCGGGATAAACTTTGAGCCAGACTTTAGCCTCTGGCCGACCCTCCATCGCCTCGCAGGCATTTTTGACAAGGTTGACAAACACCCGATGCAACTGCACCGGGTCGGCCACCACCAGCGGCAAATTGGCCGGCACGTCGAGCTTGATGGTACCGGCGGGCAGATCGAGCGAAACAGCCACATCTTTGAGCACATCATCCACCATCGTTGGGCGGGGGGCCTGTTCGCGGGCCGGGCCGATCAGGTCTTCCTTGATTTTCATAATCAAAGCTGCGGAGTCTTTGATAATGTCCAGGTCTTCCAGACTCGACTCCAGGCTGAGGCGCTTTTCCAGCTTATCCAGCGGCAGTGTATTGAGCCTGGCTGCCAGTTCGGCCACGTCGGGGTTGTCCTGCCGGATAGCGGCGGCCTGGTTTAGCAGCATCTGGGCCAGAGGCCGGCTGCTGGCCGCTTCGCCGCCTTGCAGCAAATCAGCCACGGCGCAAACCAACAGTTGCAAATCGTAGCGCAGCCGGTCGGTAGAAGCGCCGATGGGTTCGGCTTTGTTGCCGATCCAGTGGATGGCATCGCCGGTGGCGGTGGCAATGGCTTCAAAGGTTTTGGCTTGTACCAATTCGGCATGGGTCTCTTCCAGCTCGCGGCGCTGGTAAGCGTTGTCAATAGCAATAGCCAGTTGGTTGGCCATTGCTTGCAGTGATGACACATCCTCATCCGAAAAAGCCGCGCCTTCGGTACTTTGCACCGTCACCGCCCCAATCACCCGGTCGCCGATAGCCAACGGCAGGGCCATTTCCGAGCGCGTATCGGGCAAAACCGGGTTGGGATACCAGACCTTTTCCGAGTCCACATCCAGCGAGATGCGGGCCTCATTGAGCGCCGTACAGGCCCCAATCATCGAATTACCGCCGACAGCCAGCTTGTGGTGGTTTTCAATCATAATCCGGCCCGGCTCGCTGCGACCGGCCCGGAGCACGGCAAATTCGCCCGCTTTATCAATCAAAAAACCCCGGCGTAATAAAACTCGTAGGCATCACAAATAATGTCAACTGTTTTGGGGAGTAATAGGTCAATATCCAGAATTTGGGTGATATTTTGACTTACTTTGGCTGCCGCCGCCAGCAAATTGGCCCGGCGCAGCGCCTTTTCCAGATTAATATTCGCTTCAATTTGAGCTGGGTCCATAGGGGTTTCCTCGTGTAATGGATACGGTAATGATAATATAGCCGGAAGGTTTTGTAAAAATGTTGCGTAATCCGTAACAATTGTGAATTGTGAATTGTGAATTACTAATTATTAACGAGAAGCCCTTTATCAGATTCTTGACCATTCCCAATTCACAATTCATTATTCACAATTCACCATTAATTTTATCGCCGGGACGGTAAATGGGTACATGCAGGGTAAAGGTTGAGCCAACGCCGACCTGGCTGGTGACATCAATTTTGCCGCCCATGCGCTCCATGCTTTGCAGGCAGGCCGGCAGACCCAGGCCCGTACCGCCTTTTTTGCCTTTGCTGGTGTGAAAGGTCAGCCAGATTTTGGTCAATTCTGATTCGGGGATGCCGCAGCCAATATCGGCAAGGTCAATCGTCACAAAATCATCATTTTCCTGGCGAATGGCGACAAAAATGTGCGGCGACGGTTGATTTTCCATCGCTTCCATGGCATTTTTGACCAGGTTGATGATCACCCGGCCCATTTGCACCGGGTCTATCCGCACGGTAGGGATGTAACCATCAATGCTGTAGGAAACGGTACCGGGCGGCAAAGCAAAACTTTTGATATTGTCTTTGACCACCTGGACAATATCGGCTTCTTCCCATTTTTGACGGCGAGCCGGGCCAATCAGATCTTCTTTGATTTGCAGGATGGTATTGGCGCTTTCCTCGATAATCGCCAAATCTTCCAGCACCGAGTCCACGTCGAGCATGCGCCGCAGTTTATTGACGGGTTTGTTTTTAAGTTGTTCAACTCCTGCCGCCAAATCCGGCTTGAGTTCGGCCAGACGCTGACCGGACTCGATCACCAGGTAGGCCAGCGAATCATCGCTGAACAAGTCACCGGCGCGGGCCAGCAGTTGGCCGGCGATATACAGAAAGCGGCTAAAATCCTCACGGGTGCGGCTGACACAGGCCGGAATCGGCGCGGCTTTGTTGCCGACCCAATGGATGGTCTCGCCGGTGGCCGTAGCAATCGTTTCAAACGTTTTGGTGCGGACCAGTTCCTGATTGGCCTTCTCCAAAGCCTGCAACAAGCGGGCGTTATTGATCGCCACGGCCAACTGGTCGGCCATCATCTGCAGCGCCGAAATATCTTCGGTGGAAAACGCGGCTTCCTGCTCGCTTTGCACGGTCAGCGCGCCAATGGCCCGGCCTTTGATGATCAGCGGCAGGGCCATTTCGGAGCGGGTGCGCGGCAGCACAGGGTTGGAATACCAGACTTTCTCGCTGTCCACATCGAGCGAAATACGAGCTTCATTCAGCCCGGTCGCCGCGCCGATCATCGAATTGCCGCCCACCTCTAATTTATGGCCGCGCTGGATCAACTCCTGCCCGGCCTCACCGTGTCCGGCCCGCAGCACGGCCCAGTATTTGCCGCTTTCGTCGGGTGTGTCGTCAACCAGAAAGATGCCGGCGTAATAAAAACGGTATTCTTTGCAGATGAGGTCAACGGTACTGTTCAGCAGCTCGTCCAGGTCTAAAATCGAAGTAATGTTGCGGCTGACCACCGCCCCGGCTTGCAGCAGCGCGGCCCGGCGAGCGGCTTGCTGGAAAAGCTGCACATTCTGCTGGTGCAGCCGGGCATTGTTAATGGCAACGGCCAACTGGTCGGCCATAGCCTGGAGCGAAGAAACGTCCTCGGCGGAGAAGGCGGCTTCGGCGGTGCTCTGCACCGTCAACGCGCCGATAACCGCCCCGCCAATCGCCAGCGGCAGGGCCATTTCCGAGCGGGTGTCGGGCAAAAAGGGGTTATTAAACCAGACCGCTTCTTTGCCCACGTCGAGCGCAATGCGGGCCTCATTCAGCGCGGTGCAGGCCCCAATCATCGAACGCCCGCCCACTTCCAGCTTGTGGTGGTTCTCGATCATGATCCGGCCCGCCTTGCCGCGCCCAGCTTTGAGGATGGCCCACAGTTTGCCGTCGGCCAGGGGTTCGATCAAAAAGATACCGGCATAATAAAAACCGTACTCATCGCAAATAATATCTACGGTGCGGGTGAGCAAGGTATTGAGGTCAAAAATCGAGGAAATGGTGCGGCTAACCTGAGCCGCTGCATTGAGCAGGGTGGCCCGCCGCCTGGCCTCAAGCAATAACTCACCCGGGTCTTCTCCTTCTGCCAGCGATGCGTCCAACACCCGATCTCTTTCCATAACCCAGCCTTTACCGCAATTCTCCCACGGAGTGGATGTAAAAAACAGCAGAGTTTTAGCCAGGTAGCTCCTGGTGGCCAGTATACGGCTTGGGCATTATACTCAAAAATTCAATGGGAGGAAAAATGGGAGGTTGGAAGGTTGGAGATTGGAGGGGGTGGTGTTATAATTCAGTCCTTATGTTTGAACAAACTTCTGAGGACGACCTCACCGAAAAAATAGAAAAACTGGTCACGATGACGGTGGCTGCGGCCAAGGGCATTGTGCCTCTGGGTCAGGTAGCGCTGCCACTGGCCCAAATTGCCAACGGCGATTTGGCCCCGCCGGAGATGCGTGATTTCACCCGCGTCCTGTCCCGGATTCTGCAAGGCGAGCGTGACCCCATCAAGCTGGCCGAGGCGCTGACGCCGGAACTGGCCGAAATCATCTGGGACACGCTGGACCAGATTGACGCGCCCATGCCCGAAAGCGATGAATCTGAACCGGTCGGCCTGACCTTTGAGGAACTTGTGGAAAAGACAGCCGAAGCCTGCTCCGGCGAAATCATGCTGTGGCAGCAGCTTTGGACTCTGACCGGACAACTGGCCGACGACGAAAACTTACCGCCGGAAATTCGGGCGGTGGGGTCGGTTCTGCGCAAAATTCTGGCTGGTGAGCGCCAAAAATTTATCCTGGACGAGTTAGCCCCCGAACATCGCTGGGCGGTGGAACAGTTGTTAGATTGGCTCGGCAGCCGCGCCGTGGCCCCGCCGCTTTCCCCCGAAAATAGAAATTAGAAGATAGAAGGTGGGGAGGGGTGTTCCCTACTCCCTACTCTCCCCTTTGGGACTTTTGCCTCGGTTGTAATAGCCTTAAAATCTGATATAATCTTAACAAATCGAGCAGCGCCGCCGGTGTGTGAGGCGGCCCCCCATTAAAATTCTGGCCTTTATCTCGGTCGTTTCGCTGCTTTGAATGCGTTCAAACGTCCCCTGTCTTTGTGCCTTATCAGAAGGCCAGATGTGCAGGGGACTTTTTATTATGTGTGGAGTTTGTCATGAAATCCTTAAAATGCACCCTCGCCCTCACTCTGAGCCTCACTGCCTTACTTGTACCCTTGACCGCTTTAGCCACCAATATTTTAACCAACAGCGGCCTCAACGATCCTTACCTCGATATTCCTGGCCGCACCTGGAACGGCCAAAATGAAAAGATTGCCAGCGGCTGGCAGCCGTTCTTTATTGCCGCCGGAACCCACGATGCCGATCTGAATGCCAAAAAGCTGCACTGGATGAGTTCGGTTCAGTTTGCCCTGTCGTTTGGGGGGATTGACTACCATATCGAGGGTAATCGCTCTCAAAATATGTGGTCCTCCTACAAGTTTGATGCCGGTATTTATCAACAAATCACGGGCCTTACCCCCGGCCAGGGCTACGGATTTGATATTCCCATCGTCACCTATTGGCGCGGTCCCGGCTACCCCGACAGCAACGGCAAAATGGTCAAACGGGTCGGCATTGATCCCACCGGCGGGACCGACCCGACCAGTCCCAACGTTATCTGGAGCGCCACCGACTCCAACGACAAAGCCTGGGTTTATTTGGATGTGGCCGCCACTGCCCAGGCCGGCACCATTACCGTTTTTGCCAAAGTGCAGGCCCCGGAGAATGACTCGGTTAATCATACCGACTTGGATATGGTTTATTTTGACGCGGCCCACGTTGCCCCCGTACCGACCACCACGCTCACGGCCAACCCCAGCGGCACATTGGTAAATTTGAACTGGTCGGGCAGCGGGGTAGCGCCCTCGTGGTCGCTAAAGGGATACGAGGTGCAATATCGGGAGGCAACGACCAGCAATTGGACTACCCTCCAGGGCAAAAGCAGTACCAATACCAGCGGCTCCTTTAACGGACAGGCGGGCCATATCTATGTGGTGCGGGCGCGTACCTGGCAAAAATCAACGAGAGCTACCAGAATGATATTGATATGCCCGGCGATTGGCGCGAACAGACCGTTACTGTGGGCGCTCTGGTCAGTGGGCGCGTTAGCGATAATCAGGGAAACGGTATCAGCGGCGTGGTTATCACCGAAAGCGGCACAGGAGCCACTGCCACCAGCGGCAACGGTGGTTTTTTGGGCTAGCAGTCTGTCGGAGAGAAGGGCAGTAGAGGGTGATAGAAGTCGACAGAACAAGTACATTAATAAAGATGTCGTCCAAGCGTGTCCATTAGGACCGAATTACCGTCCTTAAACAACCGATAACCG
>JAAUSP010000371.1 GCA_012032575.1 Anaerolineales bacterium | reverse complement strand
GTCACCCACGCCCCCACCTGCCATTGCCCAACTTGCCCCGGCCACCCTCGAACCGACCCCTGACCCCCAACCCCTGGCCCCCACCCTGCAACCTTCCAACCTTCCACCTTCCAACCACCTGGGTTACGGTGTCCAACTGGCCGAAGCCAAAAACATGGAACTGGCCGTTCAGGGCGGCTTTAATTGGGCCAAGCACGACCTCAACCTGCGCCAAGAGACCAATTTTACCGCCAATGCCGACAACTTGCTGAGCGATTTGCTGGGCAAATACAAGGCCAAAAATGTCCTGCTGAAGTTAGTGGTCTGGAGCGAAGGCGGTCTGCCCGACGCCCCCCGCACCCCCGACGAAATCAGTACCTTTACCGCCAACGCCGCCGATGTAGCCAAATTCATCCGCAGCCGCTACGGCGGGATGTATGGCACAATCGCCTACGAGGTTTGGAACGAACCCAACCTCAATTATGAGTGGGAGGGCAATCCCAACCCGGCGGAGTATGTTACCCTGCTGCGGGCCACCTCCGACGCCATCCGTCAGGCCGATCCCGCCGCCCGGATCATCAGCGGTGCGCCTTCGCCCGGCGGCGATTACGACGACCTGAAATTTTTGGAGGCCATGTACGCCAACGGGGCCAAAGGCTTGATGGACGCCGTCGGCAGCCACCCCTACGGCGGCCCCTGGCCTCACGATCACCCCACCGGCATTGACGAGGCCGGCAACGGCTGGCCCTATTTTCGTAAGGTCGAAGCCCAGCGAGCCATCATGGAAAAGTACGGCGACAGCGCCACCCAAATCTGGGCCACCGAATTTAGCTGGCTGGCCGGCCTGCCCAACTGCGATTTTGGCGAGCACACCCGCTGGCAGGTTTCGCCGCAGCAGCAGGCCGATTATCTGGTGGCGGCCTACCAATACGCTCATCAAAACTGGCCCTGGATGGGACCGATGTTTGTGGTTTACGATTTTGCCATCAGCGGCCGCTAGACCGCTGCCATCCCGCCTCCGGCTATTCCATCCTCCGCCCCGACCCCAACAGCCCCGAAATTGTCTCGCCTGCCGCGCAAGCCCTGTTCGCCATGCCCAAGGTTTCGGCCTGGTAAAAACCACGCTACCTTAACGCATGTTTTACACTTTTATTACAACTTCCGCTTGAATCCTTTACCTGTACCCCGTATAATTGTGAACAGTGTTATCTCATTCGCAATTCACAATTGAGGTCCCCCATGTCAATCACCCCCGGAGAAAATGTCGGCCCGTATCGTGTCATCGAGCAGCTAGGCAGCGGCGGGATGGCCACGGTGTTCAAAGCTTATCACCCGGCCCTGGATCGTTACGTCGCCATCAAAATTCTGCATCCGGCCTTCAAAGCCGACCCGCAATTTTTCGAGCGGTTCCAGCGCGAAGCCCGAATTGTGGCTAAACTGGAGCATCCTCACATCATCCCGGTGTACGACTTTAACGAGCACCACGGCGAACCTTACCTGGTCATGCGCTTTGTCGAAGGGGAAACGCTCAAGCCGGAAATGTCGGGCGACCCGATACCCCCTGCCGATATTTTGCGCCTGTTCCGCCCCATCTGTGCCGCGTTGAGTTACGCTCATCAGCAGGGCGTGCTGCATCGGGATATTAAGCCCAGCAATATTATGGTCACAATGGAGGGACATATCTTTCTGACCGATTTCGGTCTGGCCCGCATGGTTCAGGCCGGCGAAAGTACCCTCTCGCAGGATATGATGATCGGCACGCCGCAGTACATCAGCCCGGAGCAGGCCCAGGCATTAGCAACCTGGATGGCCGGACCGACATTTACTCGCTGGGCGTCGTTTTGTTTGAAATGTTCACCGGACGGGTTCCGTTCAGCGCCGATACGCCGTTTGCCACCATTCACGATCATATCTACACCCCGCTGCCGCTGCCCAGTACCATCAACCCGGCGATTGATTCGGCGGTGGAGCGCCTGCTGCTCAAAGCGCTGGCCAAAAATCCCAACGACCGGTTTGCCACCGCCGATGAGCTGTTGACCGCCCTGGAAATGACCCTCAACCCCCCTGCGGCTGACTCAACCACAGCCAAACCGATCCGATCAGCTCAAGCAGCGGCGAGCCAGAAAGGCAGAGTTCCCTGGTGGATTTGGGCGGGCGGGGTCGCTCTCTTTCTGCTTGTTTTCGTGGGCATTGTCGGGGGGACACGCTTGTGGCAGCGGGCGCAGCAAGCCAGACAAACAGAAACAGCTCAGGCAGCCAGTTCCATTCCCCTGGCCGCCACAGGGGAACCCCAACCCCTGCCCCTGCCAACCAGTGAGCCAACAGCAGCGGCGACATCCGAACCAACCGAGCCGGTCGTTTCTAACCCGCAAGCCGGTGATTTAGCTCAACAGGCGGCCGCGGCAGCCAGCCAACAGCAGATGGACCGGGCCATCGAATTGTATCGTCAGGCCATAGCGGCTGATCCCCACTATTTGCCGGCCTATTTTGGCTTGAGCAATACGCTGCGTCAGCAAGGGGACCGGCCGGGCAGTTTGTCCGTTTTGGAGGAGGCAGCCGCGCAGAATCCTCAAGAAGTGGATGCCTGGCTCAGATTGGGCGAAGCTCAATTGGCTGAGGATCAGGCGGAAGCGGCCTTGAAGGCTTTTGAGCAGGCGGTCAGCCTGGCCCCGGACTCGGCCGGCGCGTTGGCCCGGCAGGCCCTGGCGCTGATGGCTCTGGACCAGGTTGACGCCGCCAAACCTGTTCTCGATACAGCCCTGGGCCTCGATCCGCTCAACCCCGAAACCCATTTGGCCCAGGCGATGTATCTCTTCAAAACAGGCGACCGGCGCGGGGCGCGACGCGAGCTTCAGCTTCTTATCCAAAGTGGTCGCGCTCCCGTCTTTGTGATCGAGCGGGCCAGGCAAATGCTGGCCGGTCTGAACAATTGACCGGCTGGATACAACAAAAACCCCGTGTTTCACGGGGTTTTTTGTTGGCCGGATCAAGCCATTTCTGCGACCGGAAGGGTTCTGCCCTCGCCCAACTTTTCCCACAAATCCTGGGCAATGTAGGCGATTGCCTGAGCCGAAGGTGCCCCGGCTCTTGCTGGGTGAGGGCCGTGCCTTTGTTGATAGCCAGATGCAATTTGGGATCGTAGGGGATGCGATAGGCCTGGGCGAGTTTGAGCGCCTTTTCAATTTTATCGGGAGAAATGCCGCCGGGCAGGGTGGCTCGATTAATCACCACGCCCAGCCGGTGCGCCGCAAACTCCAACTGATCGGCCAATTCCAGAAACAGTTTGGTGCTTTTGATCGAGGGTAGTTCGGGGGTGCCGACGACCAGAATAAAATCAGCGCTGTCCAGCACGGTTAAGGTTTTATCATTCAACTGGCTGGACGTGTCAATGACCACAATTTTGCAATGCTTTTTGAGACTTTTGATAACCTCTGAAATCATCGCCGGGGTGATAGAGTCGGCCAGTTGGGCTGCGGCGGCGCCAGCAGCAACTTTAAGCCGGAATTGTGGGCCAGGGTGATTTCGGGCACCAACTCGGCATCCAACTCATCATTTTGGATCAAATCGCTGATCGTGCGGGTGGCCTTGGTGTTGAGATGAACCAGAATGTCGCCAAATTGCAGGTCGGCGTCCATCAGCACCACATCTCCCTGCTGCTGCTGCAACGCGACGGCCAGATTGGCGGCAATCGTCGAGGTGCCGATACCGCCTTTGGGGCTGTAAACGGCGATGACCGGCGCGCCTTCGGCCTGGGTCGTTTCGCTCTGAGGTTGAGCCGCTACCTGCCCCTGGGCCTGCTCAACGGCTTCCAACTGGCGATAAACGGGCAGCCCTATTTTGTAAACCCGGCGGATACAGTTGACCAGTTCATCCACCGTAAACGGCTTGGGCTGAAAATCGCGCGCCCCCGCCGCCATTGCCTGCCGCATGTAATGTTGTTCCGCCTGCACCGACATAATAATCACCTGGCTGAACGGCGCTTTGACCCCCATCTCGCGGGTGGCGGTGATGCCGTCCATATCGGGCATGTTAATATCCATCAAAACAATGTGCGGCTTGAGTTTGATAGCCATATCAAGCCCCTGCCGACCATTAACTGCCTGGCCGATCAATTCCAGGTCTTTTTCAAAGTAGAGCAACCGGCTCACATTTTCGCGGGTGTCGGGGTTATCGTCTACAATCAAAATCCGCACTTTTTCTTCGTCATCGCCGTTGTTATTATTATTATTACGCACGGGTGTCACGGCAGGGACAGATACGGACGTCGCAACCGCGGCAGCGGGCTGGCCAGGAGCCGCACCGTCCGGCGCGGCTGAACGTTTTTCAGCCTGGCTCTTGAGCGGCTTCTTTTTGGCGGTTTTGGCTTTGGCCGACCGCTGCCGCATATACCACAGCAGTCCGCCTACCAGCACCAAAAAAATAATAGCCACGAGCGCAACAATCAAAAGAACAGTGGTTGATGACATAGTTAACCCCGGTATTCAGAATACGCTAAATTGCCTTAATATTTTATCACAAACAAGCGAATGAGCTACATTACTTTACTACTACTCCGATTGTCACTGCGCCTTAATTGTACCCGACCTGGCTAACTTATACAAGCAGGAAAATTGCTTCGCCTTTTTAGCCGAGCATGGTAAAATAGCAGCGTGAATCCAAGCGATTTTCTCAAACATCTCAAAGAACAAACTTTTTATCAAAACCAGCTTGTCCATGTGGAACGGCTGGGAGGCCGCATGGTCCGGTACGAGTCGCTGGAACGGCCTCTGCTGCGCCCGCTGGTGGAGGCCATTCAGGCCGGCGGCACGGCCCGCCTGTACCGTCATCAGGCCCAGGCGATTGATGCGATCCGCGCCGGGCATGATGTGGTGGTGGCGACAGGCACGGCCAGCGGCAAAACCCTGTGCTACAATCTGCCGGTGCTCGAAGCTGCCCTGCTCAATTCCGACGCGCGAGCGTTTTATCTTTTTCCCACCAAAGCCCTGGCCCAGGACCAGCTTCGCGCCCTGACCGAGCTGACCCAGCGCCTCAAAGCGGCGATGCCGGCCCGGAACGGCCTGCCGCCCTGGATACCCCGCTTTGGCTCTTATGACGGCGACACCTCGCCAAGCAGCCGCACCCGCCTGCGCCGCGAAGCCAACATCATCCTGACCAACCCCGACATGCTGCACGTGGGCATTTTGCCCAATCATAATCTGTGGGCCCAGTTTTTGAAGAACCTCAAATTTGTGGTGGTGGACGAAGCCCACATCTACCGGGGCGTTTTTGGCAGCCACGTGGCGGCAGTGCTGCGGCGGCTGACCCGCCTGTGCCGGCTGTACGGCAACCAGCCCCACTTTATCTGCTGTTCGGCCACCATCGCCAACCCCGGCGACCACATCGAACGGCTGACCGGCCAGCGCCCCCTGGTGGTAGATGACGACGGCTCGCCGCAAGCGCCCAAGCAGTTTGCCCTGTGGAATCCACCCTTTATTGACCCCAAGAAAACGGCCCGCCGCAGTCCCAACGGCGAAGCGGCCAACCTTTTTGCCGAGATGACCCGCCAGGAAATCCGCAATATTACCTTTACCAAAGCGCGGGTGGTGGCCGAGTTGATCCTGAGCTATACCCGGCAAGCCCTCGACCGCACCGACCCGGAGCTAAAGGAACGCATCGCGTCCTATCGGGCCGGCTATCTGCCGGAGCAGCGCCGCGAAATCGAACAGGCGTTGTTTCAGGGCCAGCTTATCGGCGTGACGGCGACTTCGGCCCTGGAGTTGGGGGTGGATGTGGGCGGCCTCGATGCGACCGTGTCGGTCGGCTACCCCGGCACGGTTGCCAGTTTGTGGCAGCAGGCGGGTCGGGCGGGACGCAGCAACAGCAGTTCGCTGGCTATTTTGGTCGGGCTGGACAATCCGCTGGACCAATATTTTATGCGCCACCCCGACCAGCTTTTTGGCCGTCCCCACGAACACGCCCTGATTGACCCCGGCAATGTCTATATTTTGGAGCAGCATTTGCCCTGCGCCGCCCACGAACACCCGCTGACCCCGGCAGATGAGGCCCTGTTTGGCCGGGGTTTTGTCGAGGCGATGGTCAAGCTGGAAGAGCAGGGGCTTGTCACCTACGAGTCGGAGCACGACAAGTGGTACTATCGCGGACGCGCTATCCGGCTCAGCACGTCAGCATTCGCAGCGTCGGCAGCAAGCCGGTGGTGCTGGTTGACAGCAGCCGCAAAATGAAGCGGCTGGAGGAGATGGACGAGGTGTCGGCCTTTAGCCGGGTGCATCCGGGGGCGGTTTATATGCACCAGGGCGACAGTTATATGGTCACGGAGCTGGATTTAATCAAAGGGCAGGCCACGCTGACCCCCGCTCGGGTGGACTATTATACCCAGCCGCACGAACGCAGCGAGGTCAATATTGTCCGCTCAATCAAACACCGGCAGATGAAGCTGTGTACGGTCTTCTGGGGAGCAGTGCGGGTGACGCAGCAGGTGGTTGGCTACCGGCGGGTGCGCCAGTTCAGCGAGGCCGATTTGGGCGAGACCCCGCTCGAAATGCCGGCCAACACCTTTGAAACCCGCGCCCTGTGGTGGGATGTGCCCATCGAGTGGTTTAAGCACCTGAGTGCGCGGGGCTGGGATTTTCTGGGCGGTCTGCACGCGGTCGAGCACGCGGCCATTGGCTTATTACCCCTCTTTGCCATGTGCGACCGCTGGGACATCGGCGGGCTGTCCACCCCCATGCACCCCGATACCGAGCGCCCCCAGATATTTATCTACGACGGCTACCCCGGCGGCGTCGGCATCAGCGAGCAGGGTTTCGCCCTGCTGACCGATCTGTGGGAAGCCACCCTGGCCACCATCAAAGAGTGCCCCTGCGAAGAAGGCTGCCCCAGTTGCATCTACAGCCCCAAATGCGGCAATAACAACGAGCCGCTGGATAAACGAGCGGCGGTATGGATTCTGGAGTCGCTGCTGCGGGCGTAGGTGAAATTGCAAATAATATTAGAATTTTTACACTTTTGTAAATATTACCCGATATAACCAACAAAATCAAAACTGGCCCACCTCCGGGTAGACCTCATAGGTTTTGAAAACCTATGAGGTCTAGCTCCTGACGGTATTAAATCTATCAGTCAATCAGGTTGTCAAATCGAACTTTATTTTTTTAGGTTGGCATAGGCGCATAGGCGTGATACAATGGAGGGAAACAAAAATCGTATCTTCTCAATAAGCAGGGGCGCACCCTTGCGGTCGCCCCCTGGGGCAGGCGCGAGGCCGTGCCCCTACTCGAATTATTGAGAAGATACCAAAAATCCCTCAAATAGTAGACGGCACCCCTTCGGGTGCGCCGAAGGGCGTAGACAGGGAACAATCATGCGACCCTGCGACCTTTTCATTATCTATGGCGACTAAACTAACCCCCCAGGAATTTGTAGCCAGTTGGCGTAATGTGACCCTCAAAGAGCGCTCTGCCGCCCAGGAGCATTTTATAGACCTGTGCCACTTGGTCGGCCACGAAACGCCGGCCAAAGCCGACCCGACCGGCGAGAGGTTTACCTTTGAAGCGGGAGTGATGCTCTCTC
>JAAUSP010000370.1 GCA_012032575.1 Anaerolineales bacterium | reverse complement strand
GGCAAATGTTGACCATATCGGGCGTAGCCGGCAGCTCAACCCCGGCATATTGAACCGCCGTCGGAACCCGGCGGGCAAATTCGCGGCACAACCCTTCGAGGGTAGGGTTCAGCCCGGCGGTTTCCAGAGCCGGCGGGCGCAGATTGCGAGCCAACGCCCGCAGGCGATCCATGGTCATATCAGTTAATTCGCTGGCTTCGCCGATCATAGTGTGGATGGCGCTTGATTCGGGGGGAAGATCGGTCTGAATGAGGTCCAAGCTAATTTTGAGCGCGGTCAACATCTGGCCGGCTTCATCGTGCAATTCATGCGACAGGCGCCGCCGTTCCTCTTCCTGGGCCGAAACTACCTGCTGGGTTAACAAGCGCAGTTGTTCGCGTCCGGCCCGAACCTGCTCAAACAGCCGGGCATTCTCCAGGGCAATGGCTAACTGGTCGGCCATAGATTGAGCCACATCCAGGTCATCGGCTCGAAATGCGCCAATCTGCCGGCTACCCAATTCCCAGGCTCCACTGATCTGCCCTTTGACCCGCAGCGGCATCACCAGGCTGGAGCGAATGCCCAGAGCGAGCAGCGGCTCATCGCTGGCAAAGCCGGTGGGGTTAACCAGATGATGGCGCAGCAGCGGCTGGCCCCGGCTAATGGCCCAGCCTGCCGCCGAATTTTTGCGTGATATACCGGGGTTCAACGATATGAGCTGCTTGTCTTCGCCGATAGTATGGAGGACGTGGATTTCCTCGCCCTCAAGCTGGCTAATTGACAGCCAATCGTAAGGAAACAAACGGGCGGTATGTAAAGAGAAACTGTGAAATATATCCGAAACGCGCAGGCTGGTCGCCACGGCTCGATCCAACTCGTGGAGAATACTCAATTGCTCGGCCCGTCGTTCCAGTTCATCGTACAGCCGCGCATTTTCAATGGCAATCGCCGCCGAGCCGGCCAGCGTCTCCAGGATTTCCTGATCCTGCTGATTGAAAGGACCTTCGGCTTTATTAATCAGCTCGATCACGCCAATCGCCCGCTCTTTAAAAATCAGCGGGACGGCCAGGAGTGAATGGGTAGTCAGGCCGGTGAGGGAATCAATTTGATTGTAGAAGCGGGGGTCATTTTGGGCATCATCTACCAGTACCGCTTGGCGGTGCTGTAAGGTCCAGCCGGCAATGCCGCTGCCCGGCGGCAGCCGCTGCCCCACCAGCTTTTGGGCATCGGGAGCTACCACTGCCACAAAAACAAGTTTGTCACTGTTCCCATCGAGCAAAAATACCGAACCGCCGGTTGCGCCCAGTAGCGTTTTGATCTCAACAATAAGCTGTTCCAGCACAGCGTTCAAATCGAGGGTTGAGGTCAGCATCCGACCTGCGTTGTTAAGAACAGCCTGCAATTGTGGTTTATCCACCCTGGCCTCCAAGCTGCATGTAGATTTTGTCTGCAATATAAATGTTGTTCGGGTTGGAGTGAAATGCCAATCGCCGCTGCTGTTGCACCGAGGGCAAATGGACCTATTCAGTGTAGCACAGATAACCGGCGACCTCAATAGGAAAGAGTGTTCACATCACAGGTCGCAGGGTCGCAGGGTAGTATGGTTACTCTATCCGCTGTCTGCTACTTGTAGAGGAGTGTTCACGTGTCTGAACACTAAAGTGTCATTGCGAGGCCGTAAGGCCGAAGCAATCTCCACTCCGGGTAGGGGACTGCTTCGCCTGCGGCTCGCAGCGACATTTTTTTAAAAGAAAAAAAAGCCCGTCCAGTTGGACGGGCCATTCAATTAATCTATACTGCCGCTATCCGCCAATCTGGCTCATGGTCCGATTTTCGGCAAAGAGGCCGCTGCGCAAACTGTGGCCGACCGGCTTGGCCTGAATGGCCCGCTGGAACAGAGCCACTAAATCGCGGTGGCTTCCGCCGCCGCGCAGAGTTTCGCGGAAGTCAAGCTCGCCGTCAACCAGCAGGCACATGCGCAGGCGGCCATCGGCGGTCAGGCGCATGCGGTTGCAGTCGTCGCAGTAGGGGTCGCTGACCGGGCTGATAAAGCCAATGGTCCCCAGCGAGCCGGCCAGGCGATACACCCGCGCTTCGCCATCCAGCCTGCCGTCGTTGAGGGGAAACAGCGGACCTAATTCGGTCTCAATCCAACCCTTGACCTCAGCGCTGGAAACATAATGCTCCAGTTGAATTTCGGTTGGGCCGGCAAAGGGCATCAACTCGATGAAGCGGATCTGCCACGATTTTTCCAGGGTTAGCCGGGCCAGTTCGACCGCCGCCTCGTCATTGTAGCCACGGGTGATAACGGCATTGAGCTTGAGCGGGGTCAGGCCGGCTTTTTCCGCCGCTTCGATGCCGGCCCAGGCTTTATCAAACGAGCCGAGCCGCATAATTTTAGCCAGCCCCTCTTTATTCAGTGAATCCACATGAATATTGACCCGTTTCAATCCGGCTTCGGCCAAATCTTGAGCAATATAGGGCAAACGGTAGCCGTTGGTGGTCATCACCAACTGGTCCACCCCGTCAATCCGGGCCAGACGGCGCACAATCTCGACCACGTCCTGGCGCAGCGTCGGCTCGCCGCCGGTGAGCCGGACCTTATTGAAGCCAGCCTCTACGGCGGCACGGACGACTTTTTCCAATTCTTCAGCCGTGAGCAGTTCCGAGCCGGGGACAAACGTAAGCCCGTGCATGGGCATGCAGTAAACGCAGCGCAAGTTACAGCGGTCCGTCAGGGACAAACGTAAATAATTTATTTCACGTCCAAAACCATCTTTCACAGGATTATTCCCTCATAACGGCGGTGTTATAATTCCGCTTAAAACTGAACCAAGCAAGCCTAACACCCCCCAATAGTATAGTCCTCCAGAAAGGTTCTCGCCCCACTATTTACGTGTTGCGTCTTGCGTGTTCCGTTTATTTGACGCAACACGCAACACGCAACACGTAAACTTTTCCTGGGCATCTATAATGCTCAATACCTTAGTTGTACATCGCTTTTATAGATTACGCCAGTGACAAAAAGCTTTGATTGCCAGTGATTTGTCATCCGGCTTTAAGCGATGTGTAATTATAACATAACCATTTTGATGAAAAAACCGGTCAGGCTTAACCGGTTTTTTAGATTCCTTGACGATATTTTTTCAATCAAGCAGGGCATGTTACAATAGGCCCGTTCAGCACGGATCCAAAATTAACTCAATCGGCCTGGAAATACAGTAGGTGCAATGGTTATCGTCGGTGGTCAGGCAGGCGATGCGGGCCGGCGTCGTAGCGAGCATTGAGCTGATAATTTGTTTGTCCAGCAGGCAAACTTCGGCGTGATTTTTGGCTACCTGGCGGTAAGGGCAGGAATAAGCGTGGATCATATAGTCGTTGTCTCCGCTCTCCCAGTCCACCACAAAGCCTTTGGCCGATAAAAAGGCGATCACTTCGTCCAGCCGTTCTTCAAAAGTTTGATTTTCATGCGGCGGGGGCGCTTCGTCGGCCAGGCGTTGGGCAATGTTGCTAAAAATCTGCCGCAGACCATCCTGGCCCAACTGATGGGTTAACTCGGCCAGCAGGTAATCAGTCAACCCATAATAATCCACCGGGAAAAGCTCGTCGGCGGCCTTGGTGAGCTGGTAAACCTGAGAAGGACGGCCCGGCCCAGTCTGGCGGCGAATAGCGGACGACAAAATCAAATTCTCAGCTTGCAGAACATTGAGATGGTGCCGCACGGCCATCGGCGTCAAATTGACGGTTGCTGCCAATTCCTCAACCGTAGCCGGTCCCTTTTCTTTGAGAAACTCAATTATTTGTTGCCGGGTTGCTTGCATACATCATTCTTTAGAAAAATGACTTATCAGAAAAGACCGATGACCGGAGACCGGAAACCGGGCTAAACATTTAAAAGCAGTCTTTGGTCTTTTGTTGCCGGTCAGCTTTAAATCAATTATACCATAGTTCACCGAGAAATCAATTTTATTATAATAGATATAATATTTATTATCAAAAATAATTGACAAGTAATAGTCCCTTGTGGTATAGTAAAACCTGTGAAAAAAGGGACAAAATAAAACGCAAGTATGTAAAACGTAAGGTTTTTTTCTTATTCTCAGCCCCGGTTCGAGAATGAAAAAAGAAATATAGCTTTAAATTCATTACGCTTTACGTTTTACGCATTATTCTTTCAGGAGGATAAGCGTCGAAGATGACTGTAGAGTTGCTTCCCACCAATGGACTCGAAGAAGAAGAGGACATCGAAGTTCCCGAAGAGTTAAAGCAAAATATATTTTTGCCAAGCTGGATGATCTGTATAACTGGGGCCGGGCCTATTCCCTCTGGCCGCTCACGTTTGGGTTGGCCTGCTGCGCCATCGAGATGATTGCCACCGGCGCGGCCCGCTACGATCAGGACCGCTTTGGCGCGGCGCTCTATCGCGCCAGCCCGCGCCAGGCCGATTTTATGATTGTTTCCGGCACCGTCACCAAAAAGATGGCCCCGCAGATTGTGCGCATCTACAACCAGATGCCGGAGCCAAAATACGTCATCAGCATGGGCGCTTGCGCTACCGGTGGCGGTCCGTTCAAAGAGGGATACAACGTTGTCTCCGGGATAGACAAATATATTCCGGTTGACGTGTATGTGCCCGGCTGCCCGCCCACCCCGCAAGCTTTGCTGCAAGGCCTGATCAAGCTGCAAGAAAAAATCAAGGGCCAATCCATCCGAACCGTGCCCTGGTATCGCAAAGAAGAGGAAATGGCCGCGATTCCGGTGCCGATCCTTGGCCCGGATATTATTGACCCGCGCCAGTTGGACGAGATCAAGGAATATGTCAAACAGTCTCGTCTGCAAGGGGCGGCCCAGGTAGCCGATACCGGCCCCAAGCCGCGCCCCAAGCGGGTGGTCAAGCCGCCCAAAGTGCCCACATGGGATACGACTCCCACCGAAGGCGCAACCGCTCTGGCCAACAGTATCAATGCTGGCTTGCAGGTTCAGGCCGTCACCGCCGAAGCCGACACCCTGGTGGTCGCCCGCGAGCATCTGCTGGCCTTTGGCGAGTATGTGCGCGACAAGTTAGCCTATGAACTGCTCAGCAATGTGACCGGCGTGGATTACATGGGCCGCGAAGGCGACCGTTTTGAGGTGGTTTACCATGCCTACAGCCTCAGCCAGCCGGACAAGCCGGTTCTGGTTTTCAAGGCCCGCGCGCCCGAGTCAAACCCCGAACTGCCGTCGCTGTACGGTCTGTGGAAAACCTGTTATTTGCAGGAGCGTGAAATTTACGACCTGTACGGGATCAATTTTACCGGCCACCCCAATATGAAGCGCATTTTGCTGTGGGAGGATTTCTACGGCTACCCCATGCGCAAAGATTACGAAGAAGCCTATTACGAAGAGCCGGTCAAACCTTTCACCAGCCGCTGGCCCGGCGGCCATCACGAGCGCATCGAAGAGCAAAATCCTTTCCGGCACAATGTGATTTACCCCAAAGATTGGGATGTAGACAAGTGGGTTCCTGATAAGAAGGAAGAAAATCTGGATCACGTCATCGAAGCCCGCGATGTGAAAGACACCAGCGACTTTGAGAGCGACCGGATTGTGATTAACCTGGGGCCGCACCACCCCAGCACGCACGGCGTGTTCCGCATGGTCGTCACCCTGGAAGGGGAGACCATTGTGGATTTGGAGCCGGTGCTGGGCTACCTGCACCGCAACCACGAGAAAATCGGCGAGCGCAACGGCTGGCTGATGAACATGCCTTTCACCGACCGGCTGGATTATTTCAACTCGATGCAGAACAACTGGGGCTATGCCCTGGCGGTCGAGAAGCTGGCTCAAATCCCGGTGCCGGAACGGGCCGAGTACATCCGGGTGATTATGGCTGAAATGAACCGGGTTTTCAGCCACCTGTCGCTGGTCGGCTTTTTGATGAACGACCTGGGTGCGCTGGCGACGCCGTTGTTCTACGCCTTTGAGGCCCGCGAGCGGTGCTCGACCTGTTTGAGGAAGCCAGCGGATCGCGCATGATGTGCAATTACATGCGCTTCGGCGGCGTGGTTTATGATATAAGCGACGATTGGCTCAAACGCGCTCAGGCTGCGTCGGGCATGCTGGCCAGCGCCCTGGATGAAATGGACGCCCTGGTAACCGGCAACGAGATTGTGCTGTCACGGACCAAAGATGTCGGCTATTTATCCGCCGAAGATTTGATCAGCCACGGCGTGACCGGCCCGATGCTGCGTGCCGCCGGGATCAAGTACGATATTCGCAAGGTTGAACCTTACGGTATCTATGATCGCTTCGATTTCGACATTCCCACCCAAACCGACAGCGATGTGTTTGCCCGCTTCTACCAGCGCATTCTGGAAGGCCGGGAAAGTCTGCGGATTTTGGACCAGGCCTTCAAGGGGATCAAGGACACCCAGCCGGGCGATATTTTGGGCGGCAAGGCGTCGTACACGGTCCGCGTGCCCGCCGGTGAGTCTTACGCCCGGATCGAACACTCCAAAGGCGAGTTGGGCTACTACATTGTCAGCAACGGCTCCGGTAATCCCTGGCGATACCGGGTACGCGCCCCTTCTTATATCAACCTCAATGCCCTGGCCGATATGTGCAAGGGCGGCAAAGTGGCCGATACCATCGTGACATTGGGCGCAATTGATATTGTTTTAGGGGAGGTAGACCGCTAATGTTTGGATTAGGTGTGGTCAAAGGCTTGGGGATTACCCTGAAGCACTTCATCGAAACGTATGTAGATGACATAAAGTATTTCTATTTTCCCAGCAGCGCCACCAGCAAGGAAGCTTTTGCCCGGCGGCAGGGACCGGAAGGACGCGGTATCTTTACCGTCGAGTACCCGGAAATGAAGCTGGAAACGCCGGAAAATTTCCGCTTTTTGCCCTTCCTGGTGACTGATTTTGATGTGCCACAAGACAGCCCCGATTACGATCAGGCCAGGGCACGGGAGTTGAACCGCTGTACAAGCTGCGGTATCTGCGCCAAAGTGTGTCCGCCGCAGTGTATCTGGATTGTCCGCACCGACGACCCCAAAACCGGCAAACCGATCCCGCAGCCGGCCGATTTTTTCATTGACACCGATATTTGCATGAACTGCGGCTACTGCGCCGAGTTCTGTCCGTTCGACGCGATCAAGATGGATCACGATTATGAACTGGCCGATTACGAGCGCGAGGTCGGCCACGTTCACGATCTGAGCCGGCTGCTCAAGCCGATCAGCTATTACGCTGCGATCCGGCCCAACTGGAACGCCAAAGAAGAGGCCACCCGTCGCGCCGCCGAAGAGGAAAAAGAGCGCAAAGCCGCCGAAAAAGCAGCAGCCAGGTCCGCCGCTGCTCCGGCTGCCGCCCCGGCTGCTGCTCCCGCTGCTGCTGCTCCGGCCGCAGCAAGCGCTCCCTCAGACGCTCCGGCCGGCAAGAAAACGCCGGAGGAAATCAAGGCGCAGCGCGAGGCGATGATGGCTAAACGTCAGGCCAAAGTAACCGGCGAGGTTGCCCCCGAAACTCCGGCGGCAGCCCCAACCGCCGCGCCGGAAGCACCGCCCGCCGCTCCCCAAGCGCTCACC
>JAAUSP010000369.1 GCA_012032575.1 Anaerolineales bacterium | reverse complement strand
CCATTTTCGGTATTCCGAGGTGGGCGTCAACTCCTTCCGTTATGTCGGCGAGGCCAATTACGTCACCCGGCCCGACGAAATGACCATCCTGACCCAACAGTTGGCCCAGTTGCGCATCCGCGAGAGCTTTGGGGCTAACCTGACCCGCACCGTGCCCTTCCTCGACTTCATGGGCTATAAATCAATCCTGGACCTTCAGGCCGATACCTGGAAAAATGGCAGGATAGCGTCAAGCCGCAGTACGCCAACTGGCTGCGCTGCAAAATCGGCATGATGTCCGGCAACAAACCCCGCACGATGGTTTTTTCGGCCAAGCGGGACGGGGTTCACGGCATGGTGGCCGGCAGCACCGGCTCCGGCAAGTCGGAATTGTTGATTTCGCTCATCACCGGCCTGTCCGTCACCTACGATCCGACCGTGCTCAATTTTGTGCTGGTGGATTACAAAGGCGGCGGCGCGTTCAAAGGGTTTGAGGACCTGCCCCACTGTGTGGACATCATCACCAACCTGCAAGGCGAAGGCGTGACCCGCATGTTCACCGCCATCCAATCGGAAATGCAGCGCCGTCAGGCCCTCAACGCCGAAACCGAGACCAAAAACATTGTGGACTACCGCCAGAAGGGGCTGCACGAAACTATCACCCCTACCCCTACCTGTTCATCATCATTGATGAATTTGCCGAAATGATCGCCGACCGGGCCGAGTTCAAAGGCCAACTGGAGAGTATCACCCGCGTGGGCCGGGCGCAGGGCGTTTCGCTCATTCTGGCGGCCCAGCGACCCAGCGGCGTCACCGACCAGATGCGCTCCAATATCAAGTTCCGCATCTGCCTGCGGGTGGAAACGTCGGGCGAAAGCCGCGAAATGCTGCGCCGTTCCGACGCCGCCTTTCTGCCGACCGATATTCCCGGTCGGGGCTATTTGCAGGTGGGTAATGACGAAATCGAATTGATTCAGAGTGCCTACACCGGCGACAAGGTCATTGATCCCAACCGTACCCCCCAGGCCAGGGTCATCTGGCCGGATCGGAACGAGCTTTACGATGCCTCGCAGGACCAGGAGCCGCCCGAACTGTACAAGGCCATCGTAACCATGCTCGGCAAAATGGCCCGCGAGCACGGCATCGAGAAGCAGCGCGCGCCCTGGCCCGACTTTCTGCCCAACCGCCTGTCGCTGTCCGAATTATTAGTATCGCCGGATCAAACCATCCCTGCCGTCACTTCCGACGAGTACCTGATTGACGTGGACAAAATCATGCTCGGCCTCAAGCCGGATATCGCCCTGACCCTGAATCCGGGGGTCAACAAATGGCTGAACGGCGAAGTCGGCTGGCTGGAACAGCAGGATTGGGAGAATTACGCTTTGCGCCCGGTAGTCGGTCTGGTGGACAACCCCTATGCGGCCAAGCAGTTGCCCCTGGTGATTGATTTGCCGCGCGGCCACGTCTCTCTCTTTGGTGCGTCGGGCTGGGGTAAAACTACCTTTATTCGCACGTTGGTGGTCAGCCTCACCGCCACTCATTCGCCCAACCATCTGCACGTTTATGTGCTGGATTTGGGCGGGCGCAACCTCGGTGTGCTGGAAAACCTGCCTCACGTCGGCTCGGTCATCATCCCCGATGCCGAAGGCTACGAGGAGCGGGTCGAGCAACTCCTGCGCGAACTGGACGATATCGTCGAGCAGCGCAAAACGATACTTTACAATGCCGGCGTGCCCGATTTGTACAAGTACAACAATGCCCATCCCACTACCCCCCTTCCGGCGATTGTGGTCTGTATTGACAACTTCATCGAGTTCAAAGAAACCTTTGGCGGCGACGCCGAGAGCGATGTCGAAACGGTTTTTGATAAGTTTGTCGGACTGGCGCGGCAGGCCAAACCGTATGGCATTCATTTTGTGATTACGGTCAGCCAACCCAATGTCCTGTCGAGCCAGTTGCAAAGCCTCTTCACCGAACGGCTGACCCTCAAACTGGCCGACCCGACCGAGTACCGGACCATCGTCGGCGGGCAGGTGGGCGATATTGGCGATATACCGGGGCCGGGGTTATGTAAAAATAGGCCACCTGCCCCTCACTTTTCAGATTGCCCAGCCGATTGATCTGGCCCGCGACGCCAACGAAACCAAAGAGTTGGAACAGTACGCCCAGAGCATGCAGGATTTTATTACCAGCACCGGCTATGTTTACAAAAAGCCGGTACGGGTGGACGCCCTGCCCCGCTCGATCCTGTTCAAGCAAATCCTGGCCCGCAAACTCAACCTGGAGTTGAACGAAACCTTCGTGGATCAATTGAGGCTGAGCACCGCCCAAAATTGGCAGGACAGTCTTAATCCGGAACTGGCCGACTGGCTCAAAGTGACCATTGGGGTGGTGTCGGGCAACCGCCTGCGCGAAATGCACTTCGAGGCCAAAAAAGACGGCGTGCATGGCATGGTCGCCGGCGGGACCGGGGCCGGCAAATCCGAGTTGTTGATGACCTTAATTGTCGGCCTGGCCCTGAATTACGACCCCAGCGTGTTGAACTTTGTCCTGGTGGACTACAAAGGCGGGGGCGCGTTCCAGCCCTTCCGCGATTTGCCCCACTGCATTGATATTGTGACCAACCTCAACAAGTCGGCGGTCAAGCGCTTTTTCACCGCCATCAACGCCGAAATGCAGCGCCGCCAGAAGCTCAACGCCGATACCGGCACCAAAGATATTGTCGAGTACCGGGCTAAGGGGCTGCATTTGACCAACGAGCCGTACCCCCACCTGTACATCATCATTGACGAATACGCCGAAATGATTACCGACAATCCTGAATTCAGAGACGAACTGGACAGCATCACCCGCGTGGGCCGGGCGCAGGGGGTCAACCTGTTGTTGGCTTCGCAGCGGCCTACGGGCGTGTCGGACCAGATGCGGGCCAATATCAAATTCCGCATCTGCCTGCGGGTTGAGCAGGTAGACACCAGCCGTGAAATGCTGCGCCGCTCCGACGCCGCCTTTTTGCCCAACGGCATGCCGGGCGCGGTTATTTGCAGGTCGGCAACGAAAATATCGAGCTGATCCAGATGGCCTATACCGGCGAAAACTACGATTACGCCGAGCTGCGCGAGGGCGGCAAGCAGGCCAAGTTTTACGATGTGGTGGTAGACTTGTGTAACGAACTGCTCCAGGGCCAAGCTCCGCGCACGCCCTGGCCACCCTTCCTACCGACCAAGCTGACCATGTCCAGCCCGCTGGTTGAAGCCTACGTGGATAAAGAGTATGAACCTCTGATGACTCTGGGCCAATTCGAGCGCATCACCAGCCTGAACCCCTTTATCCGGCGCTGGTTTACCGGCAAAGTGGCCTGGCCCGGCATGGATTGGACCAAAACGGCCATGCGGGCCATCGCCGGGCTGGCCGATGACCCCTACAATGCCCGCCAGTTACCCCTGGTGATTGATGTCACCAAGGGCCACGTGGTCCTTTTTGGCGCGTCAGGGTGGGGCAAAACGACTTTTATGCGCTCGCTGGTGGTCAGCCTGGCCGCCACCCACTCGCCGGCCGAGTTTCACGCCCACATCTTCGACCTGGGCGGGCGTAACCTGGAAGTACTGAACGCCCTGCCGCATGTCGGGACGATTATCATGCCCGACGAGCGTGGCTACGAGGAGCGGGTGCAGCAAATTCTGCGCGAGTTGAACGACATCGTGGACGAGCGCAAGAAGCTTTTCAGCGAGGTCGGCGTCTCGACGCTGTATGACTACAACATCAGCCACCCCGACCGGATCGAGCCGGCCATTCTGGTGGTTATTGATAACTTCGCGGAGTTCATCGAAACCTTTGGCGACACCTCCAAGAAGGACAGCGAGAACAACCTGCTCGAAGCCTTTGTGTTATTAGTCCGCCAGGCCAAAGCCTACGGCCTGCACTTTGTCATCTCGGTCAACCGCCTCAACGAGCTGTCGAGCAAGCTCTACAGCCTCTTCACCGAGCGACTGACCCTGCGCCTGTCCGATTCGGGCGACTATCGCTCCATTGTCGGCGGCACCCCCGCCGAAATTGACGAGATTGCGGGCCGGGGCTACGTCAAAGCGGGCCGCCAGCCGCTGGAGTTCCAGATTGCTTTTGCTGTGGGTGAGTTTGACGAGCAGGGCCAACTCAAAGCGGAAATCGCCCAGATCCGGCAGTTGGGCCAACTGATGCACGATCTGGGCCGCAAGGCCTGGTCGGGCCGGGAGCCGCTGCGGATTGATGCCCTGCCCAAATCGTCCTCTTACCGGCAAGTGCTGGCCGAAGTGTTTGGTATCAATCAGGAAACGGGTTTCCTGGTTGAGCTAAAAGAAGCCATCCGCCAAAAATGGGCTGTCACCGGCTCGGCCCAACACGCCGACTGGCTGGAGGCCGTTCTTGGCATCACCTCCGGCAACCGCAAACGCGCCCTGCACCTCTCGGCCAAAACTGACGGCGTGCATGGTATGATTGCCGGTGGCACGGGGTCTGGTAAATCGGAAATGTTGATGACCATGCTGGTCGGGCTGGCCGTGTACCAGTCGCCGGCTATTTTGAACTTTGTACTGGTGGATTACAAAGGCGGCGGGGCTTTTAAACCCTTTGAAAAGCTGCCGCACGTGGTGGACATTGTGACCAACCTGAACAAGGCCGCCGTCAACCGCATGTTCACCGCCATCAACGCCGAAATCCGCCGCCGCCAGGCCCTCAACGCCGAAACCCTGACCAAAGACATTATCGAGTACCGGGCCAAGGGGCTGCACCTGACCCGCGAACCTTACCCGCACCTGTTCATCATCATTGACGAGTACGCCGAAATGATTGACGATAACCCCGAATACCGGGCCGAGTTGGAGAGCATCACCCGCGTGGGCCGGGCGCAGGGGGTCAATCTGATCCTGGCCTCGCAGCGACCCAAGGGCGTATCGGACCAGATGCGGGCCAATATCAAATTCCGCATCTGTTTGCGGGTGGAACAGGTGGACACCAGCCGCGAGATGCTGCGTGCGCCCGACGCCGCTTTTTTGCCCAACGGCATGCCGGGGCGCGGCTACATCCAGGTGGGCAACGAAAATCTCGAACTCATCCAGGTTTCCTACACCGGACGAAAACCAGCCCGACGACCGGGAAGTGGCCGCCCTGTGGCCGGATCGTCCCCCGCTGGCGGTCCCGACCGGCGAGGATACGCCCAAGCTGTTTGATGCGGTGGTCAAGCTGTCCACCGAACTGGTCAACGGGCAAATGGCCCCCAAGCCCTGGCCCAACTTCCTGCCGGCCCAGTTCAGCCTGCAATCGCCCATTCACGACGCCCAGAAAAACTGCACCTTTGTGCTGGTTCCTACGGTGAGCGATTGGCTCAACGGCGACACCGAGGCGCTCTGGCCGGGGGTGGACTGGCGCAAGGCGGCCATGCGCCCGGTGATGGGCCTGCTCGACAACCCGGCGGAGGCTATCCAGGTGCCGCTGTACTTTGATTTGAGCCGCTATCACCTGGCCGTTTTGGCGACTCCGGCTGGGGCGAAAACCTCGTTCCTGCGCTCGCTGCTGGTCAGCCTGGCCGCTACCCACTCGCCCGACGAGTTTCACGCTTATGTGCTGGACTTGGGTGGGCGCAACTTCCGCAGCCTGGAAGAGCTGCCCCACGTGGCGCGGTCATCTACGCCGACGAGGAAACTTACGAGGAGCGCTTGCAGCGCTTGCTGGAAAAGCTGGAAAAAATGATCGAGGAGCGGCAGCAAATTCTGAGCAACGCCGACTCCAGCAACCTGTACGATTTTAACGCCCGCTTCCCCGATCAGGCCCTGCCCGCCGTGGTAGTGATGATTGATAACTTTGCCGAATTGCAGGAAAACTACGAAATCCTGGTCGAAACGACCATTGTCCCGCTGGTGCGCCGTTCGTTGAGTATGGGCGTCACTTTTGTGATTACGGCTAACGTGCCCAACAACATGCCCAGCAAATTCTACAACCTGTTTGGCGAGCGGATCACCTTCAAGCAGAGCAATACCGACCGCTACATGGACATCGTTGGGCGGGGGGCAATTGAGATTGAGGACACCGCCGGGCGCGGGTACATCCGGGTGGGCAAACGGCCGCTGTTGTTCCATATCGCCCTGCCGGTCGGCCTTTTCCAGGACGAGGATGGCCGCGATACCCTGCCCGAAGGGGACGAACTGCGTTTGCTGGCCCGGCACATGCGCCAGCAGCTTGAAACTATGACCTGGCGCAGCCAGCCGGACCCGGTAACGGTTTTGCCCGAAATTGTGCCTTTACAGGAAGTGTTGGAGGAAGTCGGCCCGGCCCGGCCGCAGCGGGTTCAGGCGGTATTGGGCCAGGACGGCAGTCTGCGCCCGGCCCTGTTCGACCTCAAACGGTTGGGGCCGCACTTCACCGTGGTCGGGCCGCCGCTTCCGGCAAGACGACGACGCTGTACAACTGGGTGCTGTCGCTGGCCTATCGCTACTCGCCCGATCAGGTCCGGCTGGTGCTGGTGGACATGCAGCGCAAATTTATGGAATACGACGGCAAACACAAGCTGGACGAACTGCCGCACGTCCTGGCAGCCATCTCCGAGGTGGAACAGATGGAGGGGCTGCTGGCCAACTTAAAGCGCGAAGGCGAGGTGCTGGCCAATCAAGCCCCCGGCTACGAACTGTTTGTGATCATTGACAATTACGACGACCTGAGCGAAGAAATCGAGCGCATCCGGGACCTGCCCAAAGAACTGGCCGGCGTGGCCCGTCGCTTCGGGCGTGACGGATTGCATTTCATTATCGGCGGCACCCTCGACAGCGGCATCAGCGATTTGCGGCGGCGGGTGCAGGCGTCCAACTATGGGGTGGGCTTGCGCACCGCCCAGGCGGTGGAAACGCTGCGGGTCTCGCGCACGCCGCCGGAGATACGCGGCAAAGAACTGTCCATCGGGCGGGGTTTCATTGTTCGCTCCGGCCAGCCGACCATGCTCCAGGTGGCGACGCCTTATATGGGCAAAGGCATCCCGGCGAGCGCGTCGGATGGCGAAGAGGACGGGCAGCAGCCAGGCCAGGCCCTGGATTGGTGGGTGGAAAAAATCAAGGCCAAATACCCCAAGCAGCGGGCGGCCTGGTCAACACCTGGAGAAACTAACGGGACGCAGGCCCCGGCGGCCTCACCGCAGGATAATAAAAAGTTGCGGCGCATGACCTCGCTGCTCCAGCGCGGGCTGCGCAAGGAGTTGACCCACCTGAAAGAGGGCAACGGAGCCGGCGAACTGGTCACGGCCAAGCTCATTCAATTGGGTGGAGCCGGTTGGAACAACGAGCAAAAGTTGATGGAACTGCTGAAGGAAGTTTGGGTCAACGAGAAGCGAGCCAGCGGCCTGCCCGAAGAGATCATCCAGGCCACCTTCAGCGTGATGGATGACGAATCAATTTTGTTGGATATTGAATCGTCGCTGCCGGTGGATGGGGAACAGTAGATAGAACCCGTCATTGCGAGGCCATAGGCCGAAGCAATCCCCAGCCCAATGGGGGAGACTGCTTCGCCTGCGGCTCGCAGTGACGTGCAAAAAATGTCATTGCGAGGCCATTGGCCGAA
>JAAUSP010000368.1 GCA_012032575.1 Anaerolineales bacterium | reverse complement strand
GTGCCGGTCCCGACATCCACGGCGAGAATTTTCATGAATACTCCTGCGGATTGACCGGAAACCGGAGACCGGGATTACTCTTTCCGGTCTCCGGTCTTCCGTCTTCGGTCGCTTTCTAATTTTTCACTTTTTTGGGTAACTGTTTTTCCACGTACAGCTTGCCTTCGGGGGTAACGGTCATAGCGCCGTTTTGGCCGGCCTTGATCCAACCCCGCTGCTCGGCCGTCAGGCGCAGACTGTTCTCGATATTGAGGGGCGTGCGAATTTTGGCCTCGCGGTAGCAGGTGTAAACATGATCCAGGGTGATGGGTTTAATCTTAAGAATGTGCTGCAAATAATACAAAAATACCAGGTTGCGCTCTTCGTTGGTGATGGGCAGCTTGGCATCCATAAATTCAACCAAGGCGGGGTGGCCGTTGGTATGGCTCAGTTCCAGGTTTTCGATATAGGTGTAAGATGGGGGCGGTGCTTTGACTTCGGCGACGGGCGGAGGGGGCACAGGTTCAGACGGGAGTGGCGGAGTTAGTTCAGGCAACGCCGGAGTTGGGATTACTTCATTCACCGGGAAAGCTAGAACAGGAACAACTTCCTCGGCTGGCGATTCAATGGTCAAAGGAGCAGTACCCCGGCGCATTTTTGAACTGCGAGGTGCTTTGATCCGTTTTGGTTTGGCTGCAAGCGACGTTTCTTCTGCGGTGGTTTGGCCATCGGGCGACTCGATAAAATTAGCTTTGAAGTCAGTGTAAATGGCCTTGACAAAAGTCTCCGTGCCCTCAACCTCCAGAATCCCCTGGGACAAATCTATTTTTAATTTAGTTGTCATGGAATCAGCCTCTGCGTGGATATTATCGGCACTTGATTATAGCATAAATTTGCCCCATCTATCAATATGCCATCAGTCTTAGCGGCGATAATCGGGGTGAGGACTACCCTCCATAAACGTGTTGCGTGGTGCGTGTTCCGTTCCGTTTGACTCACGCAAGACGCAACACGTTTTGGCCTATATATCTTGGAGCTGCCTCATTCCATCAAGTCTTAAATTGTAAAACAGGCCAGGCGGAGTAAAATCAGACATCTATGGCTGCTCGCATTGGCATTGATTATACAGCAGCGGTTCAACAGGCCGCCGGCATTGGGCGTTACAGCCGCGAGTTGGTCAAGGCGCTGGCCGCGCTCTCGCCCGCCGACTCGCCCCAGTATCGCCTGTTTGTGGCCTCGGCGGGTGCAGTGTCGCTGCCGGCGCTCCCCGGTCCCAATTTTGACTGGCGGGCCACCCGGCTGACCGAACGCTGGCTGGCTCGCTTGTGGTACCGGCTGCGCCTGCCGCTGTGGATTCAAGCCTGGACCGGCCCGCTTGATTTGTTTCATGCCACCGACTTTTTTTTACCGCCGGTCAAGCCCGGCACGCGTACCCTGGTCACTGTTCACGATCTCTCGTTTGTCCGCGAGCCGGAAACGACTATGCCGGGGATGAGCCGTCATTTGAATCGGTGGGTACCTTATTCAGTCAGGCAGGCCGATCACGTGATTGCCGTTTCGGAAGCCACCCGGCAGGATTTGATCGAGCTGTATCAAACGCCGCCGCAGAAAATCAGCGTGCTCTATCACGGCGTCACCCCCGATTTTCAGCCGGTGACTGAACCGGACAAGCTGGCCGGCGTGCGTCACAAATACGGCCTGGGGCAGCAGCCATTCATTTTGAGCGTCGGGACCATCCAGCCCCGCAAAAATTATCAACGCCTGATCCAGGCGTTTGCCGCCTTAGACCCGGCTCTGGCGCTGGTCATTGTTGGCAGTAAAGGCTGGCATTACGAAGCAATTTTTAACGAAGTCGCTCGCTGCGGTCTGACCGGGCGCGTTCATTTCCTCGGCTTCGCCGCCGACGCCGACCTGCCCGCGCTGTACAGCGCCGCCCGCCTGTTTGTATATCCGTCGTTATACGAAGGCTTTGGACTGCCCGCACTGGAAGCAATGGCCTGCGGCACGCCGATCGTGGCTTCCAATCAATCCGCGCTGCCGGAAGTGGTGGGCGAAGCCGGGCTGCTGGTGGACCCATGCGATGTGGAGGCATTGGCAGCGGCGATGTCGCGCCTTTTGGCCGATACCGCTTTGCGCCAGCAATTCGCTCTAGCCGGACAGGCGCGAGCGGCTCAGTTTACCTGGGGTGAGATGGCGGCACAATTGTTAGATTTGTATCAAACTTTGCTGGGTGACAAGGTGAGAGATTTAAATCATTCAAACAAATTTGATCCAGATGATGCGTGATGCGTGATGCATAAAGAGTCACGTATCACGCATCACGTATCACTCCTTGTCACTCTCTGTGAGTATCGCCATGCACGTCTGCCTTGACGTTTCCCCGACAGCCCAAAAACACGCCGGGTTGGGCCGCTATGCCGGCGAAATTGCCCGCACGCTGGCCAAACACCACAGCCAGCTCAGTCTGTCATTGTTTTACAATGATGATGGTCAGGCGGAACTGCCGGATTATTTGCGCCATCTGCCCCGGCGGACGGTCAAATTGGGCAACAAACCCTGGCGTATGGGGGTGCTGCTCTCGCACCTGAGCCGCTGGCCGATGGACCGGGTTTTTGGGGCGGTAGATATTTTCCACGCCACCAATCACCTGCTGGCTCATTTCGGCCAGGCCCGCACGGTTTATACCCTGCACGATCTCATTTTTTTGCGCTACCCCGAATATCACTTGCCCTATAACCGCTGGTACCTGACCTTCAGCATGCCGCGCTACCTGCGTGCCGCCGATGTGATTATCACTCCATCCGAATGGACCAAACAGGATGCGCTGCACTATTATGGACTGCCGGAATCAAAAATCAAGGTGATTTATGAAGCGGCAGCGCCCACGTTCCAGCCCCTCAGCGATCCCACCCGCCTGGCTCAAATCCGCCAGAAATATCGTCTCCCCGATAAATTTATCTTGCACGTGGCCACCATTGAGCCTCGCAAAAACCTCAGCCGGCTGCTGGATGTCTTTCAAACCCTGCTGCCGGATTGGCCCGATCTAAACCTCGTTTTGGTCGGTAAAAGGCTGGCTGTACGAGTCATTTTTTCAAAAACTGCAAGCGATGGGGCTACAGGAGCGGGTTATTTTTCCCGGCTATGTGGATGAGGCCGACCTGCCGGGCTTCTACCAATTGGCCGAACTGTTTGTTTTTCCATCCCTGTATGAAGGCTTTGGCTTAGGCCCCCTGGAAGCGATGGCCTGCGGCGCGCCGGTGGTCAGCAGCAACAGTTCCAGTTTGCCGGAGGTAGTAGGCGAGGCCGGCCTGCTGCTTGACCCAACCGACACCGCCGCCTGGAGTCAAGCCCTGCGCCGCGTTCTGAGCGACCCCAACCTGCAGCGTGACCTGAGCCAACGGGGGCTGATCCAGGCCCAAAAATTTTCGTGGCAAAAAGCCTGTGCCAAGCTAGAAGCGGTTTATCGCGCTTTGCGGCTCGACCGTCCACAACGTTAAAACAAAAAGGGCCAAGTAAACTTGACCCTTTGGGTTGCTTGAGGCGACGGCCGGATTCGAACCGGCGCATAAAGGTTTTGCAGACCTCTGCCTTACCACTTGGCTACGTCGCCGCGAAAATAATTTCCGAAGCGAGATATATTTTACCACAACCTACTCTGGGGTCAAATTTTTGGCGCAATCTCCCCGAAGTGGCACATTCAAGCGGTCGTGGTAGAATACGAGGGTGTATCCACCTTAGATTTTAATAAAATTCTGGCAAGAATTGGTCACAGTTCTTGGGGAGGTTTCGATGACGACAATTCAACAAGCAGTAGCCTGGTGGTGTTTTGTCCCCGAAAAACTGACGCCGGAGCAGTTTGTCGGCGCGGTGGCCGAGGCGGGTTATGCCGCCATTGACCTGCCGCCGCAGGAATATTGGCCGCTGATCAAGGCGCACGGTTTGGGCATCTCGGCAATTGCCGGTCACCAATCGCTGACGGTTGGCCTCAACCGCCGTGACGAGCACGAGCGCATTGAGCGCGAAATTCGGACCTCTATCGCGCAGGCCCAGGAATGGAACATCCCCAACCTGATCTGCTTTAGTGGCAATCGGGACGGCCTTGATGATGCGGCGGGCATCGAAATTACCGCCGCCGGGCTGGCTCGTGTTGCGCCGGCGGCCGAAGCCGCCGGGGTGACGCTGGTGCTGGAACTGCTCAACAGCAAGGTGGATCATCCCGATTATCAGGCCGACCATACCGCCTGGGGTTTGCAGGTCTGCGAGTTGGTTGGCTCACCGCAAGTCAAACTGCTCTACGACATCTACCACATGCAAATTATGGAAGGCGACATCATCCGCACCATCGAGCAGGCCCACCCCGCCTTCAGTCACTACCATACCGCCGGAAATCCGGGCCGGAATGATTTGGACGACGCCCAGGAATTGTATTATCCGGCCATTTTGCAGGCTATCCGAGCGACGGGATACAGCGGCCTCATTGCCCACGAATTCATTCCCAAAGGCGACCCGGTGGCGGCTTTAAATATTACCATTGAGCGCTGTGCCCTTTATCTCTAAAACCAGGGCTTAATTTTTTAAGAATCAGCCTTTATCTTGAAGAAAACTAAGCGTTAAACTAAAATACTCGCCAATCCAACGGGAGCGTTTATGGGTACTGCCCCAGCTTCCGGCGGAGGATACGTTTGACCCGCTGATTATCGAAAATGTGCGCTTGTATGAATTAGCCCAGGAGCGAGCCGAACGCCTGGAAAAGGCGTATCGGGAGATTAAAACGCTCGGAGGCATTATTCCCATCTGTGCTTCCTGCAAAAAAGTACGCAATGATGACGGCTACTGGGAACAGGTAGAAACCTATATCACCGAACACAGCGAGGTCTGGTTCAGCCACGGAATATACCCGGACTGCATGAAAGCGCTGTATCCTGAATATTTGACCAGGGAATAGTCAGCAGGTAGGAGCCGGTATGTAGTCTGTAATGATTCCGTACTTCTCACCGCGCAGGGCGTCGAGAGTGCTAAACCTACACCCGCAGCCGGGGCCGGTACTGAATAGCCTCGGCGATGTGAGCCGTTTTGATCTGCTCGGCTCCGGCTAGATCGGCGATGGTGCGGGCCAGTTTGAGGATGCGGTGATAGGCGCGGGCGCTCAACTGCATTTGCTGCATGGCCGCTTTGAGCAGGTTGGTGCTGGTGTCGTCAATAGGACAGAACTGGCGGATTTCCGCCGGACCCATATCGGCGTTGGTTTGCAGGGTTGTCCCTTCAAACCGTTTGCGCTGCACCACCCGCGCCGCTTCGACCCGCTCCCGCACCTTGAGGCTCGATTCGCCGGTGCGCTGGCTGCTCAGTTTTTCAAAGGGGACACGCGGCACTTCGACGTGAATATCTATCCGGTCCATCAGCGGGCCGGATATTTTTTTCTGGTAGCCTTTGACCATCGAAACCGAGCAGGTACACTCTTTGACCGAGTCGCCGAAATAGCCGCATGGACAGGGGTTCATGCTGGCGATCAGCGTAAAATTGGCCGGATAAGTCAGCGAACCGGCGGAACGGCTGATAGCCACAATCTTATCCTCCAACGGCTGGCGCAGCATCTCCAGCATGCGCGTGCCAAATTCCGGCAGCTCATCCAGAAAAAGAATGCCGCGATGGGCCAGACTGATCTCGCCGGGTTTGGGCCAGCGCCCCCCGCCGACCAGCCCGGCATAGCTGACCGTGTGATGCGGCGCACGGAAAGGCCGGTGACGCACCAGCGGCTCATCCGGCGAAAGCTGGTCGGCCACCGAGTAGATACGGGTCACATCCAGCGCCTCTGCAATGGTCAGTTTGGGCAAAATCCCCGGCATCGAACGGGCGATGAGGGTTTTGCCTGCACCGGGAGGACCGGACATCAACATATTGTGCCCGCCAGCCGCCGCGATTTCCAACGCCCGTTTGACGTGCTCCTGCCCTTTGATTTCAGCCAAATCGGTGGCAAAGGAAGGGAAATCGTCCACCTCCAGCGAGAAATTGGGCTGGTGCGGGGTCAGCTTATTATGGCCGGTCAAGTGGTCAACCAGTTGTAATAAGTTTTGGACGGGATAGATGGTCAGCCCCTCGATCAGGGAGGCTTCGGCGGCATCTTCAGCAGGGACAAAGAGGGTGCTAAAGCCGGCCTGCTGGGCCAGATTTGCCATCGGCAGTACCCCGCTGACGTGACGCACCCCGCCATCCAGCGAGAGTTCGCCCATCAGAATAGCCTGGCTCACATCGCCAAAAATGCGCTCCGAGGCTAACAACAGGCCCACCGCAATCGGCAGATCGTAGGCAGGGCCGGCTTTGCGGATGTCGGCGGGAGCCAGATTGACGGTGACTCGCTCGGCGGGAAAAGAAAGGCCGGAGTTTTTGATCGCCGCGCGGACCCGCTCGCGGCTCTCCTGCACAGCCGTATCCGGCAAGCCGACGATGGTCATCGAAGGCAGGCCGCGAGCAATATCCACTTCGACTTCGATTAACACCCCATCCAAACCAACGATAGCGCAACTGGTGACTTTGGCAAGCATGAGACCATCCTATCCAGGCAGCAAGTTTTCATTACATTTTAACATAGCATGGTGAGACTGTAAACTCAATTTGCCGCCTATACCCAATCATATTATAATGCGCTTCCGGTGGGTCGTCCGACCGGGCAAATCTCAGCCAGTTGACAGCAGCAATGACCCGATTTTGCAAATCGGGTTTTTTGCGCCTGTTGACAAAGGGAATAGGGAGTAGGGAGTAAGGAGTAGGGAGTAGATACTGCTTCTGATCCCAATTCAAGGGAGATGGCTAAATTGCTCAAATTACCAGGTTTGATTGATGTGCATACGCATTTGCGGACGCCGGGGGGCGAACACAAGGAGGATTTTGCCAGCGGCACCGCCGCTGCTTTGGCCGGAGGCATCACCCTTATTCTGGCGATGCCCAACACCAACCCTCCTCTGGCCGCCTTACCCGTGTTAGAGGCCGCTCGACAGCAAGCCCAACGTTCAATTTATTGTGACGTTGGGCTTTTTGCTGGGGCCAGCCCGACCCAGATAGACGAGCTGCCCCGGTTAGCCGGCCAGGCCGTCGCTCTTAAAATCTATCTCAACGAAACCTTCGGCCTGCTGCGGGTCGAGGACCTACCCACCCTGCTGGCCTGCTTCCGGCACTGGCCGCCGGCCAACTGCTGCAAAAAGGAGCGCCGCTGCTCGAACACCGCGCGCGGCGTGATGCCCTCGGCCAAGGGCGTGATGTGGCCGCGATCCTTGATCAAGTGCATGGCCTCTCCAGCAGCGACAACGCGTGGGTCGTACACCCTCCGCCCGGCCTTACAGGCCGAGCGGCAGCACAGGACGGCGAGACAGGGAAAGCGCGCGCGGGTTCAGCGCAGGCCGGCCATGTAGTCGGACACGGCCTTGATCTCGCGATCGTTCAGCTTGGCGCCACACCGGCCATCTGCAGGTTGTTGGCGCGCAGCCCGGAGCGGCGTGCGCGCTCCGCCGCGCGCTTGGCGGCTTTGGGCCTTGAGCTCAGTTTCTTCGACGCCGTGGATGGCCGCGCCTTGACCGAGGCTCAAATCGCGGCGCT
>JAAUSP010000367.1 GCA_012032575.1 Anaerolineales bacterium | reverse complement strand
CAAAAAGACGGCATTGAAGCCGGCATCGGCCCGGCCCTGGAGACCAAACCAGGCTCAGCCAATCGGGCAAAAAGCCGCTCAACATGCCCAGCCCGCCGATGTTGAACAAGCCCGCCGTCGCCAGAAGCACCAGGCAGGCCAGAAAAAAGAGGCCGGCGGGACGGAGGGGTGAAAGATGGACGCCAAGCGTGGAAGATGGAAGGTTGGAAGAGGAAGATTGAAGAGGGGTTTGGTCGTTTTCAGGGTTGATTTCAGGAGTGGCCGTTGGCGGCGGGCTACCGGATTGAGTTTCGGACATGGCTGCCTGAGTTGAACGGGATACCCCCTGCTGCCACAAAGCTTTGAAGGCAGAAAATTTAAGCAGAATAATCAGGCCGAAGACAATCAAGATGGAGACAAGCATCGGCCCGGCAGTCAATAAGATGGCCAGCCCGGCGGCGGTCAGCAGCAGCCAGCGTGACTGCCCAGCTTCGGCCCAGTTAAAAAAGCCGGCGATGACCAGCAGCGTCCCGGCGGCCAGAGCAACTTCGCTGTTGAGGGTGCGCGACAGGAACAGAGCCGTCGGCGAGAGGGCGAGCAAGGCGGCGGCCAGCAGGGAGGCCCGTACACCCAATTGGTGGCGCAGGGTCAGCGGCAGCAAAACGAGCAATATCCCTAACAGCGCCGGAGCCAGTCGAGCGGTGGCATCACTCGCCCCAAACAGCCAGAAGGCCAGGGCGTTCAATGACAACAGCAAGGGGCTGTAGCTTGCGGCGGCGGGCAATTCACCCCGGTACAATTGCAAGGCCGGCCAGCTTTGGGCCGCTTCGGCGGCGGAGAGGGGATACCAGTCCAAATAGCCCAGCCGCAGGGCCAGGGTCAGGCCAATCAGCAGGGTATAGAGCACCGTTTCCAGGGTAAGCCAGGGCAGCGGAACCGGGCCGGCTGCCATCTCCGGCGCTTCTTCTGCCAGGGGGGCCGCTTCGACAACAGGGCCATCCTCGTTGAAAGCAGGCAGTCGTTTTCCTTTAATTCTTGTGGTCAAGATTTGATCCTATCTATAAAAATTCGTGAGGCGTGAGGCGTGAAAAGTGACGCCTCACGCCTCACGTATCACCTTACCGCCGCTGATAAATAGTAGTGCCATCCTGCTGAAAGGCGACATCCATTAATTGCTCAAACTTGCGCAGGCCGGGCGGCGCGTAACGCTCGCGCTCAAAATCGCCGACGATGACGTAGCTGATGCCGTATTTATCCAACAAAGCCTGGGTCTGGCGCAGGTCGGTGGTGTTGTAAAGCTGATCAATATCCGGCTCGCGGCGGCCTGGCTCGTCATAATTGCCGCGCCATTGGCTCTGATGGCCGCCCCAACCGAGCAGGGTCGGCAAGCCGGTCATGGCTGAAATACGGCCTGAGTAATTATACGCGCCAAATTCGCCGGCCGGTGCGCCCGGCGCTTCCAGGATGACCGCCTGATCGGACGCATTGGCCCGCAGCCATTCGATGGCGGCGTAGTCGCCAGGGCGGTGACTGGCAATCCAGGCAATGGCGTTGAGGGTCGGTTCGTTCTGAAAAAAGTCCGCCTTGTTCGGCGTTGCCAGAACCGGGTAAACCAGCCCCCCGGCCACCAGCAGAGCCATACCCGCCTGCCAGGCCACTCGCGCCAGTCCCCGCGAATGAACCGAACCATAATAAACCGCAAAAGCCGAGGCCAGCGCCAGCAGCACCCAGGCCTGAAAATAGAATTTAAAAATAGTATTCATGCGGATACCAAAGTTATCGCGCAGGTAAACAAACTCGACGCTCAACGGCAGCGCCAGGCCGACGAGGGCCAGGATGAGGACGAATTGAACGGGGATGGTGTGACCGGAGACCGGGGACGGAAGACCGGCAGTTAACTCAATCTGGCTCGCTTCCTCGCCCGCTTCGCGTCGCCTCTTCGCTTCTTCACTTCCAACCTTCCAACCTTCCAACCCTTCGACTTCGCTCAGGACAAGCCTTCCAACCTTCCCACCTTCCAGCCTTCCAACCCACAGCGCCACTGCCCAACCCAACAAGCCGCCCACAAAATAAAGGTCCAGGGGTTGAGCAGCCGCCGCCACAATGAGGCTTGCACCAACGCGCTGATGGTCGAAGCGCCCAACACCTGCTGCACCCCCGGATCGTTGATAATGCCCTGCACATAATCGCGCCCGGCAGAACTGAGCAGCAGGCCGGTCAGGGCCAGCAGCATAATCAGAACCGGGCCGAGGATAGTCAGCAGTAGAGTTGAGCCGATGTAATTCCGCCAGACCCGCTGCTGCCTTGATAAAATCAGCAGCAGCACCGTGGCCGCGACCAAAAACGGGCCGAAGAAAACAAAAATTGGGCGAGCCGGGTAGGATTCCACAGGTTGGGCAGCATCCCCCGTGCCTGGGATTGAAAGGTGGCATAGAAGGGCAAAAAGAGCAGCACCCCGGCTAGGGCCAGGATAGCCGTCCCGATAAGGGCCGGAAGGATGAAGGATGAAATCGGAAGGCGGAAATTTTCATCCTTCCGCCTTTCGCCTTCATCCTTTCTTGAGAGCCAGGCAAAAAACTCAAGCCAAGTACGCTCAAATAGATGGGAAAATCCCAGGCATTCAAAAAAGAACAGGCTGCCCACCGCCAGCGCATACAACCCAAAGGCCAGCCGACCGCCCAGCGCGGTCATCAACTGCGACCAACTGTAATGAAAGAGTTGGCTCAATTTGTCAAGCGTGACCGCCGACGACAGACCGCCGACCGCCGAGAGGTTGTAATCAACCCCCGCAGCCTCACCAGTCAATACTCCCTCAGTTTCACTTGTCAGTTCTACCTTCTGACTACTGACCCCTGACCCCTGACCTCTGACCTCCAATCTCCGACTGCTGATAAGATTGAGGGCCAGCGCAACCACCAGCAGCACAAAGGGCAGGGCCAGCACGTGGGGATGAACATCGCCCAGGAGAAAGCTAAAGAAGGGGAACTCGTCAATCACTTCCTGCTCGCGGCCGGTCAGGGTGTAATCGGTCAGCACCCGCGAGCCGCGCCACCACCAGATAAAGCGGTCGGGGATCCAGCTATCGCCGGGGCCGGCGGGCGGAACTTTCAGATCGCGGATGTCGAGCCAGGTCCAGAAGCCGGCGGGCAGGAGGGCCGCTTTGTGCAGCACTTCCAGTAAGCCTTCCAGATTGCCCAATATGGCCACAAAAAGGGCGGCGAGGAGGCCGGTGGCGAGGGCGGGGAGTTGGAGGGTGGGAGCGTTGGAAGGCTTGTCCTGAGCGCAGTCGAAGGGTTGGAAGGTTGGGGGTGGAGTCAGATTTGGTGGCGGTTTGATACAGACTGACCAGGTTGGCGAGGATGCCGAGGGCGGCGGTGAGGGTCATTGCCAGGAGAGTAGGGATGTAAAGGTTGAAAGCCACTGTTGAGACCAAACCGCTCAGGCGGGTGGCCATGGCCATGAGGACATAGCCAAAGTAATAATAGCTGATGGCGAAGCCGGACAGCCAGGGGTCCTGGGGCGGGAAATAGTGGCTGCGGAGAACGCCGTTAATGAAGGTAATTTCCATCCATTTTTCGCCGCCGGCCGTTTCGATGTTGGGATTGTAGGCTTTGAAGATAGTCCAGCCGATAAAGGCCAGGCTGAACAGCAGTTCAACGCCGAGAACATAGCGCCACTCGCGCCGGAGCCAGAGCAGCGGTGAAATACCAACCGCTTTGGACCTGCTGCCGCTGCCAGAACAAACCCACCGCCAGCACCACCGCCAGAGCTACCACAATCCCACCGACATTATTTTGCAGCAGCCGAAAGGTGCCGCCCAACCACAAAATGTAGCCGCTGAAAAGCAGTCCCACCGGCCGGGCCAAGGCAAAGCCCCGGTCGGGCAGATGGCGGAACAGACTGAACGCCAGCGGCCAGCCGACCAGCCCAAAGATTAAAATGACAAACCACCAGATGAAGATGGGGTATAGTTGCAATTTAAATTAATCCTTGAAACGTGATGCGTGATGCGTGATGCGTGATAAAAAGCAAACGGAACACGCAAGACGGATATTAGCAGAGCACAATTTATTTCAGGCGTAACTGCTCAGCCCGCATGTCATTTCGAGGCCATAGGCCGACGCCAGGCGTCCCTACCGTGCTGCATCGGCCTCGGAGATTTCTCCCTTCGGTCGAAATGACATGGCTGAGTAGTTATTTCACAATCCTGGTAATCTCTTTGAACTTCGGCCCTTCGGCCACGCGCAGGAGTTCAAACAGGGCCATTTCAGCGCTGGTGAGGGTGGCCCCGGCTTGCTGCATACGGGCCAGCCCAAGCTGCCGGTTCTCCGGGGTGCGGGAGGAAATGGCATCGCTGACCACCTGGACTTCGTAGCCAAGATGGAGCAAATCGAGGCAGGTTTGGTAAACGCACACGTGTGACTCAATCCCGGCCAGCAGCACTTGCTTTCGCCCGGTTGCCTGGAGCGCGTCCACAAAGGGGGGATTGCCGCAGCAGCTAAAGCTGGCTTTGGCAATGGGTTGGGTGGAGTGGTTCAGGAGTTCGGCAATTTCCGGGCTGGTCGGCCCCAGTTTTTCCGGCAGTTGCTCATTCCAAACAATCGGCAGGTCCAACACCTGCACCCCTTTGATGAGCTTCTGCAAATTTTCAAACAATATCTCTTTTTGACTCATCACCTGGGCCAGCCGGCCCTGGACATCAATGACAACCAAAGCGGTGTTATCGAGGGTTAACATGAGTGAATTCTCCTCAAGCGAGTAATAATAAATTCGCCTTTAAAGTCAACTTGTCCTCTAAAGATAGATAACTTTATTAACCATCTCTTCGGGGGTCAATACTTCGTAGGCGAGAACAAGAAAGGTTACTATCTCACCAATAGAACGTGAGTCTGGTGGATAGTAAGCAATACCAAAGTGGCTTTCTCCTTGACTGTGACGAACTAGAAAACCGGCATCGCTTGTTACAAAAAGACGTCTTTCTTGGCGAAGATATGCCATCTGCACGTCATCAGCCAGGGTACGCAAACCAGCCTCAGGGGTAGTAGTGACATCTATACCCCGTTGGCGCAGGCCTTTTGCTACGGCATAGGCGATATGTTCATCAAGGTGAAAGCGAATTCTATTGGCCACGCAATTTTTTTAACTTCTTTTGCAGAATTGATGGATTGTCACCTTTAAAAGCATCAACGTAAACCTCATCGGCTTCAATGTGCTGGTCAATCATCTGCTTATAATCAAAATAATAAGCTAGTGCAGCATATACTTCAGCCAAAGATAAATCATAATCGGCACAAATTTCATCCACACTCATCCCAAGCCGCTCATGCCAAACAACCACATCCTGAACACGTATCCGGTGTCCATCAATATGTGGCCGGCCATGGCAAATTGTGGGATCAACGACAATATGACGATCTAGAATTGCTTCCATGGCTCCCCTTTTCGAAAAATAACTATTTAGCCTGTAATTCTACCACAAATTATAAAATCTACCCCTCGTGGTGTGTGGTGCGTGAAAACTTACGCACCACGTATCCTTATTTTTGAACAACTTTGTAAATCTTCGTCTGCTCATTCTCGAAAACCAATTCCAACGCTCCCTGCGCCCGAAGCTGCTCAAATTTGTCGCTGATGAAGGGGCCGTGCGTGATCCGTTCGATCTGGCCCTCATAAATGTAACGGAGGCCCAATTGGTGAATCAACTCCAACGTTCGGGCCGGGTCGGGGCTGGCCCAGAACTCACTGACCGCAAAATCCCGGTCGCCGACCTGCCAGGCGTAGCGCTGCTCGTTTTGGTGCAGGCCGCCCAGAATGGAGGGCAGGCCGGTGTAAGCCGCCACGCGCATGCCGCCTTCGCGATAGTAGCCAATCTTGGCTTCGGCCAGGATGGGTGTGCCGGGCACGTTGTCTTGCAGCCAGCGAATCGCTTCGTAATCGTACTTGAGGTAAATTGGGCTGCCGGCGGGCCACTCGAAGACGCCGACGGTCATATAGGCCAGACCGTCAAGAGTGCCAAAGGGCGGGCGGTTGTCGTCGCCGGGGAAGCGGTCATCTATGCGGGTCCGCGTGCCGAGGACGGGATAAATCAGGCAGGCCAGCAGCAGGATGACTACCACGGCTCGCCACAGGATCAGGGCAGGCAGCGACCAATGATCGCTCCAGCGCCACAGCCGGGGCAGGGCCACGGCGGCGGCAATGCCAAAAATGGCCCAAACCTGGATATAGAATTTGAATAGGGTATTCATGCGGAAATATTCACCGCCGCCCAGAAAGTCACGCAAAAAGAAAAACTCCACGCCTAGCAGAATGAGCAGGCCGGTGAAGATAATAATGCCCAGGTAGGCCGCCTCGGCGCTGATTTCGCGGCGAAAGAGCAATAACAGAGCCAGCAACACCAGCGGCAAAAGATAGGCCGGGACTGCGTAACCTAGCAGCGCCAGTCCAATCGCCCCCACCAGCACCAGACCAATCGCCCCCAAAATTGGCCGGACAGAGTCATCCATTGGCGTCTTGACCACCGCCCGGTAGATTTCACTCAGGTGCGGCCCGACATTCCAGCGGCGCAGGCCCAAACTCAGACCGCGCAGCAGGTTATTTCGACTGGCCGGGTAGAGCAGCGAAAACCACAGCCACGAGGCCAGAATAACCAGGAAAAAGCCCCAGATTTTGAGATGCTGGTCCAGCACAGTTTGGGTGTGGACCAGCCCCAGGCCGGTTTCCGCCGGAGCCTGATAGTTGGCAAAGAAGGGGGCATAGAGCAGAAACGTCAGCGCCAGGAGCAGCCCGCCAAAAACCATCCCGCTGCCCAAAAGAAACAACCCGCGCTTGAGGGTCAGCGGCTCGCGTTCTTGCAGGTAGCGCCCCAACAAAAAGGTGGCGACCATCAACCCCAGATACGTAGGCAAATCCCAGGTATTGATAGCAGCGATGGCCCCCAGCACAAAAGGCAGGGCCAGCCAGCGGATAATAACGCCGGAAAACGAGGCAGCGAGGACGCGAGGCAACGAGTCGGAAAAAGAACGGGTCAATGAGTTGGTAATGATAAATTAGAAGTAAGAAAAGAAAGCTCAACTTCTGCGGCGGCATTTTCGTCCCCCGACTCCTTCGCCTCCTCGTCTCCTCGCGTCATCGCCTCATCACGGCTTCGCATCGTTTCTTGGCGCAGCCAATTGTAAGCCAGACTCAGCAACAGCACGGTGAAAGGCAGCCCGATCATATGCGGGTGCAAATCGGCAAAGAGAAAACTGAAGTAGGGGAACTCGTTGATGGTAGCCGGAATGACGCGGGTGGGGTCCCAATAATTGTAAATAGCCAACGCCGCGCCGCCGAGCGCTTCGGTCAGCCCGCTGAAGGCCAGCACAAAGAGCTGCAAGCCGGGAATGGCGCTCTGGAAGCTGCTCTGGCTTAATTTGCCCAATTCCCGCATAAACTGCGCCGCTCCTTCCAGGTTGCCGATGAAGACGACAAAGAGGATGCCGAGGAGACCGGAGAGGATGAATTGTGAATTGCCCACAGGGGGCCTTTGGCTCTGAATTGTGAATTGTGAATGGTGAATGGTGAATTCTAAAGGATTAATGGGCTGAGATGAAGTAGACCTGACCCCTGACCCCCTGACCCCTGACCCCTGACCCT
>JAAUSP010000366.1 GCA_012032575.1 Anaerolineales bacterium | reverse complement strand
CAAAGGCGCCCCATGACCACTGCAAACAATGTAGCTATCTTGCCGGAGGCGGCGTCGTTGGTCACTTCGTCGTAGGTATAATCGTTGATACCGGTGGGGGTGTATTTCATCATCTCAGCCCAAAATTCGGTAGCAGCAGTAGCTTCCGGGGTGGTCAGAGCCGGTTGTAGATCGGAATAGTTGTTAAAGGTGTCGCCGCCAAAGCTGTACAAAAAGGTCAACCAGGTGTGAACATTGCCAAAGCCCTTGGCTGCCTGAGCCGCCCAGCCGTACACTTTCTCACCATTAATTTCCTTACCCTGGAAATATTGAACAGCCTTGAGCCAATCATCCATGGTCGCCGGTGGCTTCAAACCTGCCTCATCAAAAAGATCCTTGCGATACCACAGCAGGTGCGGGTGAACTGTCTGTGGCACGCCGTACAACTTATCTTGATAGCGAGCCACTTCCAATGCCTTGGGCAAAAAGTCATTGTCGCTGCCAATTACATCGTCAACCGGGATAATGTGTCCAGCGCGGGCAAATTCAGGAACCCAGTTGTAGTCAATGTTGAAGATGTCGTAGCTGCCGTCTTTGGCGGCAAAGAGTGTACCCATGCGGTCGTGGATAGCATCACGGCCAATCAGGTCAATTTCCACTTTGATACCGGTCTTTTTTTCAAAATCGGCGGCGAAAACCTCCTTAGTGATGGTACCCCAGGTGGCGGGCAGAAATATGCCGCGCAGGGTCGGTTTGGAGGCTGCACTTCCTCCCTCAGAAGCAGTGGTCGCTGCTGCCGGCGCGTTGGAACTTGGAGCCGCACCGCAAGCGTTCATCAGCGCACTGCTGATAAAGCTAAAGTGGCTACTCCAAAATATTTGAGTAACTCCCGGCGAGTTAGACTGCTTCTGCCCATGGAATAATTATTGACACTACTGTTTGCCATACTATTTCCTCCTCATAATTGATTATTAGCCGGAGCGATCACAAGGGCTGCTCCTACCCTATTTAAAGAAATCTTGTAACACTACTCAGACTATCGCCCTTACGGCTGTACCTGAATTTTGATCACATCTTTATTTTTCTCGGCGGTTATCAGGGCCTCGACAATCTCGGCCAGAGGCGCAATCTGGGTAATGATTTTGTTGGGGTCAAAGCGGCCGCCTTGAATCAGCGCAATGGCTTCGGGCCAGGTTTCGTAGGTACCGGCATAAGAACCAACGATGGTCAGCTCTTTGCTGTAAATGTCAAACGGTTTCAGGTCGAGTGAGGCTGTATTGGGCGCTGCACCGTAGGCTACCACCGTACCACCACGCCTAACCATCTGAAAAGCTTGTTGGTAAGTATGAATACTGCCGACGGCCTCGATGACGTAATCCGCCCCACGACCTTCGGTCAGGAGCAGAACTGTCTCAACCGGATCTGTCTCATTGGCATTGATGATCGCATCGGCCCCCATCTCTTGCGCCTTTTGCAGGCGGATTGGGTTCAGTTCGCTGCAAATAATGGGTGCAGCCCCTTTGAGTTTAGCCAATTGAATGTGTGCCAAGCCCATCGGCCCACCGCCAATGATGGCGACACTGCTGCCGGGCCGAATGTTGGCCCGATCCTGGCCGTGCACCGCGCAGGCCAATGGCTCAATGTACGCACCTTGTTGGGGTGACAACTCCGTTGGTATATGGTAGATGGACGAGGCCGGGGCCTTAACATACTCGGCCAGGCCCCCGTGCATATGCACCCCAATCTGGCGAATCTGAGGGCAGAACAACTTTTGCTGGCGGCGGCAGAAGTAGCAGTGACCGCAGCTAATATTGATGTCAGCAGTCACATAGTCGTCAGTTTTAACGTGATCAACTTTAGAGCCTACAGCAACTACGTGACCAGCAAACTCGTGCCCTGGGATCAAGGGCAAATTGGGGGCAGGAAAGTGACCGCGGAAGATATGCACATCGGTGCCGCAGATACCGCACATATCAACTTTTAATAAAACTTCATTTTCGCCAATGGTTGGCGTCGGCACCTGCTCCAGGCGCAAATCGTTAGGGCCGTAGAACACCGCCGCTTTCATAGTACTGGGTAGTGAACTCATCATATTTCTCCTATCTTGCTAAAATGCCAACTCGTCTTGCAGAAAGCGCAAGCCGTCGCGAGCCAGGTCGTCGCTGGAACGGGCCAGGGGCCGCCACAGTGAAACCGCGCGAGCAATCTCTTTGATCTCTGGGGTAAAAGATTCAATCACTATTGGCCCCTGGTAATCAATGTCGCCCAGAGCGGCAAACACGCTCTCCCAGGCCACCTGTCCAGACCCCGGCGTGCCTCGATCATTTTCACAGGCGTGAAAGTGCCGTACTCTTGGACCGGCGGCACGCAGTGCGTCCGCCGTACTTTTCTCTTCTATCTGCATGTGAAAAGTGTCAAGCAGCAGACCGACATTATCCAGGTTGATACGCTGGCACAGATCAAGCCCCTGCTCAACCGTGTTAATCAGGTCGGTTTCAAAGCGGTTGAGCGGCTCAATCGCCAGGCCGATGCCTTGAGCAGCGGCATATTCCCCTGCCTTTTGTAAAGTTTCCACTGCCCACAACCGCTGCTGCTCCCGCTCCTGTTCCGATAAAAGGCGGGTCTTGCCCGTAGCCGAGTACATCGGCCCGGCCACGTGGGGAGAACCAACCTCAGCGGCAATATCAATGCAGCGTCGCAGATACTCCAGGCCCAACCGCCGCTGCTGTGGGTCTTCGTGGGATACATCGCGGTCGGGGCCGAATGCCCCACAGACGGAGATAGCTATGCCAGTCACTGCTGCCGCCTGGCGCACCCGCGCTGCTGTTACCCGCGCCGGGTCCTCAATGCAGATTTCCAGCATATTGAAACCCAGGGCAGCGACGTGCTCGGCCAGGTAAAGCTTATCGTCGCCAAAGGGCGACTCCCAGATAAAGGTACTGGCGCCGAGAAACATGGTTAGGCTCTTTTCTCAGCAATTCGGGCTTCAATCCGTTTCATATGATTGATGGCCCGCTCGGTGTAGAGGTCAAAGAATGCCTCTTGACCACCCGCCTTCATCGCGCCAAAGGGATCGGCGAAGGGGGGCAGCAGTTCAAAGCTCAGATAGCCCTGGTACCCCACCTCAATGAGCGCCTCAACAATCGGTTCAAAATCCAGATGTCCCTCTCCCGGTGCAGCACGATTCGAGTCGGCCAGGTGAACATGCTGAAGATACGAGCCGTACTTACGGAACGCTCCGGCAATCGAGGCCTCCTCAATGCTCATGTGAAATGTGTCGCCCTGGATGCCACCATTGGAAAGACCGGTTTCTTGCCACAGGCTGGCCGCCTGTTCCAGCCGGTTCATAAAGTAAGTCTCATAACGATTCCAACATTCCAGCGAGAGATGAACACCCAAAGTGTTGGCATATTCTCCGGCGGCGCGAATGCCCTCGACAGCCCAGGCTCGCTCGTCGGCAGCAGGGGCAAGCCGCTGTGTTTTCATGCAGGCAGTGGGGTGGACAATGATCGTCGGTGCGCCGAGAATAGCCGCAAGTCGGCGACGGCTTTGACATACTGCACTGCATCCGCCCGTACTGCTGGGTCAGGATGGGCCAAATCACGCTCCGGTGTATAGATAGAACAAATAGAACTAACCTTAATACCGGCGTCGTCGGCAAGCTGCCGAATACGATAGGGGTCAAATTGGGCCGGCTCGCCCACAATCTCAATTGCGTCGTAACCAAACCGCGCTACCCGATCAACCGACCGGGCAATATCTTCGCCGTAGTAAACAAGGGCGTTGTATGCATAACGAAAACCTTTCATAGTAATCCTCCTTACTACAATTCTCATTGGTTTGATGACCATTGTAGAGGATTGGCGGTTGTAATCGCAATATCCCAAAGTCGTAACTGAAGTTGTATTTTGGTTAACGGGAAAGTTGTAGTGATGAGGTGGTTGCACAGCTGCCAATAGGTATAGCGACCGTGAAGGTCGTAGCGGAAGTCGTAGCCGGAGTCGTATCATGGCTACAGGGGGGGTTGTAGCGAGGAAAATCTAGGAGAGCAGCCCCAACTCGCGGGCACGAGTCACTGCTTCGGTACGATTGCTTACCTGAAGCTTAGCAAAAATGTTAGAACCGTGCTTCTTCACGGTAGGCACACTAATGACAAGTTGGTTAGCAATTTCCTGATTGGAAAGACCTGCCGCCATGTGTTGCAACACTCCCGCTCGCGCTCACTCAGAGGCTCGATGAGCGGCCTGGCAGGGATGAAGAGAGGCTGGGGCAACACAGGCAGGATTTCTGGCTCAGGTTGAAGTTCGTCCTGGGTATCCAGGCCAGTTTCAAAGGCATAAAGCGCCTGGGCCAAGCGGGCATCAGGGGTCTCACCGGCGAAGGTGGCCAGAAGTTGACCGGCAAAGTTACCGAGCGGACCGCTCCGTGGATGCTCGTGCAACAGCCTGGCAATTGGTTCTCCCGCATCTAAAAAGGGTTGCACAATGCCTCTCGGCGCAGCCATAGCCAGGGCAGAGTCAAGCGCAATACAGGCGGCATTTCGGTCTTCCTTGGCCATCAAGGCCACGGCATCCAACAAATAAAGCTCAATTTGGGTTGCAACATGATCGTAGGGAGCAATGAGGGGTCGCTGCGCTCGAATCCGGCCCTGAGCAGCATCAATCTGCCCCATAGCCAGCAGCACCCGGATAAATACCGCAAAGATCATTTTGTCGGTAAACATCAAGGCATCGGCACGCGGTTGGGCCAGATGGGCCCATTGAATGGCAGCGGGCAGGTTGTTGCAGTGAAGGTTCACCAGCGCTTGCATAGCCTCGGCCCAGTGGATAAAGTGGGGGATTTGGCTGGCCTGAGCATCCGCCACAAATTGAGCCGCCGCCGCGCGTGCGCCTTCCTGATCCCCCTGGGCCAGCCGCAGTCGAATGAGCGCCGAACTGCCGTTATAGATAGCATTGCGCACACTTCCACGCCGGGTTAGTTCCAGTCCTTCGGTCAGTAATTCTTCAGCTTTGTGGAGGTCATGTCGAATATACGCTACAAGGCCCAATCCAATTAAGGCCCAGCCGGCAATAGGCAGACGCTGCGTTTCCAGCGTTGCCCGCGGCAAGGCTTGTTGGAAAGTTGCCTCAGCTTCTAGCAGATTACCCCGGTCAAGCAGTAACCGACCGTACATACAGCGGGTGGTAATCTCAAAAAATCGCTCGCCGATAGTTTGACCTAAAGCAATGGCGTCACGGTATTTGGAGCCGGCAGCCGGCAAGGTGCCCTGCATGTGGTAGGCCATAGCCAAACCCAGCGCAGCCAGTGCCCGACTGATGTGAGCATTTTCTGGCAGCACTGCCAGCGCTTCCTCAGCCAGGGTAATGGCCTCCCCATATCGCCCGGCTAGACGAACCACGTGACTACGGGTGGCAGCAATGCGGCCGGCCATAGCTGCCTGATCCTCGGCGGGCAGGTTATTTTGTGATAGAGCCGCCGCATCGAGTAGAGAGGGGACTTCAGCAAAGGCGTCGTTTGTAAGTAAAACTTGAGCCAGCATAACAGCCGGGCGAGGGTGGGCGCGGAGCACCGCCGGAGGGAGCAACATTAGCCAGCTACGCAAAGTAATTAACTCGTTACGGGTCCAGAGCGACTCGGCCACTTCGACGATAAGCCGGGCGGCCCGCTCGCTGTCACCGGCAGCTAGTGCATGCCGAATGGCTTCGCCTTGCATGGCCGTTTCGCCCGCCGCGTATTCAGCGTACCAAAGACTGGCGCGCCGATGAAGTTCCGGGATATGGGCAGGCTGTTCCTGAAAAAGGCGAGCGCGCAGCATCTCCACAAAGAGTTGATGGTAACGATACCAGTATCGCTCATCGTCGAGTGGAATCAGAAAGAGGTTAGCCCGCCTGACCGTATCCAATGTGGTGAGGGCTTCTGTACTACCGGTTACGGCATCACAGAGGGGGGCGCACAGACGATTGAGGATAGCCGTTTGTAACAAAAAGTTGCGGATGGGCGGCGGCTGTCGTTGTAGCACTTCCTCCACAAGGTAATCCATGATGTAATGGTGACTGCCGCTGAGCGAGCGCACAAAGCTGGCGTGGTCGGCCTGATTCTGCATAGAAAGGGCGACCAGGTGCAGGCCGGTCACCCAACCCTCGGTGCGCGATTCAAGGGTCGCAATCACATCGGGCGGGAGCTGTAGCCCCATCATTTCATTAAGAAAATCGGCGGCCTCTTCTGGTCTGAAACGTAGGTCGGCGGCTTGCATTTCGGTCAGCCGGCCTCGCGCTCTCAAACGGGCCAGGGGCAGTGGGGGATCGCTGCGGCTAATCAGGAGCAAATGCATGGGTGGCGGTAGATGGTCAATGAGAAAAATCACAGCCTCGTGAATTGCAGGGGCGTTGATTTCCTGATAGTCGTCGAGAATGAGTACCAGGGGCGAACTAATCTGTTTGGCCAAGGTGTTGATGAGCGGCGGCAAAAAGTACTCGGGCGATGAAGGGGGCATCGAGCTGAGGAGAGGCAGTATCTCCTGTTCTAATGCAGGATAGATGGTTTGCAACGCAGCCACTACCGCAGCCCAAAAATCTGGTGGGGTATCATCATATGTATCGAGCGTCAACCAGGCCACCGAGGCCGTTTTGGCGGCCATGATCTGAGCCGCCCAGGTGCTTACCAATGTGGTTTTACCGAATCCGGCCGGAGCAATAACTGTGGTCAGGGGATGGCGTAACCCGGCCTGCAACCGATCAAAAAGCCGGGGGCGGGGCACAAACGTGGCAGTCGGGGGAGGCATATAGAGTTTGGTGGCGAGAATCTGCCGTGTTGCGTCCATAGACTACCTTAGTCTTTGAGGAAAGTGGCGATTATTGCGCTCTTACCAGGTCAGAGCTGCAAACAGCGCATCCATTGAAGCTACCTGGTAGTATATTACGAAGGTGAGATATTAGCAATCATACATCAGAGAGGCTTTGTCAGACCTGAAAACTGATGGTTTTAACCTGCCGTTGACAAAAAAGGCAAAAGGGCAGGCCCAAAGCTAAAGAAAAACGTGCTTGGCAGGCCGAAATTCGACTACTCAGGCTCGTTTTTAACAACCTTGACTGACTTTTTCTCTTTAATGCCATTTTTATTTACCCTCCGCTGTGACTTGAGCCTGTTTCAACTGGGCTTACGTTTGTTATACTATTCTCTCCCTCATCTCGCCCGATTGTATTCAACTTCACCCCTTTGCCAAAAACGGGTTTATCCCCTCCTCCCTACTCACCGATGGAAATAACTTTCCTGGACAGCTATATCAAGACGGGGCCACTCTATATCTGGTGGCGGCTCCGCCTGAAAACAATGCCATCACCCAGAATACGGATGTGGTCATTATTCACGGCATAACGTTTGTCGAGGGTGAAGCAACGGTTGCGGCCACAAACAACGTCACGACCCACCCCAATGATGATGTTTTCTTGCCTCTCATTATCAAATAAGTAGCAAAAGGGATGACCGGCTGCCATTCCTCGACCAAAGTGGGGCCGCCGGCATCCAGGGAACCTGGTATTCCGGTCACGCCGCCCTATTCGGGCGGCGTTTTTTAACTGAAAACCCCCCATTTCTAGGGGTTGACACTCAGACGAATTGACTTTACCCTAACCACTAAA
>JAAUSP010000010.1 GCA_012032575.1 Anaerolineales bacterium | reverse complement strand
GGCTGCCACCCAGGCTACCGGCACGGTGCTGTTTCACGAAAAATGTACGAGAGCCGGCTGTACTTTGTAGACCGGCTGATCAGCATGGGCGCGCGCATTGTTTTGTGCGATCCCCACCGGGCGGTGGTGCAAGGCCCCAGCACCCTGCGCGGCGACCGCCAGGGCATCTCCAGCCCCGACATCCGCGCCGGCATTGCTCTGCTCATCGCCGCCCTCTGCGCCGAGGGCCAGACCGTGATTCACAACATCGGCCAGATAGACCGGGGCTATGAAAACATCGAGGGTAAATTGTTGGAACTGGGGGCAAAGATTAAACGGGTCAGCGACTAAACGAATGGCGAATGGCGAATTCAATTCCTCGTTCGCCATTCGCCTATTCGCCATTCGCCTATTCTATCTTGTTTCCCGTTAACTCATCAAAAATGGCAAAGACATTGGCCCGGTGCAAATCCTGCACCAGCCCGTTGAGAGGGATGCGGCTTTTGCCGCAGCGGTCAATGGTCAGTTTTTCCAGGGCATCTTTACCCCGGCCTTTTTCCACCACCTCACTGACCTTTTGTTCCAGCAGTTCCAGATAGCGGATACTCGATTCCAGCGAGGCCGGAATCTCACCCCGCAGCAGCACCTCACCGTGTCCCTGGACGATGCTTTCCAGGTTGTATTCCTTTAAAAGCTTGAGCGAGTTTTTGAACTCCTGACGGCTGCCCCACACAAAATAAGGGACCGGCATCACGGTGTCGGCGGCCAGCAGCACTTTGTCCTCGCGCACATAGGCTACGGTGGAGTCCAGGGTATGGCCGGGGGTGAGGGTCATCTCAATAGATTTACTCCCCACGTGCAGCACCAAATCGCCCTCATCAAAAACGATATCGGGCACCCGGATAATCACCTCATCCAGCAGCGGCGTATTTTCCCGCGATTCGTTAAGCGCGTCCTGGCCTAACTCCTCCATCAACTGCTGGCAGCGGCGATGACAAACCACTTCGATGTTATCGTCAAACAGATAATTGCCATTGGTGTGATCGCCATGCCAATGGGTATTGACCAGGTATTTGATCGGCCCCTGGCCTAAAGCCCGCAGATATTCAATCATCTCCCTGGTTTCAATGGGGAAAGGTAAGGTATCTATCACTACAATACCTTCTCTGGTTACTACCGCTGAAGCCGTTACCTGGGCATACAGCTCGCTGGTAAACACATAAATATCGTCAGATACGCGCTCGCGTCGCACCCAAAAGCCTCCAAAGTTAAAGTAAAATAAGCTACAGAGAAGAATAGCACAAAGGAATAGGCAGTGTCAAGGGTTTTTTAATGTAAATTCCACGACTTTGAAAGGGAAAGCTTACCAAAATGCCAAATTCAATTGACGAGCGCCTGTTTTGGCCTTAAAATCCTGGTTTATGAAAATCAGCGCCCGTATTTGCCTTCGTTTGATCGGTCTGGTTATCACCCTGCTGACCCTGCCCCCGGCCGCCGCCGCCCATCCGCTGGATGAATTCTACCAGGTCACTTATATTGTCGTTGGCCCCAACCGGATCACCCTGCAAGTGGAGCAGTACCCCGGCCTGCTGATTGCCCCGCAAGTGCTGACCCTGGTGGATGCCAATCAGGATGAGCAGATTTCCGAGACCGAGCGCCAGGCTTACGCCGACCGCTTCCTGAAAGATGTTGTTTTTGAAATTGACGACCAGCCAACAAGCCTGACCCCCACCGATTTTGAATTTTCCACCCCGCTCGAAGTGCAGGCCGGCACCGGCCTGATCCGCTTCGACCTGGTGGCCGATCTGCCCGCCGATCATCGCGGCAGCCACCAGCTTTATTATCAAAACAATTACCGGCCCGATATCAGCGTGTATCTGGTCAACGCCATCAGCGACGAACCCCGCTGGGTCAGCATTGCCGGCCAGGAACGGGACGTATTCCAGAGCAGCCTGCGGGCGGATTATACCATCAAGCCCGATGCTCCTGCCGCCGGCCCCGTTGAAAAGCCAGCCCCCCTCGAAGTTCCCAGCGCGGTACCGGCCGGGCAGCAGCAGCTCACCGGCTATCTGTATGAGGCTAATCTATCGCCGCTGCTGGTGCTCGCCGCTTTGGGGCTGGCGGCTGTTTTGGGCGGGCTGCATGCGCTCACCCCCGGTCACGGCAAAACGCTGGTAGCCGCCTACCTGATCGGCAGCCGGGGCACCACCGGCCATGCGGTCATCCTGGGCGCTATTGTCACTTTTACCCACACCGCCTCGGTGATTGCCATCGGCCTGCTGGCTTTGCTGGCCAGCCAGTTTATCGTGCCCAATCTGCTGGTCCCGGCGCTCGAAGTTTTATCGGGGCTGCTGGTGGTGATCCTGGGGCTGCGCCTGTTACGCAGTCGCTGGCACTCGCCCGTCGAAGCGCATCATCACCATCATCATCATGCCCACGACCACCCACATGCCCATTCCCACCCGCACGAACACGAGCATCATACTCACGCTCTGCCGGAAAAAGTCACCCTGGGCGACCTGCTCACCCTGGGCATCTCCGGCGGGCTGGTCCCCTGCCCCGAAGCCCTGGGGGTCATGCTGATTGCCATTGGCCTCAACCGGATTCTGCTGGGTCTGGGCATGATCGTGGCCTTTAGCTTTGGCCTGGCCGCAGTATTGATTGTCATTGGTATTTTGCTGGTCCGCTCCAAGTCGCTGCTCGACCGGCTGGGCGGCGTGGGTGGACGCTGGCAGAAATGGCTGCCACTCGCCAGCGCGATGATCGTCACCGTTTTGGGGTTGGGGATTGTGGCAAAAGGAGTCCTTGGCTACCTGGGGTGAGGCGAGGACGCGAAAAAGGGCCTTTTTTCTCGCCTCCTCGCCTCACGCCTCTTCGCCTCACATGTCCTCGCCCTCCGCCTGGCGAGCCACAAACGCGCGCGCCAGGCTTCGATTCTGGCCCGCTGGCTGAAACCGGCGATCACCACCACCCCAACCAGGGCGGTCAGCACCGCCAGCCAGCCGAGCGGCAAATCGGCCACACTGCTGCCGGTCCAGACCAGCAGCGCGGTGAATGGCCCCCGGCTGGCCAGAATCGCCAGGGCAAATACCCGCAGCCGGATTTTGGTCAGCCCGGCAAAAAATAGGGCAAATCGCCAAAGGGGATCAACAGAATGAGCCACCACGCCCAGAAAGAGTTGATATGGCCGATGGCGCTCCAGTGGGTCAGCGTGTCTGCGCCCAACCGCCGCTCCAGCCAGGGCCGGCCCAGCCAGCGTCCCAGCCCGGCGGCCAGGGTTCCGCCCGCCACCATCCCCCCCGACGGTGTAAATGGTGCCGGGAATAAAACCAAATAGAATCCCCCCCAACACCTGCACCGGGTAGCCCGGAATCGGCGCGACCACGATCTGAATGATATTGAGCAGAAAAAAGGCCAGCGGCGCCAGCGGCCCCAGTTGCTCCAGCCAGGCCCGGATAGCCGCCGGATTGGCCCCCATCCGCGACAGCGGCAGCCACAACGCCGCCAGCACCGCGATAAAGAGAATCCCTCCCCAGCCAGGGCATCACCGAGGCCGCCGAAAGGCGCTGAAGCACGCCGGTTTTTTGTGGTTTGGAGTTCACGGGTTCGTCGTTCATGGGCAAATGGTGAGCGGTGGTTTTAGGTGGAAGCGATTAGGCGGCGTTTTGCTCCACGGGGGCTAGTTCTTCTTCCATCCACACCGGTTTTAGGCCGAGATAAAGCACGTCTGGGTCAATATCTGCGCCATTGTCCCAAACTATTGTACCCATACGCGGGTCAACCTTCACTGAACGGAATATAATTGGGTCGTTTCGTATCGGCTCAAAAATAGGACCACGCAAGTAAGGTTCAAGGTTAACTTCCTTTTGGGTGCCATCAGTGAATCCTAAGCGTACCCAATAATTGTTTAATACTTCGACGGATCGAATACGAACTATTTTTTCAGATCTCATCATCAAACTCCTTTTTATTCGAGTGACTCAATGTCAACCAAACCCTCACCTCGCCGCATTCTATTCCAGTTTTCCATTAATTCAGCCCGGTGAAGATCAGCCCACTCGATCACCATATTGTGAGCACGGCGGGAAAGCTTGCCTTTATGAAGGCGTAAGGTCTCGATTTCATACAAAGCTTCATTGCCCCCATACTCAGCATGAAAATGAGGTGGCGGATGGTCGTTGAAATACATATAAATTGCAATACCAAAGAATTGACTGATACAAGGCATAGGAAGTTACCCCTCAAATTTTACCACAAGTTATGGCTTGGCTGAAAGTAGAACGATTGGATTCGCTCCCGCCGAACTACCCAACTCGGCGACGAAGGCGTGGGTGCAGATCGCGAACGACTCACGTAGTGGGAAAACTAACAGACGCCCAAGAAAATCGGGCGAGAATTTAGAAGGCAGTTACGATGATACCGGCAATTCCCGTGATAATTCCAAATCCTTGAATTTTGGTAACTTTGTCTTTCAAGAAAATAATGGCCAGAGCGATAGTTACTATTGATAAGGCGGAGGCGATAGGCGTAATCAATATGGCATCGCCGATTGTCAAGCCATAATTAACGAGCGCGACTGCGCCAGCCTCAATAATGCCCATCAGTAGAATGACGTATTTTGTTTTCACAGAAGTTTTTGTCAGGCCAATCTCTTGTTTTACCAGAAACGAAAAGATTAACAAGCATAAAATGATGCCAAATTTTACAAACAGAGTTGTTAGCAGCCACCCGACCTTTTCAGAAATAATCTCGCTAATATTCCAAAAGATGCCAAAGTAAAAGGCCCCCAGCACTGCTTCTTTGACACCCGCCGAAAGTTGGAACCTTTGATGGCTAATTTCGCTCCAATTTAAGGAGGCTAACGTAGCGCCAGAGATAATCATCAAAACGCCTGAAGTTTGCAGAACAGAAAGCCGTTGCCCCATGAATATGAAAGCAAACACCATGGTAAACACAGCCCATAGATTCATGGTCGCGGCAATGATTGAAACGTTGCCCAGCTCAAAGCCTTTGAAGAAAAACAAATAGGCAGCAGAATAAACAGTTGCCGCAATTAGGGACAAAATAATTACCAGGCCAGGAATGTTGAGGCTTGTTTTAAAAGCAAAGGCAAGGAGAAGAACAGATATTAAACCAGCCAATTGTGACCAAAACAAAGACTTGAAAGACCCAATCTGTTTAGCAAAAACGCCGCCCAGAAAGTCATATATGCCCCACCCAAACATACCGCCTATTCCCAATACTATGCTTAAGAGGGTTATACTCATAAAGAAGTGAAGCGTACCTGCTCCGGGTGTGTCACTTCGAGCGCCAGCGAGAAATCTTGTATCTTGCCATAATCTGTCCCGCAAGGATAGAGGGAGCTTCTCAGGTTTTTATGCCTCAACAATGAAAATGTCACTGCGAAATCGTAGATTGAAGCCGTATCGGGCATCTTTCCAGGGTGGGAAACGACGCGGCTTCGTCTGCGGCTCGCAGTGACATAACGATTAGCTACAAAGCAGATTCCTCCCCGCTGCGCGGGTCGGAATGACACAGGTTTACTTCCCCTGCTCCTGCAAAGCCGTCCAGACCCGTTCGGGGGTCAGAGGGATGCGGCGCAGGCGCACGCCGGTGGCGTTGAACACGGCACTGGCCAGGGCCGGGGCCACGCCGTCTTTGGGAATCTCGGCCACGGCTTTGGCTCCAAAGGGGCCGCTGGGTTCGATGGTCTGGACCAGGATGACTTCCAGATCCGGCATCTCGTCGGCCCGGTAAATTTTGTACGGTCCCAACACCGGGTTGACCATGCGCCCGTTGTCGTCGTAAACCATCTCTTCGCAGTGACCGTAGCCCAAAGCCTGGGTCATGCCGCCTTCCACCTGACCGCTGGCATTAATGGGATTGATGGCCATACCGCAGTCAACCGCCATCACCAGCTTCTTGACCGTCACCTGGCCGGTTTCGATGTCAACCTCCACCTCGGCAAACTGACCGCCAAAGGGCGGCGGCGAATCGGGCGACACGTAGGAAGCGGTGGCCATAATCTGCCGCTGCTGGTCCTGGTGCAGCGAGTGCAGGGCAACCTCGTCCAGCCCCACCGAACGGCCATCGGGGGCATAGGCCCGCCGGTCGCGCAGCGTGACGTCGCTCCAATCGTCCAGCCCCAGCATCAAGCCGGTTCGCTCCTTGATCTGCTCGCGGACCTGCTCGGCGGCCCGTTTGACCGCCGTGCCGGAGATATAAGTGGTGCTGGAAGCATAAGCCCCGGTGTCGAAGGGGGTCATATCGGTGTCGCTGGAGTAAACCACCACGTCCTCGATGGGTACGCCCATCACCTCGGCGGCAATCTGGGCCATCACCGTATCGGAACCGGTGCCCAGATCGGTCGCGCCGACCAGCAAGTTAAAAGAGCCGTCGTCGTTGATCTTAAGGCTGGCTCCACCCATATCCAGGCCGGGGATAGCCGTGCCATGCATACACACCGCCAGGCCGATGCCGCGCCGCAGATGGGGCTTACCGGGGACCATGTTCCAGGCCGGGTCGTGGCGGCGGCCCCAGTTGATGGCCTGCATGCCCTGGGCGATACACTCATTCAGCCCGCTGGTGCGAATGACCGGGACCGACGAAATATCGGCCTCGCCTTCGCCAAGCTGCGGGGCAATGTCCATCGTGTCGCCCACTTCCACCCAGTTCTTGCGTTTGAATTCCAGCACATCCATGCCGATGGCAGCGGCAATTTCCTCCATGTGGCTTTCCAGGGCAAACAAAGCCTGGGGCGCGCCATACCCGCGATACGCGCCGGGTACGGGAATATTGGTGTAAGCTACCTTGCACTCAAACTTCTTATGGGCGCAACGATAGGTGCTCAGCCCGCGCAGGCCGGTCACAGTCTGGACGGTCAAGCCATGGGTGGCATAAGGGCCGGTGTTGCCGATGACGGTCATTTGCTGGGCCACCAGCGTACCGTCGTTTTTGATGCCGCTTTTGTATATGATCGTCTGCGGGTGGCGGGTGCGGCTGGACATAAACTCTTCAGCCCGCGTCAGTTCCAGGCGAACCGGCTTGCCGGTGGCAACGGTCAGATGGCCGACAATATCCTCGATCAGCATCTCCTGCTTGGCCCCAAAACCGCCGCCAATGCGCGGCTTGATCACCCGGATGCGTCGGACCGGCAGCCCCAGCAGCGGGGCGACCATGCGCCGGACGTGAAACGGCACCTGGGTCGAAGTGCGGATGACCAGCCGCTCATCGGAATCCCAATAACTGATAGCAATATGCGGCTCGATGGGGCACTGCTGCACCTGGTGAACATAATATTGGTGCTCAAACACCAGGTCCGCCTCGGCAAAGCCCTGTTCCACATGACCCACTCCGGCGTGAATGTGGTGGCTGATGTTGTGGGCCGCGTCATACGCGCCCTCCATATCCGGCTCATCGTGGATCACCGGCGCGCCTTCTTTGATGGCTTCATTTTCGTCAAAAACGGCCGGCAGGACCTCGTAAGTTACTTTGATCCGCTTGACCGCCTCTTCGGCAATTTCCAGCGACTCGGCCGCCACCACGGCCACCCGGTCGCCCACATGTCGAACTTTGCTGTCAAAGCTGACCTGATCGTAGGGTTTGGGGTTGGGGTACGACTGGCCGCCGGAAGCGTAGCGCACCCGCGCCACGTTTTTGTAATGCAGCACGGCGTGGACGCCGGGCAGGGCGAGGGCCTCACTGTCGTCAATATCCAGGATGCGGGCGTGGGCATGAGGGCTGGTCAGCAGCCGAGCGTAGAGCATGCCGCGCATCTCGAAGTCGTCCACAAAGGCGGGATTGCCCTTGACCAGCTTGATGGCATCTACCTTGGTCTCCGATTTGCCGACAACCTTCAAATCCGGCGCTTCGGGCGCAACCACAAACTTGGGCAGAGTGATGCGCTGCGTACCAATCCCCCCGGCCTGGGGACCACTGCCCCCCACCGTTTCCGGGCCTATATCCTCTCCTCCGCTCCCCGGCTCCTCTGCTCCCCGGCTAAACAAATCTCCAAAGTCATGCCCCGGTAAAATAATCGGCGTGACCACATTCGGCTCCACCGTCGTCGGCTCCTCGCCGCGCAGGATGGCCGCCGCTTCCAGCACCGCCTGCACCGGCTTGACGTAGCCGGTCTCGCGGTCCAAAATGCCAGAAAGGGCGTCGCGCACTTCGGCTTCGGTAGGGTTGGGGTTTTTTGCCAGCAGGGCTTTGGCCGCCAGGACCATCGCCGGGGTAGAGTAGCCGGATTGGATCGCGCCGGTGCGGATAAAGGCCTGTTGGATCGGGTGCAGGTTCAAACCCTGGGCCAACCCTTCGACCGTCTCGATGGTATGGCCGTCAGCCTGGGCGGCCAGCATCACATCGGTATTGACCAGGCGGCCATCCAGCAGCACCGCCGATGCCCCCGTTTCGCCGGTATCGCTGCCAAAGCGGACGCTGTGATAACCTTCCCGCCGCAGCACCCGCAGTAAAGTGTCCCCGGCGGTACAGGCAAAGGTTTTGTTGACGCCGTTGATGGTTATGTTAATTTGCATGAAAGTCTCCTGAGAAAATAGTAGCCAGTAGTCAGTAGCCAGAAAGATGTTTTCATTCCTGGTGGCGTGCTCTGGCTCGTGAACACTCCTTCATAAATCGCTTGGTTCATGTCACTGCGAGCCGTAGGCGAAGCAGTCTCTCACCCCGGAGAGGGGGATTGCTTCGGCCTGCGGCCTCGCAATGACATTATTATTTAACCTCACTCACCACCCGCTTGGCCAGCGTTGCCGCAATCTGACGGCGGTATTCGCTGGAGCCGCGAAAATCGGCGGGGGGATTAATTGTGCCTTTGACATTGTTTGGATCAACCAGAATCGGCGTGGCGGCGACTCCGCACAGGGCCAGATGAACTTGACCATTGGAAGACAGACGGGCGGCGGCGGCCACAATGGGCTGGTCGGCGGGGGTGCGGCCCACGCGGGCGCTGGCCGTTTTGCCGCTGGTCGCCAGAGATACAGCGGTGATGATCCCGCCTGCCAGGCTGCCCGGTACATCGCGTAAAAAGTCGGCCAGCGGCACGCTTTTATTACCCCGGCTCGACTGTATCTGAACATCCGCCTCGGAAACAAGCAAAGCGGTCAGAAATTCGCTTTCTTTGCCGGCCCCCACAACCACGCCGCCTACGGTAGCGGCGTGGCGAAAGGTGTTGGGACCTTCGCGGTGGGCGGCCTCGCGCAGCAAAGCCGGGGCCTGGGTATCTTCGACAATGGTTTGCAGGCGCACCATTGCTCCCAGAGTCAGCCGGTCGTCCTGATAGCTGACCTCGGTCAGCCCGACGGCCTGCAAATCAACCACTTCATCCACCCGTTCATCCATGTGGGCCGTAATATAAGTACCGCCGCCCACAACGGCGGTATTAACCCCGGTCCGGGCCAGCAGCCGGATGGCCTCCTCCAGATTGGCCGGACGGTGATAAGCTTTTATTTGGGGCATTGTTGGAAATCCTTCCTGATAGAATTGTTTGGATTACAAAAATATAAAATTCGTGGTACGTGGTGCGTAAATTTACGTACCACGCACCACGCGATTACAACATCAATGCAAACGGCCGCTCGATCAACTGTTTGACCCGTTGCAAAAATCGGGCGGCGGGTGCGCCGTCGAGGGCGCGATGGTCGAAGCTGAGGCTGAGGGTCATCATCTGGCGGATGACGACCTCGTTCTGGCGGGCAATGGGTTTGGCGGCAATACGCCCCGCGCCCAAAATAGCAAGTTGGGGCGGGTTGATGATGGGGGTAAAGCCGTCTACCTCAAAAGCGCCCAGGTTGGTGAGGGTAAAGGTGCCGCCAGCCAGATCGTCCGGGCGCAACTGACCGGCCAGCGCCTGCTCGATCAGCGCAGTGTAACCCTGCTGGATCGAAACCAGATTCAAGGTGTCCACCCGGCGCAGCACGGGGGTGGTCAGGCCGCGTTCAGTATCAACTGCCAGGGCGATGTTAATCTCCTGTTGGAGGCGAATTCCCTGGGCGTTCTGATCAAAAAGCGCGTTCACCTGGGGCTGTTCGCGCAGCACGCGGGCGCAGATGGCGGCCAGCAGGGTATTGTAGCTTATCTTCTGCCCTGCGGAGAGTTCGACGTTGAGCTGCGCCCTGGCCTCTACCAGCGGGGTTGCGTCAGCCTCGGCCAAGAGGGTCACGTGCGGGGCGGTAAAAGCGCTCTGGCTCAACCGCTGGGCAATGGTCTGGCGCAGCGGCGACAGCGGCCTCAACTCGCCGTCAACAGCGGGCACAGACGTCTCGAAAGCCCGCGCCAGATCGTCTTTGGTGATGCGGCTGCCGGGCGCACCGCCGGCAATCTGGCCGGGATCGAACTGCTGTTCCTCGGCCATGCGCCGGGCGACGGGGGTCATTTTGGGTGAGACTGGCGGCAGTGGGGCTGCATCTGTTTCGGGCTGGCTGGCCGAAAATCGTTCCACATCGACCAGTTGAATCCGGCCGGCTGGCCCGCTGCCCGCCAGTTGGCTCAAATCCAAACTCAACTCCCCTGCGCGGGCTTTGGCGCGGGGGGTCGCGGGTTGCCGGGTCGCTTGAAGTTCGCCGCTGGCGGCTGGTTTGCCTGGCGCTACGGTGAGCGGCTCAAGGGTAGCCACCGGCGTACCGCAGGGCACCGTTTGCCCGGCAGCCACCAGAATTTCGGCCAGGGTGCCGGTCTGCGGCGACTCAAATTCCAGGGCCGACTTTTGGCTTTCAAATTCAAACAGAATTTCGCCCTGTTTCACCAGGTCTCCCACCGTTTTGCACCAGCGGGTCAGGGTTCCTTCGGTCATCGTTAGACCTAGTTTGGGCATAATGATACGCATAGTTGATCCTGAGGCAGCGGACAGTATCCCATTGAGCGGGGCAGTCTGGCCCGCATGATAATCAAAGAAAGGGATTAAGTCAACTGGAGGCCAAAGCCGGACGGGGTTCCTACAATTCACCCCGGTGCATTGACACCTATAGCCGGATGCGTATAATATGGGAAAATCGGCGCAAATAGCAGGCGCAGATTGTAGATTGTACGCACGGCAGCGGGCAGACTATTCTGCAACTTGTAACTTGCCACCTGTAACCCTGCACTTGCCATCTGCGACCTGTTAAATTCAATGAGGAAGGGGAGTTTGCTATGAATGAGGGCCTGATTATTACTCTGCTCATCGTTAACATTGCTTTAAGCGGCGCGGCCTTGTTGGGGGTATTTGTCGCTTTGGGGATGATGAGCAGAGGCAAAGAAGAATAGTTTGTTTTGACTCAAACCACTTGAAAGGGTTGCCGGGGCAGCCCTTTTTAGTTTCTGGCGTATTGGCATAGTTAAGCTTGTATCATACCCAATTATATGTAAAATTAGAGTAAGGGAGTTCCGAAATTTAAATCATCCCAAAAACTTACAGGCGTGATGCGTGATACGTGATGCGTGATGAATTTACGCCAAAAGTCCTCACGCATCACGTATCACGGGTTTGGGACAATTATTTTTTCGGAACTGCCTAACTACTCAGGTATGTCATTTCGACCGAAGGGAGAAATCTCTGACGCCTATGTAGCGCTGTAGAGATGCTTCGCGTCGGCCTACGGCCTCAAAACCTGTCCTGAGCCTGTCGAAGGATGACATGAGGACTGAGCAGTTACGCCGTTAGGTAAATTTGGGATAAGAGATATGAACCTAACCATCAAAGATGTCCGGGCAGAAATGCCGAATTATGCCAGCTATAAAGATTGGCAGCGCAGTGGGTCTATTGTGGGTATTGCCATCCATCATTCAGCCACGGCTGACCGTACCACGGCGCGCCGATTGGCAACGCCCATACTTTTTTTGTTTATCATGTTAAGGAACGGGGCTGGGCCCACGGTGGCTACAACTATGTCATCACCGGCAGCGGCGAGATTGAATATGCGCTGGATGAAAAAATTGCGGCCTACCATGCCGGTTTTGCCGACCCGGATAATTCGGAGGGGTTGGAACAGGGGCAGTATTGGAACAATCATTACCTGGCTATCTGTCTGGCCGGCTGGTTTAGCCAGGGCCGTACCTATAAAGACAGCGCCGGGCGAACCCAATCTATCCCCAACAACTTTACCGGCCCCAGCGCCGCCCAAATGCAGTCGCTGTTGGGCCTGATCCAGCAGTTGCGCCGAAAATATAATATTTCCGTGGACAACGTGCGCGGTCATCGGGAATTGGCCGGAAATTCCACCACCTGCCCCGGTCCTACGCTCGACCCGGCCCAGCTTCGGGCCGCGCTGCGGGCCGCTGACGAAGCCGAGCCGGAACCTCAGCCTGAACCCGGCCCACCGGCCCAGGTTGATCCCGGCGAGCATGTCCTGTTATTACCCGACACCGACAAATATTTAGGGGCCGCGATGGCTTACATCTGGAAATTCCAGCCTGATGTCAGCTTTGCCGTTGACGAAGCTCGCGGGCGCTGGCCTTATGTCACCGCTGTCGGCAATCCCGAAACGATCAGCGAGGACCAATTGACCCGGCTGCGGTTGGGCGGAGCCAAATTGGTCCAGCGCATTGCCGGCGACCCGATCACCGTTCAAATCACGCTCGACAAGCTGGCCCAAACCGGGCTGCGTTTTGTCACCAATCCCACCACGCCGCCCCCCGCCGCCTGGCGCACCTACACCGTCCAGCCGGGCGATACCCTGTCGGTGATCGCCCGGCAGGTTTACGGCCAATCCCAATTATGGCGCATCATCTTTGACGCCAACCAGGACATTTTAACCGACCCCAGCCGCCTCCGCCCCGGCCAGGTTTTAAAAATTCCACCCAAACCGGAATAAGGAGTAACGAGTAGGGGAGTAAGGAGTAGTCTCTTTTCCCCCTACTCCCTGCTCCTTACTCCCTACTTCCTATCATGGCTAAACGCAGATCACAACTCTTAGAAATTCTATATTCCAAAGGCCCGGCGGCGGCGATTTTGCAATCGGCGGCTAAGGACCGGGATCGGGGGCTGGCCAGCAATCTGCGCTACCCATTCCTGGCGATTGTGGGCCAATCGGAAATGAAGATTGCCCTAATTTTAGCGCTTATCAATCGCGCCATTGGTGGCGTTTTGCTGGTGGGCGCACGAGGTACGGCCAAAACGACGGCAGTGCGCGGCCTGGTGGATTTGATGCCGGTGGTCGAGCGCAGCACCTGCGAGTACGGCTGCGAGCCGGAAGATTTGTACCGTTACGGTATGGATGGCGTGTGCAGCGATTGCGCCCGCAAGCTCGGTATGGGCGACCCCATTACCTCTCCGGAACTCATGCGCCTGGTTGAACTGCCGCTCAATTCACGGCTTGAGGATGTGGTTGGCGGCGTCAGCGAGCGGGTCGCGTTGGAACAACAGCGGGTGCTGCTGGAGCGAGGAATTTTGTCACAGGCGGATCAGAACCTGCTTTACATTGACGAAGTGAATTTGCTGGACGATATGATTATTGATGCGATTCTGGATGCCGCAGCCCAGGGACAATACACCGTCCGTCGAGGGCCGCTGGCCGCCACCTATCGTTCGCGGCTGACCCTGGTCGGCTCGATGAATCCGGAAGAGGGCAATTTGCGGCCCCAGATTCAGGACCGTTTTGGCCTGCGGGTGCTGGTCCGGGGCGCGTCTGACCCAGCGGAACGCCTGGAGATTTATCATCGGGCGAAGGTATACAAAGAAAAGCCCTACCGCTTTGTGGGGGATTGGGCCGCCGAAACCGATGCGGCCTCTTTTGAAGTGGCTGAAGCCCGCAAACGTCTGCCCAAGGTGGTTTTTGGGCAGGGGGTCGAGTCCGAAGGGCTGCGCTGGATCGAGCAGCTAAAAATTGACAGTCACCGGGCCGAGATGACCCTGTTTGAAGCCGCCCGTGCGTTAGCCGCCGCCGATGACCGTCTGGAAGTAACCCATGACGATCTGCGTATGGTCGCTCCACTGGCCCTGCGCCAGCGTCAAACCGATTTCGCCACCAAATACTTTGCCGCCCAGCAGGAAGAAGACGCTAAAATTTTCGATGTGGTGACCGGCGGCAAGAAGAAAAGAGGATCGAGCGGGCGGGCCAAACCTGCCGCGAAAGCAGAATCCTCACCTAACGGCCAGGGGCGTCAGGATGAGAGCACTACCAAATCAGCCAATCTGCCCAAAACGGAAGTTACAACGAAACCGGAGATTGGGGATTAGAGATTCAGGCTCATCATTTCTAATCTCCAAATGCGCAGATTATGTGCGTCAGTTCAGGCGGCGCGGGTTTTCTTTTTCGGCCAGGCTCAGGCCGATCAGGCGATATTCAGATAAAAGTTCTTCGAGTAATGAGAAGTCAGGGTTGGTGGTGGAGAGGGGAGAGGTAGAAGGGCGGCGGGCGGTGCGGTCGAAGATCAAGCGCCAGGTGTTAGCCATAATATGGTCTTGCGTATTGCCCATAAGGCCATCATTGCTGTTCATCGCTTAGCTCCTTGTACAAGTCAACTATATCACAGGTACCCGAGTTCTTCTGGATGGGTGGATAACGAAATCCTTGTCGTTAACCGTCTGGTAGCCGTCGCTTTGCTAACTTTAAGCGAGATGAATCTATAAAGCGTATTTTGTTTGACCGTAGTATACCCCAGTTTTGACGATTTTGTGGTTACAATATCGTTACAAAATTACGAGTCTATGCTTCCTCCCAGCCATATCACTTATACTCTGGCCGCTTATGATTTACTCCGCCGCCGCTTTGACACGCTGCCCGACGTTGACTACCGGTTGCTGGCGGTGGCGGCTACCGGGCCGGATTTGATTGACAAACCCCTGGCGGCGCTCTATTTTTACCGCCGTTACAAGGCGGCGGTCCTTTTTGCCCACACATTGTTGGTCCATTTGACAGTGTTCATCATCGCAATCTGGCGCAGGCCGGCCGGCTGGCCCTATTTGCTGGCGTTTAACGGACACGCCCTGCTTGACCGGCTGTGGCTGTTTCACGATACCTGGTACTGGCCGTTCCGGGGGTGGCGTTTTCATGTGTGGCGCAAAAGCGGCAGCGAGCAGGCGCATATCGGCCTGGCCTATTGGTATACCTTTACCCGCCGGCCCGAACTATGGATTTGGGAAATCGGGGGGATTTTAGCCGGGTTGTGGCTGGTTTGGCGTTACCGGCTGTATCGGCTTGATCGGTTGTGGTTTTTGCTGCGTACCGGAAGGTTGCCGGGTCATTGACCATAATGGAAAGATATTTAATTGTTATCGAAAAAAGCGGAACAGGGTTTTCGTCTTATTCGCCTGATGTTTTAGGCTGTATCGCTACGGGTAAAACGCTCGATCAGACAATCGCAAATATGAGGTCGGCTCTTGCGTTTCATTTACGAGGATTGTTAGAGGATGGTGAGGAAATCCCAAAACCTCGTGGGGTTCAATCTTATCTCGATGCAGAAAATGAATCCGACGGCGAAGAATACTTTATTACCCATATTGCCGTTAAAGATATACTGCCTGAAAAGGTTTTTGCTTAAAGACAAAATATGACAGGTAGGCAGAAACAAACAGGGGGTGGATTGCGTTCCACCCCCTGTTTCGCTATCCAGGCCAGTTACAAATTCTGTATAATCGCGCTGGCGAATTCGCTGGTTTTGACCTCGGTGGCCCCGTCCATCTGGCGGGCGAAATCGTAGGTGACAACCTTTTGCGAGACGGTTTTCTCGAAGGCTCGATGAATCAACTGCGAGGCCTCGCGCCAGCCGATGTAGTCGAGCATCATGCAGCCGGAGAAGAGCAGGCTGCCCGGATTGACTTTATCCTGGTTGCTGTATTTGGGGGCGGTGCCGTGCGTGGCCTCGAACAGAGCGATGTAGTCGGCGATGTTTGCGCCGGGGGCAATGCCCAACCCGCCGACTTCGGCGGCCAGGGCGTCGCTGAGATAATCACCGTTCAGGTTGGGCAGAGCCAGCACGCTGAACTCCTGGGGCCGCAGCAGGGCCAGTTGGAACATAATATCGGCGATGCGATCCTTGATGACGATTTTGCCTTCCGGCTGTTTGCCGTTGTATTGGCTCCACAGTTGCTCCTCGGTGATGGTCACATCGCCAAATTCTTCTTTGGCTAATTCGTACCCCCACTTGCGGAAGGCGCCCTCGGTGAATTTCTGAATGTTGCCCTTGTGAACTATGGTGACGCTGTCAAAGCCTTCGCTCAGGGCGTGCTGAATGGCTTTGCGGACCAGCCGCTTGGTGCCAAACGCGCTGATGGGCTTGATGCCCAGGCCGGCCCCCTCGAAGAAGGTCGCGCCCATCTCTTCACGTAAAAACTTAGCCAGCTTTTCGTTTTCCGGGCTGCCGGCCTCATACTCAATACCGGCGTATACGTCTTCGGTGTTTTCGCGGAAGATGACCATATTGACATCTTCCGGGTGCTTGACCGGGCTGGGCACGCCTTCGTACCAACGCACCGGGCGCACACAGGCGTACAGGTCGAGCACCTGGCGCAGGGTGACGTTCAGGCTGCGAAAGCCGCCGCCGACCGGGGTGGTCAACGGCCCTTTGATGCCAACGACAAATTCACGCATGGCCTCGAAGCTTTCTTCGGGCATGAAGTTGCCGCCGTAAAGCTGGGCCGCTTTTTCGCCGGCATAAATTTCCATCCAGGCCACTTTGCGCTGACCACCATAAGCGGCTTGCACAGCGGCATCCCAAATGCGCAGGCTGGCTTTGGTAATATCGGGACCAATGCCGTCGCCTTCGATGAAGGCGAGAATAGGATTATCCGGGACGGACAATTTGCCGTCCTGAATCGTGATTTTTTGGCCGTCCTGAGGAACAGTAATATTTGTGTATGCCATCAGCGGTTGTCTCCTGAATAAAATTGGAAAGTTAGTGTACTGTCAGACCGAATTTTTGTCAATGAAAAAGAGGACGGAAGGTTGGAAGCAGGGAAGGGTGGTCAAAGTTCCCAACTATCCTTCCAGCCTGCCAATCCTCCATTACTCTCCCAAATCGGTTGTTACCCTTTGCCGGAAGACAGGGTCGCCCAACTCGACAAGCTGACCGTTGCAGTCACGCCCAAAATGGCTGGCCAGCCAGAGAATCGCCTGGGCCGGTTCGGTGGGGGGGTGCAGACGTCCCTCGGTATAAGCCTGTTCCCACCGGCTCGCTTTAGGAAAAATATGCGCTGGCGTGCGCCGGATTTCGGCTTGCATGGGGGTATCCACCATACCGGGCCGGAGCGTGGTCACAACCACGCCGGTATTTTTTACTTCAGCCGCCAGGGTGCCGCTAAAACGCTCCAGGGCGGCTTTGCTGGCGTTATAGGCGCTGGCCCCTTCCAGGTTGCGTTCGGCCAGCGCAGATGAGACATTGATGATGCACCCGCTGCCGCGTTCGATCATTTGGGGCAAAACAGCCCGGGCGCACAAATAAGGGCCGATAACATTGACGGCGATGAGCTTTTGCCAGGCGGTAGGCGATGTCTCCCAGACTTTGCCCAAGGGTTGAACCAGGGCGGCGTTGTTAACCAAAATGTCAATATGACCAAAAGCGCGTAGGGTCAGCACCAGCAAGTAATCTACCTGGGCCACATCGCTGACATCGGTGGGAATGGCCAGGGCTTTGCCATTATAATGTTTAATCTCGTCGGCCAGGCTGTTGATTTCGTCCGCTGAGCGGGCGGCCAAAATCACTGAGGCCCCGGCCTGGGCCAGCAGCAGGGCCGTAGCCCGGCCAATACCCCGGCTTGCGCCGGTCACCAGGGCCACCTGACCCTGGAGCAAATCTGATATTTTCATTAGGTTCTTCTCCTCTGTCATAAAACATGGCAGGCTGGAAGAATCTGTCCAAGCCTGCCCATGTTTGAGCAACGGGAATTATAATGAAAGAGGCGAAGGGGAACAAATCAAGCCAGGAAGCTATTTCTTGCGGCGCATAAAAATTACCCCGACTACCAGCAGGACCAAGAACAGCAGTCCACCCAGGCAGACCAGGCAGAAGCCCAGGCCGATAATCAGACTCAGGCTGCTGCTTTCTTGTTCCTCAGCCGGGGCTTGCGGGGGCAGGCCGGTTTGACCGGGCAGGCCCACTTCCAGGGGCGGGCGCGGGGTAGAGGTCGGCTGTAGTTCGACCACGGCGGTTGGTTCTGCCTCAACCGGCGTTTCCGCCGGTTCAGCTTCGGTGGAGACCGGGGTTTCAGTGGGTTCGGTGCCGGCGGGTACTTCATCCATCTCCAGCCGGCCGGACCCAAAACCATTGTCTGGCCCATCCGGCCCCAGGTCTTTGGCCCGTTCCTGCAAAAAAGCAGCGATGTCGTCGGGTGAAAAATCGGGGAAGGCTTGCAGCACCAGGGCGGCGGCCCCGGCCACATGCGGCGTGGCGGCCGAGGTGCCGTCAAAGGCGTCGGGCGAATAGGAGGCGCTGTCTACCACCGAGGGGGCGGTCAAATCGGGTTTGATCCGGCCATCGGCGGTGGGGCCTTGGGAGCTGTAAATTTCCAGCACGTCATCGGCCCAATTGACCGCACCCACAGCAAACGCGCCGCGGGCGTCAGCCGGGCTGCTCAGGCTGCGCTCGGCCACCACAAAATCGGGGTGCATCAACCCGCCGTGGATAAAAATGTCAAACGTGACATTTCCGGTGGCTTGTCCATCGTAATTCTGGATAGCCAGGGTGTAGACATCCTCAGCTTCAAACTCGTACAGAAAACCCTCCACCGGCATTTCGCCCGGCTCACCCCCTTGTGGCTCTTCGGACTTGGCAATCAGATTGCCCTCTTTGTCAAGCAGTAAAAAATCGTAATCCTGGTTGACATTTTGCCAGTCATCCCAGCTTAGAATAATCTGAACCGGATAGTTAGCCGGGGCGACAAACGGCAGCAACTCGTTGTCGGCCGAAAATTCGTGGATGGTATTGCCGTCGGGGTCGTTAAACTGGCCGCGCCAGTGGACATCGGCCTCGTTGCCGGCTGCCGAGACAAAAAAAATGCCCTCATCGCGGGCCTCATCTATCACTTCGGCCATAAAGCCGCTGCCGTCCATCGGCGTCAGGCCATTGCTGCCGGTCGAGTTGGAGATAATCGCCACGCCCTGGCTTTTTAGCCACTCGATAGCCAGGGCCATCGCCACGTCGCTGCCGTCGTAGTAGGCCAGGTACAACTCGGCGGCGGGGGCCATTTCGTGAACAATTTCGGCGCAGGCGGTGCCGTGAACCTCTGTCTCAAAATTGTACGGATCGCCAAAAACCTCCACGGTCACATTTTCGGGCAGTTCGCGGCCCAGCAAATCTTTGTACCCGCCAAACCCCAAATCCAAAATCCCCACTTTGACACCTTTGCCGGTAATGCCCTGAGCCTGCCACTCGTTGGCCAGCGTCACATTGACCCCTTGACCCTGGATCACCCCTCGTTGTTTGATCGTGGCTTTGGTGGGCACTTCCAGCCGGATGACATGCTCAAAGTTGGAAATGCGTTCCAAAATTAAATCAGGCTTTTGCTGCTCAATCTGTTCCTGGATCAAGGCAATGGGGATAAGGATATTGATCTTGCTTTTGTAACTGGCCTGCACGATGATGCCTTCGGCTTCGAGTTCGGCAATGAGCGGGGCGGTGTCTTCGGAGTCAAGCACCAGAGTCATGGCCACCTGATCCTGCTCGTTGAGGATGCCGCGCTGGCGGGCCAGCGCGAGGGCCGTTTCCTCACCGCCTTTTTGGTAAGCCAGGTAAAAATCCTTGTAAACTGAGCCGAGTTCGGGGTTCTCCAACAAATCGGCCAGTTCCGGATACTCCTGGCGGACCTCTGCGGCAATGGTGGACAGATCGGCGGGGGGCGTGATTTTAACTTTGGGAATCTCAAATTCGCTGGTCGGGACGGGCGTGGGTCCGGCGCTCAAGCCGGGGATTTGTCCCCCCTGGGAAATGCCGTAGGCCAAAGCCCCCAGCCCCGCCAGCAGCAAAACCCCTGCGGCTACAACAGTAATGATGATGGTTTGTCGGTTCATGTAAAACCCCTTTCGTAAAAGGTAGACAGTAGACAGGGTAAAAAGACTATCTACCGTCTACTGGATTTCGTCTTTTCTGATAATCAACCACACGGCCAGACTGCCCCACAGCAGGGTGTGCGCCCAGAGGAAAATCCAGCGGGAGAGCAGGCCGAGGGCGCTGTGGGTGTAGTTGACAAAAAAATCAACCGGCGCAGCCACATCTTCGACCACCTTTTGAGTGCCCCGGCCCAGGTCTACTTCGCGCTCGACGCGGACCTGACTCAACTCGTTGAGGCCTTCCATATCGGTGCTGGCCCCCAGCGCTTCGAGCGACCAGCGGGTGATGGTCAGATAGGAGAGGGGGCGGGTTACAGGGCCGAGTTCAAAAATAGCGCCGGAGAAGACTATTTGTAAAAAGAGGGTTATCAGCACCAGATAGATGACCATATCCCTGGAGGTCGCCAGGGCCGAAAGAAACAGCCCCAGAGCCACGCTGGCCAGAGCAGTGAAGACCAGGGTAAAGTAATATTCGGGCAGCGCCCACAAGATGGCCCCTGCACCGGGATACCTTGTTTTGACCGCCAACACTATTAATAATAACAGGCACTGCAAAAGCATAAACGCGCCCAGTACGACAAATTTGGAGGCAAAATAGGGCAACACCCGCAGATTAATCATGCGCTCGCGGCGATAAATGGCTTCTTCTTTGATAATTTCAAACGAGGCGGCAAACACCCCCAGCAGATTGGCCGACAGGGCCAGCATGAATAGCAATTCCTGAGCCTGATAGGCTACATTGTAACTTCCGTCTGTTTCCAGAATGGCTTTGATTTGGTCAGCAGGGTTGCCGACCAGGGCCGTGCCGCTGCTGATGAGCAGTAAAAACAGACCAATAACGGGCATCACCGCCAGCAGCACGCCCAGGCTCAGCTTGTCGTGGCGAATAATATCGAAATAGCGCTGGGCCAGCAGGCCAAACTGCTTGAGTTGATCGGTCAGGCCACCGGCTGCGGCCTTGATTTTGGCCGAAATGGGCCGGGCCATTTCGCCGGTTTGCCGGTTGGCAATGTATTTGCGGTACAAGGCCGAATTGCGGTAATGCTCGGCCCAGAGCGACCCGGCCGAAACCTCGGATTGGCCGGGTTTAGCTTTGGTCAAAGTCTCATATTCATTTTGGATTTCCGCCGGCACGGTCGGGTCTTGAGCGGGTTTGAAACTTTGGGCCAGGCGGGTGTAAACATCGGCAAAGTTGCCCACTTTGAAAAAGTCGGACACCTCTTCGGGGGGACCAAAATAAGCCAGCTCGCCGCCGCGAGCCATGAAAGCAACCTGATCGCAGTTGTTGGCAATGTTGGTGGTGGCGTGCGTAACCAGGATGATGGTCCGGCCTTCGTCGGCCAGTTGGCGCAGGGTGTCCATCATCAGCTTTTCCAGGCCGGGGTCGAGGCCGGAGGTTGGCTCGTCCAGAAAGAAAATCCAGGGTTCGGCCAGCAGTTCGGCGGCAATGCTGACCCGCTTGCGCTGGCCGCCGCTCAAATCGCGGACCATCGTCCCGGCCTGGGCAGTCATGCCGACTTTGGTCAGCACGTCCTCAATGCGGCGGGCGATTTCGATGGGGCCGGCGTCGGGCAGACGCAGCCGGGCGGCGTAGCGCAGGGCGCTCTGCACGTCGAGATTCTGGTGGATGATGTCATCCTGCGGCACGTAGCCCAGCAGGTTGCGATACAGGTTAAAATTGGCGTACAGATTGTCGCCGTTGACCAGCACCGTGCCGCCGGTGGCCCGGCTGAGGCCGCTGAGCGCCTTGAGCAAGGTACTTTTGCCGCGCCGCTGCCGCCGACCAGGGCCACAAATTCGCGCGGATTGATGACCAGGTTGAGCGGCTGTAAAATGGTCAATGGCTGGCCCTTGAGCGGCAGACCCAGCATCGAGCGGGTGGCGTAAACGGTTTTAGCCAGGTTGACCGCTTCCAGCCGGAAGTTGCGCTCGGCGGAGTAGGGCGTAAAGACGCCGCCGCCGTTGTAAACCAGGTTGAAGGGGCCAATCTGGACCACATCGCCGCGTTCCAGCGAGCGCTCGCCGCGCAGTTGGGTGCCATTAATAAACGTGCCGTTGTTGCTGCTCAAATCCTGGATGGTGTAATGAGCGTCGTCGCCCCGGCTGACGCGAGCGTGGTTCCACGAAACCGCCGGGTGGTCAAGCGGGATGGCGGCGGTGGGGTTGCGGCCGATAAAGGAGATGGGAGATTGGAGATTGAAGGCGCGGGCGGCCAGGGCGGCCTGTTGGACTTCACCAAAGGCGGAGGGGGCGATGTAGGTCAGGCTGGCCGAGTTGCCCAGCGAGTCGCTGAAACGGATGATGTCGTTGGAAGTCAGAGGGTAGGACTTGCCCGGCTCGATGCGCTTGCCGTTGAGAAAGGTCCCATTGGTACTGTTCAAATCGGTCAGGGTGTGGCCCTGGCGGGTCAACTCGATCCGGGCGTGTTCGCCGGAGACGGTGGCGGACATGATCTGAATCTGGTTGCTGCTGCGCCGGCCCAGGCTGGTAGCGGTTTTGGATAAAAATTCTTCGCGGGTTTCCTCGCCGGGAATGTGGACGATAATTTTCGCCAGCGAGCCGCCATGCACGGTATCGGCGGCCTGAGCCGCTTCGCCCTTGAGCGGCGCACCGCAGTTGGGGCAAAACGCCGCATCGGGTCGGGTCAGTTTTTTGCCGCAGTGAGGACAGTTGGTTAGCGGTTCTGTCATTTTTTACCTGATGACCTAAAACGTGAAACGTAATGGCGGAACAAACCAAACCATTACATTGTGTACTTTATTTTTTGGCGCTGATTATAGCACTGTCTTGAGCCAGCGCGAAACCGGCAATAATCAAGAACGGGGTTAAAGTAGTATAACATCAATACTCGCCACGCATGGCAATAATCTCTTCGGAGAGAGGCGGATTCAGCCCGGCCAGAACAGTTTCAAGTTCAACCCGGTTGGGGCTTTCTGTCACATCCAAAGTGGATTTGATGGCTTCGGCCAACGCGTGTTGTCTTTCGGCGCTCATCACCAGGCCACTTTGCCGAAGAAATTGGAGGGCCTGTTCAGCCTCGGTTGGGGTGGCGGGTTGGTCTTGTTGATCTAGCCACAACTGCACCACCTGGGCTAAAACTTGTTCGATAGGCTCGTCCGGGGCAATATGCTGCTGCACCTGCCAGATCAGGTGGGCCGGTAATTGAACTTCAATGGTTTTCATAGAATAAAATTCTCCATATTGAAGGTGGTTTTCTGTGGTAATTTTAATCTCCGCTGAAAATAGGTCAAACCGGGTTATTTTTCAATAGCGCGAGGCTGGAAGCCATGGCGCTGAGAGAGCGAAGCCCTACAGGCTGAAAAGTCAAGGCGCTTTAGCGTCCTTTGCTTTTTCAAGACGGTGGCTTTAGCCCCGTCCGATATTACAGTTAGCCAATAATATAAGGCTGATGCCGCCTATACCGCGTCGGATTGCCCTTTTTAGCCCAGGCCAGGAGCGGTTCAAACAGAAGGTGCTGGTCGGCGTGCTCGATGACCAGGCTGACAATTTCATCTTTGCCGATGCTTTGGGCCAGTTGATCGTAAACTTCCTGAAATTCAGGCTGATCGAAACAAAAATTGCGCAGTTCCAGATCGTCAAACCCTTTGGTCAACAACTCACGAATCCTGGGTAAGTCGTATTCGACCTCGGTGGGTATGGGTTCCAGAGGGTCCGTTCCGGTGCTGACCGACTCCTCAACCGCAGGTTCGACGGACACCTGAGTCAAGGAAAGCGCTTTGACTGCGCTGCGCCAGTCGCCTTCGCCAATGAAACCGTCGAGGCGCTGCCGGGTCAAAAAAAAGGGCCTTTTCGTACTGCTCGATCTGATCAAGCAGGTCGGTGGGGACGCGGGTGGGGTTGCGATAGCCGGCGGCGCGCGTTTTGAGGGTGAGCAGGTTTTGATAGGTTTGCTGGTAGAAAGTTTCCGGATCGGTCATGGATGAATCCAGTATAGCACAGGTCGGGGTTGATGACTAGCAGCTACGATCATTTCCTTCGATGTCACGAGCGGCAATCGGTATCTATGGAGGTAAAGTATGAACTCTCTGTCAAGGTGGTACAAGTTAAACCTGGTTATGGTTATGATTGGGTTGGTTCTATTGACCCTGGCCTGCGCCCGGCTCGACCGCCGTGAACCGGCGGCTGCGGAAACGCCGCCAACCCCGGCTGAGGTACACAACGTCGCGCCTGCTTCGGGCAGTTCAGTGGGTGAAATCGAGGTGGGCGGGCAGACTCGGCGCTACCGGCTGCACGTTCCGCCCGACACCCAATCCGGTCAGGCTGTGCCGCTGGTGATTAATCTGCACGGCCTCAACTCCAATGCTGAGCAGCAGGAAACGGTCAGCCGAATGTCTAACCTGGCCGACCGGGCTGGCTTCATCGTCGTTTATCCCGAAGGGCTGGGCAGTTCACAGAATTGGAAATTCGGCGACGGGCCGGAAGGCCAGGCCGATGTGAACTTTATCCGTGAGCTGATCCGGCGGTTGCAGAGCCAATTCAACCTTGACTCCCGCCGCATTTACGCCACCGGCATCTCCAACGGCGCGGAGATGAGTTATCGGCTGGCCTGCGACCTCTCAGACACCATCGCCGCGGTGGGGCTGGTATCTGGCGGCTACCCGCGTTTTGCGTGCGAACCTGTCCGGCCTGTACCGGTGGTGGTTTTCCACGGCACCGCTGACAATGTTCTGGCTTACGAGGGTCATCCGCCGCTTATGCTGCCGGTGCGGGAGTGGGCCATCGGTTGGGCTGCCCGTAACGGCTGCGCCGCCACCCCCCAGATTACGTTCCAGCAGGGGGAGGTCAACGGGGAAACGTGGGGCACCTGTCGCGAGGGCGCAACGGTCACGCTTTACACGATTACGGGCAAGGGGCATAGCTGGCCCGGCTCCCAGATGCCGGCTCGGATTACCACCCAGGACATCAACGCCACCCAGGTCATCTGGGAATTTTTTGCGGCGCATCCTTTACCGTAACACAAATCCGCTGTTTTGGCTTTAGTTTAATTTTGCCCTCAGCCTTTATACAAGCGGTCCCACTTCGGTCAAAATGGGACATGGATGCTTTGAAGGGAGTTTGGAACCATTTGGTTAAATCTTATTAGAGTGGTAGGATTATAGATAAAAGAAGAGGCAAAGAGACAAGACTTTGTGTGGAGGCACAGCCATGACTTACTCAAATGTCGCTGATTTAACGGTAGATGAGCTAAAAAATTTGATCAGGGAAGTTGTCAGTCAAACAATTCTGGAAATCTTTGGCGACCCTGATGAAGGGCTAGAATTACAGGACGAGATAAAAGACAGGCTGCACCGTTCATTAGCAGCAACACAAACAGGGGCTAAACTGACTTCAGCCCAGGACGTTGCCGCTAAATTGGGGCTAGAGTGGTAAAGTGTACGAAGTAGATTTTACTTCCGAAGCTGAAGATGACTTAGTTCGCTTGAGTAAACCCATAGCGCAACAGATTTTCAAAAAAATGCGCTGGCTGGCTGAAAATTTTGAACTGATAACGCCAGAACCCTTAACGGGACAATGGCAAGGTTTCTTCAAGCTACGTATTGGGGATTATCGAGCCGTCTATACTTTCAGCCAGACTGAACAGACTATTACTGTTCATCTCGTTAATTGACTTTAGATAACACAAGTCTACCCTGAGGTTGACCGCAGGGCGTTAAGTACTTAACAATATGAGTTTTCGGCCAATTCAGGTCGATTTGACCCTTTTCTTGGCTCGCTTGGTTGGTTTATACCGCTCCGGGCGGTGACGGAGCCGGCCGGTCGACCAACCGGGCGACTTTCCGCGCGTTTTGGGCGGCTGGGCGGGGGTGCCAAGCTGACTAAAAATCAGGGCCAAACCCCGCCGAACCCGACCGGGGGTCAAGCGCACTTGCGCTTTTTGCCAGGGCAAGGGGTGATCGCTGACTAACGGTTGAGCCAGAAAAACCTGCCAGTTGGCAATATCAACCAGGTGGCTCCAGCGATCACAGGCTTCGCTCGTCTGGAAGTAGGGCAAGGTCCAGAGCAAGCCTTGCTTCCGAAAGCGGATACTGGGTTCAATCGGCCACCTAAAATCGAACCAGGACCAGACCTGCCGCAGCGGATAAGGGGTATGGCCCGGTCGATAGCCTAACCACAAGGGTTGAGGCGGCTTGGCCCTTTCCCGGTGGACCTCAGCCAGGATGACCTCAAAGACCGTCTCGGCATCGGTTCGGGCGTGCAGATTGGCCCAGCGTCGTAAGCGCACTTGGCCCCAGCGCTCGTGGCTAAACGCGACCTGTTCGAGCGGTTCCGGCCAAGTGTCCGGCTCCTTGAAGGCAAAGCGGGGGCCGTGGACCGATGGTCGACCGTGACCGGCATACGGCTTCGGCGGCTGGTACAAGACCCGGTCGCAGCGCATCCGGCTCAAGGCGGCACAACTTAACCCCTTCAGCGCCCCGAAAAAGAGATGATTGCCATAGTGCCCATCGGTGACGATCACATCCAGGTTCTGCTGGGTCGGGTCCGGTCGCGCCTGACACAGTTGTTTGACCTGGGCTGCCCCCACCTCGATCGCCGTTTGTTCCGGCTTAAGTCGCTGGCTATAAATCGTCGGCGACCAACTCTCGCCCGGCCGGGTGTCCAGGTCAACAGCGAATAGATATGACCTTGCACAATCGAGTGACGTTTCAAGGCTTTGGTTGGGCTGAGGGCATAGACTAACCCGGTCAGTGTCCGTGCACTCGGATGCGCCCACACCGTTGTGTCTAATGGAAACACTTGCACGCCTTGCCGGGGAACTTGCTGCACAAAACATTGCCCTAACCGCTGTTCGTGCTGCCCCCCCTCCTCAATCGCCCCATAGACACTCGGCCACTCCCGTCGAAACACCGGCGAGCGGCTCAACTCGGCAAAGCAACCCGGATGGTCATTCAGCAACAGCGCATCGATTAACTCGAACTGGGCATCCCGTCCCTTGCTCAAGATTTGTTCGTACACCGTTTGCCGAAACTCAATTAAATTGTTAAGCTGTCTGACGGTAGATAGATTGTTGGTTGACATACCCTTTATCTTCTACCGTTAGGCGGTTTGGGCAATTCCCGAGCCGCCTTTTCTCGTTATTTATCTAAAGTCAATCAATTAGAGATTGCCGTCTAATTGGTGCCTTCTTTCTGCCTAACCGGTGGGGAACTATTTCTTCCCATATATGCACATTTCATGTGGCGAGGTCCATCTTTAGACCAAAAACTCACCGCCAAAACCTATTGACATAAAGTAAGTAATCTGATATAATAATTAATGCAACCTTATTTTTTATCCAAATCCTCTGCTAAAAATCAATCTTCCCCTTTTCGCCGGAGAGACCCCAACCTCGCCGGTTTGTTTGCGCTGCATAGTCAAAAGCACCCTGATTACCTTCGTCGGTCAGGATATCAGCCGGTTAGCGGTGGCTATGTTTGAGACGATCGGACGGCTCTACGGCCTCAACGGTTACGCCCTGCAACTCGAAGCAGCGGTGGCGGAAGCGCTCCAAAGCCGCCATCAACAGGCTGAAAAGCAAACGGCCCTCATCACGCCGGGGCAGGCTGTTCAAACCGTCCACCGCAATGGTCATTCCCGACCACCGACCAGTGGAAACACCCACCTGAAATTGAACAGTTATTCTGGGCCGCGGCCACACGGTCGGCAACAGTGGAGGTAATGAGCCGCTGACAGAGGGTTTACGCCAAAGCTCTACCACCTGGTAAAGCTTTTTGTATTTTAAAAGGGAAGTCAGTTCCAGTGCAAGCTCTGGCTGGAGGCCAGCCGTTAATGGATCAGGAGGGCATAAGCATTATCAAACTCATCCCAGACCAGCATCAGCTCGCCGGTCAACACTTTTTGGAGCGCACCAGGAAAGGCCAGATCGTTTAACCATAGGTGAGTTTCGTCATACCCACTCACTACAGTCAAATTCAATTGGGGCGCGGGGGGAGATGCCGGGGGCGATACTTCGCGGACACGGGGCCTTTAGGCTGATAGGGAGGCAAGTGGGTCGCCAGCACTTGAGCCTGGTGTTCGATAGCGGTCTTGTTTTCGAGGGTGGCATTCATTCGCAACCACTTGCTCACTGGTACATCACCCCGGACAACTTCTGACCTGGCGACGCCACCTGACCAAACCCAACAAGGTGATCATTTCCCGTCGTTTTAACCCCTTACTTTCCAGAGACCGACCGCAATCGGAACACACCCCGCGCGGGAACGAACCCCAGTTATCGTTGTTAATGGAAGTGACCTGATACCAATAGCATCAAAGATTGAGCCTAAAGGGTCCTTGTCAATGCTAACCTCTTTTTTATAAGATTAAAGACAAGACCAACCACCCCTCCAATCTGTTCAAACATCCTTATTGATCAGTCTGGACTCGTATACTCCCCTAAAATCCGACCCTCGTCTTGTTACCAGACCAACTTAGTCATATCTGGGCCTAAACCAAGTTTAGATTAATATCAGTTTAGTTTAAGGAGGTACAGGGATTAAATGACCCGTTACCGTGTGGCTGTAGATATCGGCGGCACATTTACCGATATTGTGGTGATAGATAACCTTTCCGGTCAAGTTCACACCGGAAAAGTACCTTCGACCCCCCATGATCTTTCTCAGGGAATTCTGAACGGGATTGAACGGGTGACACCCGATTTCGCTGAGGTCGGTTTTTTTGTCCATGGCACCACTGCCGGGCTGAATGCCTTTCTGGAAAGGAAAGGCGCCCATGTAGCCTTGATCACCACAGCAGGCTTCCGTGATGTCTATGAAATCGGCCGGGCCAATCGGCCCGACATGTATAATCTGTTCTACCGCAAGCCTTCCCCATTAGTCCGCCGCCGCCACATTTATGAACTTCAAGAACGTATGCTTTTCGATGGTTCTATTTTAACCCCTCTTAATGATGAACATCTCACCAGCATTGTCGAGCAGATAGCTATCGGTGAATACAACTCCGTGGCCGTATGCTTATTGCATGCTTACGCCAACCCGGAGCACGAGCTGCGTGTCGCTGAAGCTTTGCACCGGCGGCTGCCCGATATTTCAATTTCACTTTCTCACCAGGTGGCCTGTGAATGGCGTGAATACGAACGAACCAGTACGACAGTGCTCAACGCCTATGTTGCCCCCATCATCGAACATTATCTGGCCCGCCTGGAGACCAAAGGCTCCGAAGCCGGACTGCACGCTCACCTGCATATTATGCAATCTAACGGCGGCATTATGACGGCAGCCGCCGCGCGGCAGCATCCTATCCAATCACTCTTTCAGGACCGGTCGGCGGCACGATGGGTGGAGTGGGTCTGCGAGAGCAGCTCGACAGCGATCACTTGTTGTGTATAGATATGGGCGGTACCAGCTTTGATGTCAGTCTGGTCATCAACGGCCAACCCGATGTTACTTCGGAAACCTATCTGGAAGGCTTTCCGGTGCTGATGCCAATCGTCAATATTCACACCATCGGGGCCGGGGGTGGGTCTATCGGCTGGCTCGAAGCCGGGGGGCTGCGGGTCGGGCCGCACAGCGCCGGAGCAGAACCTGGCCCCGCTTGTTATGGTCGAGGTGGTGCTGAGCCGACAATAACGGATGCCAATGTGGTCTTGGGCCGAATTGATCCGGCCAACTTTCTGGGTGGTGAAATGAGTCTTGACGCTGAAGCAGCCCGGCAAGCACTGACCAGTCTGGCTGAAATTCTAACCCTGACGCCCGAAGCGCTGGCCGAAGGCATGATTGACATTGTGAATGCCAAGATGGCCAATGCCATTCGCGCCATTACGGTCGAGCGAGGCATTGATCCTCGCCAATTTACGTTGGTGGCTTTTGGGGGAGCGGGACCGGTGCATGCTGTCTTCCTGGCCGAAGAGCTTAGCATCCCGCGCGTCATTATTCCCTTCTCGCCGGGCACTTTTTCGGCTTGGGGCATGCTGCATACCGATATCCGGCATGACCTGGTGCATAGTTTTTACCGCCCGCTGGTGAGCATCACCGCAGCGGATGTGGAAAATGTTTTTAGAGATTTGGAAGCTGCGGGTCGAGAAATCTTAGAAACCGAACACGTGGACAAAACTGCGATGGAGTTTCGGCGCACGGCCGATATTCGCTATGTGGGGCAGGAGTATTTTGTAAATATCCCTCTGGCGGAAAAAGTAGATAGCGCCAGGTACACTGCCCTGCCTGCGCAGTTTCATGCAGCCTATCAAACTCGGTATGGTCACAGCAACCCAGAGGAAGCCATTGAGTTTGTCAATTTGCGGGTGAGTGCGGTGGGCCGGTTGAGCCGGGGTGCAGGGGTCGCCCAAAGGGCCTCAGCTAATCGGCAGGTCAGTGCAGCGGAGCGGCGGCCCGTTATCTTTGGACGCAAGGTCTTTAAAACTCAGGTCTTCCAGCGGGCCGACTTACAAGCAGGGAACGGGTTTAAGGGTCCGGCGATTATTGAAGAACCTTCTTGCACCACGGTTATCCCGCCTCACTATCAAGCCCTCGTGGATAGCTACAGTAATATTGTTATTACCCGGAGCAACCATGCCTGATCCGATCACCGTCGAAATTCTGCGGAATGCGCTCAATTCGATTGCCCTGGAGATGAACGCCAACCTGGCCCGCAGCGCTTTCTCACCCATCATCTACGAGATGAAGGATTGCAGCGTGGCCCTCTTCAATGAGCGAGCCGAACTGTTGGGCCAGGCTCCCGGACTGCCTATTTTTTTGGGTGCGCTTGATGAGGCAGTCAAGATTGTGTTCGATCATTTTTCTGCGGGCGGCATTTTTGAGGGAGATATATATGCCCTGAATGACCCTTATCTGGTCGGCTCGCATCTGAATGACGTGACCGTGATCTCGCCGATTTTTTATGAGAGGGAACTGGTTGGTTTTACGGCCACCAAAGCCCACTGGCTGGATATGGGCGGCAAAGATGCCGGTGTGTCGGTGGATACCACCGAGATCTATCAGGAAGGGCTGCGACTGGGACCGATTCGCCTGTACCGGGCAGGCGAGCCAATCAAAGACATCCTCGATATTATCGCCCGCAACAGCCGCCTGCCTCGCTCGATTCTGGGGGATATGAACGCCCAGATTGCCGCCTGCCGCACCGGCGAGCGGCGTTATCAGGAACTTCTGACCCGCTTTGGCTTGACCACTGTGCGCGAGGCCACTGCCGAAATTTTTGCCCAGGCCGAGCGAGCTGATCGGGAAGCGATTGCCGCAATTCCCGATGGGACATATTCGGCTGAGGGGTATCTGGACAGCGATGGGCACAGTAATGAACCGGTCTACGTGCGGGTACAGGTGACAATCAGCGGTGCCAGTATTCATATTGATTTGACTGGCTCCAGCCCTCAACGTCAGGGCTGTACTAACTGCGGCATTGCTCAGACGATCTCCGGAGCGCGGCTGGCCTACAAATTTCTGATCAATCCCCACCTCCCGCCGAATGGAGGCCACTTCCGCCCCCTGACCGTGACCGCTCCATTGGGCAGTCTCTTTGCCGCCCAGGAACCAGCCGCCTGTCTCTACTATGCGCCGCAGATTGGGTTGATGATTGAACTTATCCTCAAGGTTATGGCCCAGGCTTTGCCAGGGCGAGTGCCCGCCGGCCAGCCCTCCGACCAGATGAATTTCATTATGGCCGGTCAAACGGCGGCCGGAATGCTGTTTGTCACGGGTGAAGCCAGCGCCGTAGGCTGGGGGGCGCTGCCCGATGAAGATGGCCTCAATGCGGTGGTCAACTATATGGCCGGCGATTTGAAGAATATCTCGGCCGAAGTCGAAGAGGCCAAATACCCCCTCCGAGTCACCTGCCGGGCGCTGGAGCAGGATAGCGGGGGGGCCGGCCGCTATCGGGGCGGGTTGGCTTTGATCAAAGCGTACCAACCGACCGCCCCGGGCTGCCGGCTGTTGTTATGGTTGGAGCGCACCGTCACCCCCGGCTGGGGCGTTGCTGGAGGCAAAGCGGGCCAAACAGCTCGCTGTATCGTGGACCCCGGCGGGCCAGCCGAACGATTATTAAAGAAAGCCAATCACCTGCCCATTCCACCGGGCATTACTGTTCGTTGCTATACCGCCGGCGGCGGCGGTTATGGACCGCCCTGGGAACGTGATATTCAACGAGTCCTTGATGATTTGAGTGACGGCTATATTAGCCGTGAGAAGGCCGGGTTGGATTACGGGGTATGTTTCCGGGCCGGTACGTTTGAAATTGACGAAGCAGCTACCCGTCAGACTCGGCTGAACCTGGCTCACCATGCCGAGTTCACCCCTTGATTTTTTGGTTAAAAATTTAACGTTTTAACAAAAGAGGAGGAGACTATTTATGAAACATCGGCTAATTATTTCAATCGTTCTGCTGTTATCCTTAAGCATCTGGTTGATTGGTTGTGGCGGCGCTGCCCCGGCAACCCCCGCACCGGCTCAGGAAACTGAGGCTCCGGCGGCTACCGAGGAAGCGGCGAGTGAACCTGCCACCACAGCCCCCACTGAAGCCCCCGCAGCCGAAGAAGCCAAACCAACCGAAGAAGCTGCGGCGACCTCAGGCGAAGGCTCGGCTGAACCGATCACCATTGTTTTAGCAATATTGCCGAAACAGCTACACTGGACCCGGCTATTGCCTTTAGCTCGGATGGTTTAGAGTTTGTGCGGAATGTCTACGAAGGTTTGTTAGAGTATGTTCCGGCCAGTACCGAGCTTCGACCGGCCCTGGCCGAGAGTTGGGAAGTATCGGAGGATGGCTTAAGCTATACCTTTAAACTGCGTCAGGGTGTCAAGTATCACGACGGCGCAGATTTTAATGCAGAGGCAGCCAAAATCGGCCTGGACCGGATCAAGGAAATCAATCAAGGACCGGCCAGCCTCATGAGCGACATCAGCGCCATCGAGGCTGTAGATGCCCAAACGCTCAAGATCACGCTGTCCAGGCCCAACGTTTTCTTTTTAGGGGTTTTGCCAAAGCTGGCTCTGGTCAGTCCCCAGGCGATTGAAGCGCACAAAACCGAGGCCGACCCCTTGGCCCAGGATTTCTTCGCCACCAACGGCGTTGGAACAGGCCCCTATAAATTCGACTCCTGGACCAAAGGCAGCCAGATTGTGTTGGTCAAAAATACGGACTACTGGCAGGAATGGCTGCCTAACACAGCCGATCGGTCATTCTGCGGGTAGATGCGGATATTTCTACGGCGCTGCAATTGTTAGGGCAGGGTCAAATTGATATGCTCGGCGCAGTGGGGCCGGATGACTCCATCGCAGCCAAGGATTTGCCGGGGGTCAAGCTGGTCGAACAGCCTCAGTTTCAGGTTTCTATCCTGACCCTGAATACCAATAACAAACCCTTAGATAACCCCAAAGTTCGCGAAGCTATCAAGTATGCTTTTGATTACCAGGCCTTTGCCGATTTCTTCCAGGGCCTCGGCGAGACGCCAACCGGTCCATTACCCAAGAACGCCGAAGGCGCTGACCCAAGTTTGCCGGTCCAAAAGCAAGACCTGGAAAAAGCCAGGCAGCTTTTGGCCGAGGCCGGCTATCCAGACGGGGGTTTTAAACTGCGCTACCTGGGCCTGAAAGGGTTATCCTATGAGGAGTTCGCCGGGACTTTGTTGCAGCAAAACCTGGCCGAACTGGGCATCGAGCTGGAGCAGATTCTGGTCCCCTGGCCGCAGATGCCTCCAACTATGGCCGACAAGGCGACCGCGCCTGATATTTCCTACCTCAATATGTCTATGTTTACCAATGATCCCACCTTTATCCTGCGTACTTCCTATTTTTCAGGTAATACTGCCGACAAAGGTGGCTACAACTGGTCCTACTACGCTGATCCTGAAGTAGATAAGTGGCTGGACGAAATCCCGACGATTCAGGATGAGCAGAAGCGCAACGAGGCCTTGTACAAACTCCAACAAAAGATTGTCGCAGATGTACCCACCCTTTATGTTGTCACGCCCACCCTGGCTCAACCCGTGCGTGAGAATATTGAGGGGGCAGTGTATGAAACGCTGGATTACAACTACTTGGTGCGCTTCTTTTATGTCCAAAAGATGCCGCAGCAGTAACGAATTCCTGGCTGAAAATTATTAAAAGAATGCCTGAGGCGTGTATGTATCCGGTTACGCATCATGCCTCAGGTTGTTATTCATCCGGGGGATTATGGTTCGATCGACATTTTGTTGCGTCTGGCCTGGATCATTTTCGTCGTTCTCGGTGTGGTGACGCTGACATTTTTCATCTCGCGGGTGATCCCGGCCTGATC
>JAAUSP010000365.1 GCA_012032575.1 Anaerolineales bacterium | reverse complement strand
CAATCCGTTGGTGCGGGCCTTTCTCCAGTCCATTCGCGCCGCCGGGGGCGAGCCGCGTTTTGTGGTCAAAACCGGCACGGCGGACATGAACGTCGTCGCCCCACACTGGCCCAACACCCCGGTGGTCGCCTACGGCCCCGGCGATAGCAGCCTGGATCACACCCCGCAGGAACATATTGATTTGCAGGAGTATGGGCAGGCCATCGGTGTGCTGCGGGAAGTATTGACCCGGTTGATGCAGGGATGAGAGGCTTCTTTTATGTTAGGCAAAGAACAAAATTTGCGCACTCTTGAAGAATATTTAATCCTGGAAGAAAAAGCAGCCTATAAAAGCGAGTATCAGCAAGGCCACATCGTGGCGATGGCTGGGGCATCGCTAGCGCATAATCGGATTGTCAGCAACATTCACGCGGCCCTGTATAACGCTCTGCACACAAAACCGTGCGCTGTTTTTGCCAGTGATTTGCGCCTGTGGATAGAACCGGCCAGACGAGCCGTTTATCCCGATGTTATGGTGATTTGCGGCGAACCTCAGTTGGTCGCAGGCCGAGCCGATACAGTTACGAACCCTCAAATTATTATTGAAGTGCTGTCAAAATCCACCGCCGAGGATGACCGCAGTGATAAATTTCAGGCTTATTGGAGTCTCGACAGCTTTGAGGAATATGTCCTGGTAGACCAATACCGTCTCCGGGTGGAGTATTTTCGGCGGGTCAATGAAAAACTGTGGGAACTTTTAGTCTTTACCCAGCCGGATGATATTTTAACCTTGAAATCAATCGAGGTGGAATTATCTCTGGCCCAAATATACCGCCAGGTGCAGTGGGCAGAGTAGCATCCTCAGGGCTACCAAACAACAGACAGGACAGCGGCCTCAGTAATTGCTTCATCTTTTGTTACAATCTCTATGGTATCGCCCAAATCTTGCAAATGGAGACCAGTACTGACAATAAATCTATCGTGGAGTTCGGGGATACGCAACCCTTCCATGGTGAGGCTACGCTCAAACACCTGCAAAGTTAGTGGGTAAATTTCAATTCGTGGGTCTGCATAAATTCTGGTCAAAAAAGTTGATATAGCAGGAATAGTGGTACGCCCTCGTTCAATGATGATAACTGCTTCTGCTAAAGCGATGAGTGGCAAAACCATATAGCTATCAGGAGCAGCCATAATTGTTTTAGCTTGCCGGCTTAGCCGCTTATTTCCTTCCAAAAACCATATTAAGGCGCGAGTATCGAGAATATATTTATGGACCATCTAATTCCTTATCAGCAGGTCGCCATTCAGCTATAGCAAAATCTTCAAAAGTTGACATAGCTGCCTCATTGCCTCTGAATTCTCCAAAGCGTAGAGGGTGGGGTTGTTGGGATACAGGGGGTGAAATAAGCGTCTGAATAATGCGTTGAACAAGCCGTAGACGATACTCTGGCGAAAGTTGTGTGACCTGATTAAATATCTTTTCTAGCATTTGAGCATCAGCCAACATTTTCATACCTCCTAAACCATAACATTACCTAAATGCTTCGTTCAACTTCTAACTAGCCCACAAAAATTTATCCTCCATAAGCTGGTCAAAGATATTTTACCATTTCTTTTCTAATGGCAAAAGACAAATCATCGCATCTTACAACATCTGACCGCCAAAAAGAAACAAAACCCGAAACAGCAACTCCAAGCCTCTTACAAACATAACTTAAGCCAAGTTACTTTTTTAGAGAAGAACCCGACTCACTTGTCAATCACACCTTAAAAGAAACCCCATCTTTTATCAAAGCTAAAGGGTTTCTTAGGTTACTTGTGCTTAGGGTGGCAATCGCGTAAAATCTAAAGAGGCTAAGGCTGAGGCTTTATTTTGTTTCAGCCTTAGTAACTACTCAGCCATATTTCATTTCGACCGAAGGGAGAAATCTCCGAGGCCGATGCAGCGTGGTAAAGATTTCTCGGCCTATGGCCTCGAAATGACATGAGGGCTGAGCAGTTACCCGCCTTAGCTCTGGGAGGAAAAGTGGAATTAAAAAACAAAGTTGTCCTCATCACCGGCGCAGCCATGCGAGTCGGGCGGGCTGTCGCCTTGAGTCTGGCCGAACAGGGTTGCCACGTTGCCTTTACTTATCTGAATGAAGCGGAGCCGTATCAAGCCACCGTCACCGAAATCCGGGCCAAGGGCGTCGAAGGGCTGGCTTTACCGCTGAATGTACAAACCTCCGGCGATCCGGCGCGAGTGGCCGCCGCCGTGCTGGACCGTTTTGGGCGGATTGATCTGCTGGTAAATAATGCCTCGGTCTGGCTCAAAGCGCCGTTTTTGGAGATAACGGCGGAGGCATGGCAGTCAGCTCTCGACATTAATCTGACCGGCCCCTTTTTGATGAGCCAGGCCGTGGCCCCGGCGATGCTGGCCCAAAAATCGGGCTTGATCGTCAATATGACCGACCTGTCGGCCTTCCAGACCTGGACCGGGTACGCTCACCATTCGGCCAGCAAGGCCGGCCTGGTTGCCTTGACCCGGGTGATGGCCGCCGAACTGGCCCCGCACGTGCGGGTCAATGCCATTGCCCCCGGCACCGTGCTGCTGCCCGATAACGCCGACGAGGCCAAAATCCGCTGGTCCACCGAGAATTCACTCCTCAAACGTATCGGCACCCCGGAAGACGTCGCCCGCACGATCATTTTCCTGGCCCAAAGCGATTTTGTCACCGGGGCAGTCTATTTTGTTGACGGGGGAAGGGCTTTAGTATAAGTGTCACGTGAATAAGTGTCAGGTGTCAAGTAAGAATTCAACACTCGACACCTGACCTCCGACACCTGACACCCGATACCCCCTCTCCCGAATCCTTTTCGACTTATGAAAGACGTGTATACAAAGAGCGTGACGGCAATTCCTGAAAGGAACCCCGCCTGTGTCCAGTGAAGACTCCCTGCTGACGCGCATCCAACGGCATGACCAACAAGCCCTGGCCGATGTATATGACCGCTACTTTGATCAAATCTATCGTTATCTTAGCTATCGCTTGGGTGAGCCGGAAGTGGCGGCCGATTTAACCGGCGAGGTCTTTTTGGCCCTGGTCAACGCTTTGAAGGCAGACAAGCCGCCGCGGGTCTCGCTGTCAGGCTGGCTTTACAGTGTGGCCCGCAATCTGACCGCCGATTATATCAAAGAAAAGTATCGAACTGTGCCCCTTGATGATGATTTGGCCGCCGACGACAGTTTGTTAACCGAACAAGCCTATCTGGCCCATTTGACGCCGCTGCTAAAAAAAGCGGTCTTGCAGCTTACCGAAGAGCAGCAGCACGTGGTGGCGCTGCGCTTTGGGCAAGGCTTGAGCCTGGCCGAAACCGCCGAACTGCTCGAAAGATCGGTGGGATCGGTTAAGGCTTTGCAGCACCGTGCGCTGGCTTCGCTGGCCCGCTTTATGCCGCAGGAGGTAGATCATGAGTGATAGCTTTGAGTCTATCCTCGATGAGAGCATCTCGGCCCTGCAAGCGGGCATTCCCGTCGAAGAAATTCTGGCCGAAGCGCCCGAATACGCGGCCCAGTTGCGACCGCTGCTGTTTGCGGCTACAGTGTTAGCCGACCCCAATCCCCGCCTGGTGGCGGAAGAACGGAAATCGGCCCTGCGCGCTGTGTACATGCAGCAGGTGGCCGACCTGCCGGCCCAAAAGCCACCCACCTTTAACCAGAAGGCCCAGGCCGTTTCCCGGATTATCCGCCGCCGGGCCACCCCGAAAGGTGTGTTAAGTGATCTGGCCACGGTTATCGTGACCGTGATCCTGACCTTGCTTATGACCCTGCTGCTGCTAAGTTTTGCCGCTCAAGCCGCCGTCCCCGGCGACCTTCTCTACAGTCTCAAACGGAGTTCAGAAGCGGTTCAACTGGGTCTGGCCTTTGGGGAAGCACAGTGGACTGGCTTAAACCAACAGTTTAATCAACGCCGTCTGGCCGAAATTGAGCAGCTCATCCAGCAAGACCGGGCGGCAGTGGTAGATTTTCGGGGGGTTTTGGAAACAAAAGGTGAAAATTTGTGGATAATCGCCGGGCAGACCATTTTTCTGCCGACGGATGTCATTTTGGAAGGCCAGCCTCAAGAGGGAGACGAAGTGGAAGTGATGGGCTTTCTCCGCACCAACGAGGTGTTGGTAGCCGATACCATAAGAGTGATTAAATGAGTACTGTTGCTTTTTTTGATTTGGATTATACCCTGCTCGATACCAGTTCGGGCATGCTCTACATTCGCGAAGCCTTAAGGCGGCGGCGACTGCCACTGTGGGTGGTCGGCCGGACCTTTTTAGGCTATCAATTAAAACGGCTCGACTTTGGTCAGGCCCATGGCCGGCTCATCAGACACGTAGGCCGGCACGGTGAGAGTGAAGCGGCTCAATTTTTTTGCCGAGTGGATTCCCCGCCGCCTGTTGCCGCGCCTGACAGCAGCGGGCCAGGCCAAAAATTGCTGGCATCAAAGCCAGGGCCATCGCGTGGTCATCCTTTCGGCCTCCATCGAGGAAATTGTTAAGCCTGTCGCTGTCCATCTGGGGCTGGGCGACGATTACCTCTGCACCCATCTGGCGGTAAAAAACGATTGTTACACCGGCCAACTGGCTGGCCCCCTGTGTTACGGCCCCGGCAAAGTGTACTGGGCGCAACAGTGGGCGCAGCGGAATAATTTGCCGTTTCCTCCGGCCACCAGCTACTTTTACACCGACAGTTCCTCCGATTTGCCGCTGCTGGAAATGGTCAGCCATCCCAGCCCGGTCAACCCTTCCCGCAAGTTAGCCAAGATTGCGGCCTCGAGAGGTTGGCCGGTGGAGAAATTTTACTAAGGTAGTTCCAGGAAATAATTTGCCGGGTGATTCGGGGGGCGTGAAAGTTTTGGCTGTAACCCATTACGCATCACGTCTGATGCCATTACTTACCCGCTATCCGCTCAAACGCCTCAACTCCCAGCTTGGCCAGGGCCATATCCTCGGCTTCGGGTACGCCGCTGACCCCCACCGCGCCGATGACTTTGCCTTGATAGGTAATCGGCACGCCGCCGCCCCAGGCCGTGTAGCGCAAATCGCCAAAGTTGGTCATGGGGAACCCCTGCTCGCGCGATGATTGACCCACGGCCTTGCTTTCTTTGCCTTCGCGGGCAGCGGTAAAGGCTTTATTGATGGCAATGTTCAGCGAGGGCAATTTGCAGCCATCCAGCCGCAGAAAAGCGATTAGTTCCCCGTGAGCATCGGCCACAGCAATAGCCGCCGCGCGATTGGTTTGCTCCAATTCAGTCTGGATAGCGCCGATTATTTGCTGCGCTTCGCGGTGTGAAATCTGGTAAGTTTGGTACATTGTTCTGTCCCTTTGTTGAAGATAGTCATCGGCGAATAGCCCATAGACCCCCTGGTTTACGGGTCACTAATTCCCGCCCCCTCTTTCAATACTGCCGGCTTTCCACCGACGATTGGGGGGTGTTGGTGCAGCCATTTCAAAATTCGGTCGTAGGTAGCGCTCAATTCCTCAGGCAGTACCCGCGTTTCGCCGATAACCGGCATAAAATTGTTGTCGCCGCTCCAACGAGGTACAAGGTGGACATGGAGATGGCTGTCTATACCCGCCCCGGCAGCCCGGCCAATATTAATGCCAATATTGAAGCCATCAGGGTGCATCAAATCATTAAGCAATTCGGTAAAATAGGTGGTCAGAGTCATCAACTCAAGCTGCATGTCAGACGATATTTCGGACAGAGTGGCCACGTGCTGGCAGGGTAAAATCATTAAATGGCCGGTGTTGTAAGGGAAGATATTCATTACTACAAACATGGTCTGGCCGCGATAGACTAGAAAGTTTTCCCGATCGCGCTCAAGATGATCATTCCAATGGTTGCAGAAAATACAATCGTCTACCTTTTGACGGGTCGAAGCAACATATTTCATCCGCCAAGGGGTATACAACCTTCCTGAAGTCATTAATTTGCTCCTGTTGAAATTGAGGGATGTGGCAGTACGCCAAAAACGATCCGGCGAAGGTTCATCGCTACGCTTCGCCTGTCATTAGCGTACCCTTTATTGTACCAAAGAGAGACGTAACAAGCGAATTTGCAAATTAAGGGGGCGGGGCTATCATAACAGCCAACTCGGTTAAAGGAGGAGGCTTTATGTCTCGATTGAGCGGCGATCTGGTTCGGCGGGGGTTGCCAACCTATGTTTTTGGTCAAAACGTGGTTTATACCGAACAAACCGGCTCGACCAATACCGAACTCAAGCGGCTGGCCCGTTGGGGTGCGCCCGAAGGGCTGCTCTTTCTGACCGACGAGCAGTTGGTGGGGCGTGGCCGCCTGGAACGAAGCTGGCACGCTCCGGCGGAGTCGAGTTTGTTGATGTCTTTGCTGTTTCGGCCCGCCGAACTGGTGGCCCCGGCTCAGGCCCAACGGCTGACCATGCTCTGCGCCCTGGCCCTGGCCGACGCCATTGAGCTGCATACCGAGTTGTCCCCCGGCCTCAAATGGCCCAACGATCTGGTCTGGCGGGACGGTAAAAAACTGGCCGGCATTCTGACCGAATTGGACATCGAGGGTGAGACCCTGAGTTGGGTGGTGGTGGGATTGGGCTTAAATGTGAATATTGATTTCAGCCGCCAGACCCAGGCCGAACCTGACCGGCCCGGCCGGCCCGGCAGCGGCGGTCCCCCCCTGGCCCAGTTGGCTACCAGCCTTTCGATGATTACGGGCCGCGATACCGCTGGCCTGCGCCTGCCCATTCTGCAGAGCTTTCTTTTTAATGTGGAGCAACGTTATAACGCCCTGCGCCAGGGCAAGTTGCCGCATCACGAGTGGCAGGAGCGGCTGGTGGGGATAGGCCAGCCGATAACAGTAACCGTCCTCGACGCGGGCCAACGGCAGGAAGGCATCCTGACCGGCGTGGATGAAAACGGGGCCATGCTGTTGACCCAGGCCGACGGTTCCACTATCCCGATTTTTGCCGGGGACGTAACCCTGCGTTAATTCAAAAACGGGTTGCCTGTTGTGGGGGTTGTGTGTATCATGTAGCAGGGTAGCAGGGTCGCAAAGTAGCAGGGTCGCATGATCGTTCCCTGTCTACCGTCTACCGTCTACCGTCTACTATTTTCTTAGGAGTTAACTTATTCTTACGCAAAAAAGCGACAAATTTATCACCGTCAACCCTCTTGTCGAACGCGCCTTTTTGGTGGGTGTTGAGTTGAAGCGGCCCAAAAATGGGCAAATCAGCTTTAATGTCGAAGACTCGCTGGAGGAGTTGGCGGCACTGGCCGATACCGCCGGCCTTGAGGTTGAAGGCGGCACGTATCAACGGCTAAACTCGATCCACCCCGGCACTTTGATTGGCAGCGGTAAAGTTGAAGAGCTGCAAGGTTTTCGCGACGAACTGGCGATTGACGTATTTGTGTTTGACGACGAGTTGAGTCCGCGTCAGCAGCGCGAATTGGAAAAACAACTTACGGTCAAGGTAGTTGACCGGACGGCTCTGATTCTGGACATCTTCGCCCGGCACGCCCGCACCCGTGAAGGCCAGTTGCAGGTCGAATTGGCCCAATATGAATACCGGCTGCCTCGCTTGACCCGGATGTGGACCCACCTGGCCCGTCAGGCCGGGGGTCGCGCCGGTGGAGCCAGCGGCG
>JAAUSP010000364.1 GCA_012032575.1 Anaerolineales bacterium | reverse complement strand
CACGCAACACACCTGTCCGCCGACGGCACGAACACGCCTGTATCGCCGACGAACACCCCTATCCCGCCCACGGCGACGAGTACGCCTGTATCGCCGACGAACACCCCTGTCCCACCCACAGCGACGAACACACCTGTGCCGCCGACGAACACACCTGTGCCGCCGACGCCGACCAACACGCGGTCCCGCGACGTAACTATGCGCTGTCGTTTGATGGAGCGAATGATGTACTCAGAGCAGGCCAGACCAGCACAAGCAGCGCACTGACCGTGGAAGGGTGGGTGAGGCCGACCACCAGCAATGCCAACGGATTGGTAATCGTGCAGACCGATGACACGAATGGCTGGCTCATTGGAGCTTTGAACGGGGGCCGGATGACGTGGTGGCCTTTCGACAAACCTGGGCTGGCAGTCGGTGCAGAACAGCACAGCCTTACAGGCCGGGCAGTGGTATCACGTCGCGGTGACATACAACAGTGGAGCAGCGCAGATTTTTGTGAACGGCATTGGCTCGACCGCGACGAATGTGGGGACGCTGACCCAGGGATCGTCACTGCAATTGGGCGGGTTTGGTGGGTATCCGTATTTCAATGGGACGGTGGATGAAGTCCGGGTCTCGAATGTGGTGCGGTACAACGCCAACTTCAGTGTGCCGACAGCACCGTTTGTGAGCGATGCCAACACCGTAGACTTGTGGCAGTTTAATGAGGGCAGCGGGCAGGTAGCTGCGGACATCGCCGGTACAGCCAACAACGGCACACTCGGCACAGGCAGTGGAACTGATACCGCCGACCCCACCTGGGTCGCCGGCTACCCATTTGGCTCGTTGGGGCTGCTCAGTGTGGCCCTGGAACCCCAAAGCACCAATTACTCGCTGCGCTTTTATGGGCATGGCGTCGCCGCTCCTGATCTGGATCGGGTGAAGATTCCCATTGATCCGCAGGTTCCGGCGGATGTTGGCGGCGACTTTACCCTGGAGTTCTGGATGAAAGCTGATTCCGGCAACAGCAGTGGCAGCTGCGGTACCGGCAATGATAACTGGATTACCGGCAATATCATTCTCGACCGGGATGTGTTTAACAGTGGCGATTACGGCGATTATGGTGTTTCACTTCGGGGAGGTAAAATTGCCTTTGGAGTTCATAACGGTAGTTCGGGCGCGGGTATTTGTAGTACTGCGACCTTAAATAATGGTCAGTGGTACCATGTTGCTGTTACTCGTAACAGCAGCAACGGGCAACTGCGAATCTTTATAGACGGTATATTGAGTGGTCAGGGATCCGGCCCAACCGGTAACCTCAGTTATCGAGATGGGCGATCTACTTCGCACAGTGATGATCCGTATCTGGTCATTGGGGCTGAGAAACACGATGCAGGATCACAGTATCCCGCATTCAAAGGCTGGGTGGACGAACTGCGTATTTCCAATAACTTGCGTTACAGTTCAAACTTTACCCGCCCGGCCCAACCCTTTAGCACCGATAACAACACTGTCGCGCTCTATCACTTTGATGAGGGGCCGGCCGGCTCCTGTACCGGGATGATTTTAGATAGTTCCGGAGCGTCGGGTGGACCGAGTAACGGCGTTTGTAGGTTTGGCGGTTCGGGGAATGCAGGCCCGGTTTACAGCACCGATATACCCTCTTTTACTGTGTCAGAACCAGATACCACCGCGCCGGTCATTACTAATGTTTCAGCCGGACCTCTGGATACGATAGCTGTTATCAGTTGGACCACCGACGAACCTGCCACCAGTCGGGTTGAATATGGCGTGGGCAGCCTGAATCAAAGCCAGGAAACCAGCGAGTTGGTCACTTCACATCAGATAGCGCTGACCGGCTTGAGTCCACAGACAGCCTATATTTTCCAGGTTGCCTCGACAAATGGGGCTAATCTTGAAACTACCAACCCATCCGGTCCCGCCACATATAGTTTTTCTACCCTGGCCACGGAGGATATTCTGGACACATACTTGCCGCTTATTGCGAAATAGGGTGCTGATGATCTGGCAAAAAACAGTTATTCAAACATTTTTGGTCGGGTTAGGCGGGCTGTGGCTGGTTGCTTGTGCTGCGTCGCCGGCGATCTCAGCCACACCTTCGCCGGAAACACCGCCAGCAGAAGTAATCATACCGCCTGAACCAACCCCGACCGTTGAAATGCTGTCGGAGGAAACACTCGTCTCTACCACCGCACCGGTGGCTGAAATAGAGTCTCCGGCAGCCACGCCTGTAATTGAGGTTCCGACAGCCACACCTGTAATGGAAGCTCCGGCAGCTACACCGGCAATGGAGACATCTGAAGCGCCGACCCCTCTCCCCGAAGCGCCGCCGGACAGCCCTGAAGCGGCTCTGGGCGCAGGGAGGTACGCTTTACGTTTCTTCGGGACGGGCAGTGACGATATTGACCGGGTAAAAATTCCCCTCGACGACCCGGCCAGCGTTGCGTCAGGCCCCCCGGCTGACATCGGCGCGACCGATTTTACCTTTGAATGGTGGATGCGGGCCAGCCTGGCCGAGAATCCGGCCAGTCCTGTCTCCTGCGGGCCAGGCAACGTCAATTGGATTTATGGTAATATCATCTTTGATCGGGACCGTTACAATCAAGATCGCAAGTTTGGTATCTCGCTGGCCGGGGGAAAAGTTGTAGTTGGCATCAGCGGCGGGGGCAGTGGCGATGCTACCCTATGCGGGACCAGCACTGTCGCCGATGAACAGTGGCATCATATCGCCCTACAGCGCCGTCGAGCCGACGGTTATTTGTGGCTTTTTGTTGATGGTCGCCTGGAAGCCGAAGGACCGGGACCCGGCGGCGATATAAGCTACCCCGATGACGGTCAGCCGGGTGACTTTTGTAATGGCCCTTGTGTCAACAGCGATCCTTTTTAGTGATTGGGGCCGAAAAGCATGATGCCGGGCCGGAGTATCCCGCCTTTAGCGGGTGGATAGATGAAGTGCGTTTATCAACAGTTTTACGTTACTTAGCCGATTTTACCCGTCCAACCGCTCCTTTCCAGCCAGATGAGCAGACAGCCGCTTTGTGGCATTTTGACGAAGGCAGCGGCGAAGTAACATTTGATGCTGCCCCCGCTGGCCTGAGTCCGGGCTACCTGCGCGTCGGCGGCCCTCACCAGGGGCCGCAATGGGTTATTTCTGACGCTCCCCTGGAAAATTAAATTCGCCTCTGGTGGATTTTTCATCCCTCAACAGGAGCAAGTATAAGCTTGTTCCTGTTTTTTGTTGATTAAAGATTCTAACTTTTTTCTAAGTATGTTCACACGGCTTTATTATTGAGAATTGCTATATTGAATTAATCAAAAAATTGGTAACACTCGGCCCTTATGTCATTTCGAGGCCGTAGGCCGAGAAATCCCTATTACGCTGCATAGGCAGTAGAGATTTCTCCCTTCGGTCGAAATGACATGCCTGAGTAGTTACAAAAATTGAGTGAAACAGATGTACCGACTCAAAATCGCCCTTGACCCTCGCTTAACCGAAACGCATGGCCCTGAAATTCACTGGATATGGCGGCTCCTATTGGCCGGTATTGGTTGGGCCTGGGAAGAAGTTTCGCTGGATAGGCCATGTGACATTGCTTTCGCCATCAACCCGGCCGATGCCGCCAATGCTCGCTTATGTATCAAAGCAAATCCGGCGGCCTGGCAGCAGCCGTCCGCCTCTCGTTTAAACCAGGTAATTCGCAACAATGGCCTGGCTTACCCTCTCTTTGCCAATGAAGAGAATGGGGGATTTCCGCTGGAAAGCAGCGCCGGACGGCTGATCTGTCACCGTGACTTGATTTTTGATGTGTTTTGGCTGGCGACAGGTCAGGAAGAACGATACTGGTCTCAGGATAAACACGGTTTTTTCGATTTAACTGGCACGGTCATCCAACGAGAAAAAGTTTTGCCTCAAGCCCTGGCTTCACAAATTAGCCTCTGGCTCGAAAAAAGTCTGCTTAATTTAGGCTGTCCGCCGCCTACGCCGCGTTGGCCGCAAGGCAAACGGGCCGCCGCCGCGGTGGGCCATGATGTGGATTATCCCGAAGTTATTCGCTGGCTGGAGCCGCTGCGGATTGTGCTGCGTCAGGGGCGGCGCGGCCTGGGACCGGCGCTGGAGGTACTGGCAGGGCGGCGCAGCCATTGGCAGTTTGCCGCCTGGATAGCTCTGGAAAAGAGTCTGCAAACTCGTTCAGCCTTTTATTTTGTTCCCCGCCAGGGGTCGCTGCTGGAATATGCTACCGGCACGCCTGACACCTTTTACGATGTCGCCTCACCTTCTTTTCGGCAGTTGTTCCGTAACCTGACTGAAGAGGGTTTTGAAATCGGACTGCATCCCAGCTATCTGGCCTACCAAAGCCGGGAGAAGTTTGCCGCCGAAAAACAAAAACTGGAAGAAGCTTGCGGTCAGCCGGTGGTTGGCAATCGCCATCACTACTGGCATCTTAACCCGGCTAACATTGAAGAAACCATGCTTATCCACGAGCAGATTGGCCTAAAATATGACACCTCGCTGATTCATAATCGTTATCTGGGCTGGCGGCGCGGCCTGTCGCAGCCATTTTTCCCTTTTTTGCAGGCAGAGCGGCGTGAATTGAAAACCCTGCAAATCCCTACCGCCTGGATGGACGATCAATTATTTGGCCTGCAAACTGATAATCCGGGGGATCGCCAGGAACTACTGCGTAGTCTGGCCGACCGGGCCGCCGAGCAGCAAGGTTGTTTGTTGATTGATATTCATGATTACGTCTTTGATGAATGTCTGTTCCCTGATTGGACTCTGGCCTATCGCCAGTTGTGGGAGTATCTTTTAACGCGAGGCGACTTCTGGATGGGCACACCGGCGCAAATTGCCGAGCACTGGACTGCGCGCCATCAAGCTTTGACTCAAGTCAGTCTTGGTTTGGGTCAAGGTATCTAGCCATTGTATTTTTTGGGGGAATTTGTATTTTGGATTATGAAGGGGAGAGACTAATGACTACAACACAGGTTTCGCCGATAGTTAGCACTGTTACTGCTGTGCCACAGGTGGCTACAAAGGAACGGTTACTGGGCATTGATGCCCTCAGGGGGATTGCCATCATAGTTATGGCCCTTGATCATGCCGCCTCTTTTGTCAGCACCAGCCTTCAGGCCGAAAGTTATGGGGGCCAGCCGGCTATTTTAGAAAACTGGACTCACTGGGTTTCCGGGTTATTTACCAACCTGGCTGCGCCAACCTTCTGGTTTCTCAGCGGCGTAAGCCTGGCCTTTTTTATCGCTTCACGCCGTCGTCGGGGCGAACCATCCTGGACCACCACCCGCTTTTTACTCACCCGGGGCAGCGTATTAATTTTGCTTGATCTCACCATCTGCCGGTGGGCCTGGGCCGGTCAAGGGCCTTATTTGCAGGTTTTGTTGAGTATTGGCCTGAGTTTGGCTTTGATTAGTGTGGTGAGGCTGTTGCCCCTACGAGTATTACTGGGTCTGGGGTTGACCCTCTTATTTAGCTACCAACTGCTATTACCCATCATTGCTCTGCAATTTAGTCAAACCGATAATTTTTGGTTGGCCCTCTTATTGGCCTACAGCACCAAAACTGATCCGGCCGTAGAATATTCACTCTTTGGATGGTTTAGTTTGATGCTGTTGGGCTTTGTGCTGGGGCATTATATGTCTTCACCTGCGTTACGCCGTGCTCAAACCTGGGTAACAATTGGATTGGCTTTGCTGTCAGCCTGGTTTATATTGCGTCTGATTGGTGGTTTTGGAGATTTGACCCCTTATAGCGCCTACACCGACGCTCAGTGGTATCATTTTCTCATTATGAACAAAACCCCGCCCAGTTTGACCTATTTGACCTTTAACTTGGGAGTAGCGGCGCTGGTTTTGGCTATGTTCTTCAACTGGCCTAACTGGCTGGGCCATCCTTTTGTTCGTTGGTTAGCCATAACCGGCCAGGTTTCTTTATTCTTCTTTGTGGCTCACATTGTTGTTTACAGCATTCTGGGGCAGGCGGTTATGGCCTTACATTTGCCAATTCCCGGTATGGTTAAAACCTATGCAGTATGGGGGGCCGGCCTATTCATCCTGATTCCTTTGGCCCTGGCTTATCGGTCGCTCCGGCAGCGTTACCCTCAAAGTATTCTGCGTTACTTATAGAAATTGGAATGAAAACATTACTCTTCGCCCTGGTATTTATCAGTCCACCTTTTTTGAAAAAATGGCTACTGTGTTGGTTTAATGGAGCCAAAATGGGCCGTCACGCCACCATTGGCTGGTTCTCGTCCGTGATGGGGCAGCAAGTTGAAATGGGCGATTATGCCATTATTCGCCCATTTACCCTGATCAATCTGGCCGGTCCAGTGAAATTGGGTGATTACAGCGAAATCAGTAGCTTTACCCTCGTTTATGGTTCATCCAGCCTTTCGGTGGGTCATGGCAGCTACATTGGGCCTCAATGCCTCATCAATGCCGATGAGCCGGTCCAACTGGGGCAAGGGTCAGCTTTAGGGCCGCGCAGTATGGTTTTTACGCATGGTTCATTTTTGCCTTATACCGAAGGCTATTGGGTAAAACTGGCCGGGGTAACAATTGGCCATAAAGTTTGGTGCGCGGCTGGAGTATTTATCCATCCGGGGATTGAAATTGGCGACGATACTTTTGTAAACTCACGAGCCGTAGTTACACAGAACATTCCGCCTGGTTCGGTGGTTGAGGGCAACCCGGCTCGAGTCATCTATCCTATGGAACGAGTCAAACGCACCATGTCTCCCCGGCGCGTTGACGCCGCCATAACTCAAATTCTGCACGATTTCAGCGAAATCAGCCTGCGTCGGGAATTTGGCCTGACAAGCATTGAAGCGGATAAAACCCAACTTCGTTTTAAGTGGGGTAATCAAACCTATCATATTGCCTTGATTCCTTCCACCGCTGCCCCGGCTTCAACAATACAATCGTCCCCCTCAGAGCGCCAAATTTTTATTGTTAATTCTCCCGACTGGTCCCCCCCCGCCGGCTCGATTTGCCTTGATCTGGCCACCTTGCAAACCCCCTTCTCCGCCGATCCGATCCATACGGCGCTGCGATTATTTATGCTCCGTTACTATGGGGTCAGGTTTCAGAACCAGAATTAATCCCACTTTTTAAAGGTAACGTACTTCAGCCGCACCTTGTTGAGGGTTACGCCGCCACTCCACTTTAAAGGGCAACTCGTCGGGTTGAAAGTTTTTGGCAATAAATCGTAAGAGCGATAGCTGGGGGTGATTATTTAGGTTGAGTTTGATGGGGTAATCGTGGTGATTGTACAACTCACAGGTCTGGATAGCGCTGTAGCCAATTCGCCCAACATCTGGCTGAGATAGGTCGGCAAACCTACCTTGAGGATGTAGTGGTTTCGTATCTCATTTAGAGTAACAATGATGATATGGTTGGACGGAAAACCGGCTCGTAGACAGTGCGCCCGGCTTTTAAGTACATCGCGGATTTCTTTGGTTCCAAAAACGTCAAGGTCTACCGCAGGACCAGGTATGGCTCGCCCCCGTGACATTTGATTATCGGCAGTCGCAACCGTTTTATTTGTTAATACTTTTTCTGGACTGTTTGGCATCGGATTATCTCAAGTTGCCGTAATCATACCATAGTGACGCTGTCCAGAACAACTTTTTTTGTTG
>JAAUSP010000363.1 GCA_012032575.1 Anaerolineales bacterium | reverse complement strand
CTGAATTTATGGTCAAGCCTTAAAAAAGATTGTCAACTTTTATTAAGAAAATGATATAATGGAGGATGAAAGGTTTCATTACTTTCAGCCTTGAATTTGCCGCTTTTTGACCCAACCAGTACCCGGTCTGCCGCAACAAAGCTTGACCCCTTATCCTGAGTAGTAGCAATACCAAACCTTATGTGAGCGAGACGAGGAAGTGCGCTATGCCCCACAAAACAAAAGTCGGACTACAACTGAGCGTTGGCGGCCTGGGGGACCTGTCATTTAATGACTCGGCTTATGCCGGTCTCCGCGAGGCTCAGCAACTCCACAACATCGAGTTTCAAACGGCAACCTGGGAAAACCCCATGTTGAACGCGGTTAATCTTGAAAATTGGGCCAAAGAGGATTTTGACCTGATTGTGGCTATTGGCTATGGCAATGCCACTCCGCTCAGCGAAGTGGCCGCACGTTATCCCAACCAACGTTTTGCCAGCATTGATGTCGCCGCCGAGGGCAGCAATGTCTGGTCGGCTACCTATCGCGAGTATGAAGGAGATTTTGTGGTGGGGGTGCTGGCCGCGCTGGTTACGCAAACCCACATGGTTGGGTTTATGGGTGGTGGGGTTACGCCAGTGGTGCGGCGCATTGAGTTGGGTTTTGCTCAAGGCGTCAAAAATGTTGATTCATCCATCAGTTTCATCTCCGATTACGTGGGCGAGTTTGACGACCCGCTCAAGGGCCGGCTGCTGGCCGAAACTCAATTTACCCTCGGCGCGGATGTGATTTATCAGGTGGCCGGGCGGTGCGGCCTGGGCGCAATCGAGGCCGCCAACGAATTTGGCCGCTGGATCATCAGTACCGGCGGCGACCACAGCGATTTGGCTCCCAACGCCGTGCTGACCAGCCGCATCAAAAACGTCGGCAAACCCATCCTCGACGTCATCGAGAGCGTGGCGAACGACCGTTTTGAAGGGGGGGTGATTAAAAGTTATGGTTTTGCCGAAGGCGGCTTGATGATGGCCCCCATCCGGCCCAGTGTCTTCAAAGTTGTCACCCCGGCCATCCAGAACATTATGCAGGAAGTTCAGGCCCAGGTTATCAGCGGCAAAATCAAAGTCGAGTTGGAAGAATAGCCGTCCACCATTTTTCCTCTCGTTCCCAAACTAAGTTTGGAAGAGAGGAAATGACCGTGCTTATCAAAAATCCCTCTGAAAGAGGGATTTTTATTTGGAGTCGTGGTAATCTTTTAGCGCCTGTTGGATTTCGTGGGCCAAATCCATTTTCTGGGCCGAGGTGCCCAGGCTTTCATTGAGGAGGATGATCGGCCCGTGCTCGGTTTCCAGGGTCAGCAAAAGGGCCTGATGGCTGCGCCCGCCGATGGGGTGAGTCACTTTGGCCTGGCGGATACCGGCATAGGCCACGGGTTCCGCTGGAGGGCCGAGGTTCAATTGATAGGAAAGTTCCCCGCGCTTTTGGCTAAGGCTGATGCGGCAGGTCTGAACCTCAGCCTGGCGTTCGGCCTGCACATGCTTTTGAGCCAGGCGGTCACAGCCAGCGCCACTCCGCCCCAGGCCAGGGCCGGCAGGGCCAGAAAACGCCCCGATAAAAAGCGCTTTGAGCAGCCAACCCTGTTCGCTCAGGCCCAGCCCCACCGCCAGCCCAGCCATAACCACGATCATCAGCAGCGCCGCCACCGGCCCCCAGGTAAGCCAGCCCAGGCTTTGCACCAGCGGCTCGCCCCGGATGGTAAAAATTCGCTCGCCGGGCCGGGTTTCCTCCTGAACGGTCGTTATAAGCTGGCCCGACTTGTTGACCAGCAGCCACCAGGGGCGGCGGTAAGGCGGTGCCTGGCTCATGCCGTCAGAGAACGGCGGCGATTGACCCACCAGCTATACCCCAGCCGCCAGACTAGCAAAAACAGGCTGGCGAAAACCATCGTGATGAGCACAAAGGTGGGCATAATGCCGTCGGGAATAGACCGGCCCAGAATTACCGCCCGCAGCAGCCCGGCCAGCGGCCCGCCGATCAGCCAGACCAGCAAAATGCGGGGCACAAACTTTTGCCAGGTTTGGCTCACCTCGGCTCGAAACATACCGGCCAGCGGGGCCAGCGCAAACCAGCTCATCAGAAAGGGCGCGGCAGTGGTCAGCATGGCCGCAATATCCAGGCTGGATAGCGCGTGGCTGCTGCGGCCAAACCAGGTGAACAGCAGCAGCGTCAGCACATCGCCGCCAATCAGCACCGCCAGACGCAAAGGCAAATTACTTTGGGTTTCTATTTTGGGTGAATTCATAAAAATGGTTCCTCAACCCAATAGTATAATCAAGTTGAAGTAATCAACAATTTTGCGGGCTGTTCGGTAGGATCTGTCCAAAATTTTAGAGACCTCACAGGTTTTCACGCAGCGTATCTATGAGGCCCATTCAGTTCGATAAGGCAGGCGCAAGGCGTACCTTTACCAGCCAACCACAAGATATAGCCCTCCCCTGGATTAATACCCCAAGATACAGTAATCCCCTTTTATTATTATGACAAGCTGTATTGACACTTTATGGAAAGTCAAGTAAAATAGAATATGTAAAGTTGGGTTAGAAGAGACAGGAATCAGTCTAATCACTGATCACTGGCTACCTTTTCAAAGGTAGCCAGGTAGCAGGTAGGAGGAGTGTATTACCCCTGTTTACCGTCTACCATCTACCGTCTACTATTTTTTAGGAGGGACGCCCTATGCACAGGAGAAGCCAAAACTGGACGGGCTTTGTCTTTAGAGTGATTGTTCTGGCCGGGTTGTGTCTGGCATTGCTGGCCGTGCCGGCGCTGGCGCAGGAAGCCGCCGATCAGCCGAATCTGATTATCAACGGTGGCTTTGAAGAAGGCTTTCAGAGCGAAGTGGGGGTCGGCTACGGCTGGGGCGCGTTTGGTAATGGCAACGCCGCTGCCGGCTGGAATGTCGACTCCTGGGGGCCGGTGGTTATCGCCGGGCAGTACAGCCAATTGATTGAAATCAAAAATGCCGTCGAGCGGGATCGCTACGCGGGTATTTATCAAACGGTTGCGGTGGTGCCGGGCCAGCAGTACAAGCTAACCCTCAAAGGGCTTATTCGCTCAGAAGAGGGCGATGTCAAACTGTCCAACTACGGCTACCGGCTGCAATACGGCGTGGATTACGACGGCGGCACTGCCTGGGAGTTGGTCAATGAGCAGAATTGGCAGGAAATCCAGTGGGATGAACAGCCTTTGAATGACCCGCTCAACGGAACCTATCGCTTTGATACGTTTGAAACGACGATTACCGCCAAAAGTGACAAGCTGACCCTGTTCATTCGGGCCTGGAAGAAGTGGCTCAATAATGGGGTGGGCCTGTATGACCTGGATGAAATCAGCCTGGTTGGCCCCAGGCCGGAAGGGGTGCAAGCCGCCGCCGGACAGGTGGCCGCCGTCGGCGATACCGAGCCGGGACTGGTTTCGCCGGAAACGCTGGTTCAGACTTCCGAACAAGATGCCGACCTGGTTCCACAGGCTGCTGAACCCGAAGTAGTGCCAGGGCCTACGGCCACCGCCCAGCCGGAACCTCAGGCTGTGCCCCAGGCTACCCCCGTCCCCCAACCGACAGCCGGGCAGTTGCCTGTGTCGGGCCTGGGAAAAGATGACTCTACAATCAATCCGATTGAAATTATGGGCGCAGTTTTAGTGCTGGTCCTTTTGACCGGCGCCTTCACCACCCTGCGGCGACGCCGGACCCTCTAATCTAACTTTGGCCCGCCAGGAAGCTAACGGAGACACAATGACCATGAAAAAAACAATTGGGCTACTCATCATCTTGGGGCTGGTTGCAGCGGTATTACCGTTGACTTCTCAAGCAGCCCCACTTATGAAACTGAGCTGGCGGGCCGAGTATTATGATAACGACAGCCTGTCGGGCGCGCCCGGCTCAGCATTTATGAAGCAGTACTGAGCCACGATTGGGGGTATGGCTCACCGGCGGTGGAAATCCCCGCCGATAATTTCTCGGCCCGTTATACCCGCACCCGCCATATTGAAAAAGGCACCTATCTATTTTTGCTGTCGGCCGATGACGGCGCGCGGGTTTGGCTCGACGGCACTTTGATTCTGGACGCCTGGGATTTTGGCTACAAACAGCGCAAGGTGAAAGTTTACATTGACACTACCGGCGACCATGAACTGCAAATAGCCTATTTTGAAAAAACCGGCAAAGCCAAAATCAATTTTGAGTGGCTGCAACTGGGCGGCGAGGATGATATTGTCGGCGCGTGGACGGGCGAATATTTCAATAATCGCAACTTATCCGGAAAACCAGTGGTGACACGGCAGGATGGCGCTATCAACTTTGATTGGAACAGCGGCTCGCCCGACCCCAAAGTGACCCGCGATAATTTCTCGGTCCGCTGGACTCGCTCCATCTACCTGAACAGAGATGCTGTCTATAAATTTAGAATTCAGCACGACGACGGCATGCGTTTGTATGTGGATGGCAAAATTTTCTACGACTCGTGGTATGACCAAAGCGTAACCTACCAGACGCGGGAAGTTCCGCTCAAGGGTGGCTACCGCACTTTTGTGGTTGAATTTTATGATCACGTTGGCAATGCCGTGGCTCAGTTGAGTTTCGACGGCGACCCCGACGGCTACGAAGATAACGAACCGGACCCCGGCGGCGCAGCCATCGTTGTGGATGATAAAAGTCCCCGCTTTAGCTGGGGTGGACCGGCTGGCAACCGCTACATTGGCCCCGGCGGCTACGGCTCCAGCTCCTGGACCTACAACGCCGCTCAGGATCCGATCAACTCTGGCAAGTGGAATCCGCCCATTTCTGTGGCCGGCAATTACGAAGTGTTCGCCTTTATCCCCGGCAGCAACGCCACCACCGGCTCAGCTCGCTACCAGATTTATCATTTTGGGCAGTGGGACGAACGAACCCTCAACCAGAGTCGCTATTCCAACGAATGGGTCAGTCTGGGCACCTATTACTTCAAGGGCGACCAGGAAGAGTGTGTCTTTTTGTACGACACCACCGGCGAAGCGGCCAATTCAACCAGGATTGCGTTTGATGCGCTAAAGTTTGTAAAGCGATAGTTTTCCAAAAAGTAGAAGTCCCCGAAGGTTTCGTAACCTTCGGGGGCTTTTTTGTTTAGCTATTCATCATACTTGGCAATAAACGCCTCGGCCTTTTTCCACCAATTCGCGGTTGCCCACAAAGAGCGGAGTGCGCTGGTGCAGTTGCGAGGGTTGGAGATCGCGGATGGGCTGGCGGCCATTCGAGGCGTAACCGCCGGCCTGCTCGATCAGGAAGCTCATTGGCTGGGCTTCGAAGAGCATGCGCAGTTTGCCGTTGGGCGATTTGGTATCGGCTGGATAGTAAAATATCCCCCCACCCAGCAGGTTGCGATGGATGTCGGCAATCATAGAGCCAATGTAACGCAGCGACAGCGATTTTGTGTTGCCCTCTTCACCCTGTAGCCAGCGGGTGTAACGCTGCACCCCTTCGCTCCAGCGGCTCTGGTAGCCCTGGTTGGCGCTGTAAAACTTTGCTTCCGGCAGGCGGATGTTGGGATGAGAGAGCAAAAACTCGCCAATGTTGGGGTCGAGGGTGAAGCCGTGGACGCCGTGGCCGGTGCTGTAAACCATCATCGTACTGGAGCCATAGACAATATAACCGGCGGCCACAATATCGGACCCTTTTTGTAGTACATCTTCCAGTGTGCCACAGTCGCTACTGTCTGTTTTGCGCCGGAAAATGGAGAAAATCGTGCCGACGCTTACGTTAAAATCTATGTTACTCGAACCGTCCAGGGGGTCGAACAACAATACGTATTTACCGCAAGGATATTTGGCCGGAATGGGAATAATATCTTTCTCTTCCTCCGACCCCATCACGCACAGTCGCCCGGTATGATCGTTCAACTGAAAAATGGTCCGGTGGGCATATTCATCCAGCAGTTGCACTTCCTCTCCCTGCACATTAACATCGCCGGTAGCGCCGATCACATCAGCCAGGCCTGCCCGGGTGGTATGGCTGGAAATCAACTTGGCCGCCAGCGCCATATCATAGAGGATGGCGGTTAAGGTCCCGGTTGCATCAGGAAAAGCAGCCTGCTCATCGAGAATATGCCGCTCAATCGTAATAACACGTTTATTGATTTTTATAGACATCCTTGTCTCCCTTTTATTGGTATGAGTGGGGGTAACCTTGCTTCATTATACTCTGTTTGGCGCTTCTTCGACAAGTATCGCCAAGTTTATTTGTGAAAAATGGCGCTGACAATAAGCCAGGATCAACACCTAAATGTAGTAGGTTTAATCAGTTAAGTATCCACATCTTGTGGTGTTAAAATTGACAATTTTCTCATAAGGCCACTTGACCCGACGAGTCGAGTTTGATATAATGTTAGCCAAATTTGGCCCCCTTATCACCTGTGAATTGGAGGCTGTTTATTGTGGGAGACGTCCTTGTTCTAAACGCAACCTACGAACCTCTCAGCGTTGTTTCGGTCAAACGGGCTGTGGTGTTGCTCTTAAAAGAGAAAGCTGAATTGATTGAAGCGGCGGAAGCCAAGCTGCGCTCCGAAAATTACAGTTTGCCCCGGCCTCTGGTCATTCGTCTTGTCTACTTTGTCAAGATACCCCACCGGATTACCCTGCCGGTGACCCGGCGGGGCGTGCTGGCCCGCGATCATTACACCTGCCAGTACTGTGGCATTATGCCCGCTCGCAAAGACCTGACCATGGACCACGTTCTGCCGCGCTCACGCGGGGGCAAAACCACCTGGGAGAATGTAGTGACCGCCTGCGACAAGTGTAACGGCCGTAAAGGCAGCCGGACTCCCCTCGAAGCTAATATGATTTTGCTGAACGCGCCCAAACGGCCGCGCTACATTGCTATTGCCGCCCTGGGCAGCCTGGAAGCCAGAGAAGCCTGGGGCAAATATATGTGGGAATAAAATCCCTATAGCTGATGATAACGCCTCTGCTATAGCAAGCAGGGGCGTTTTTTGTGGATGGTAGAAAGGGTTTCAATATGAGCGAACGCAAAGATCGCATCCGTATTCAAATTGGCGACCAGGAATTTAATGTGGTCGGTGGTACGTTTCAAGAGATGCTGAACGCGGTCAAACAGATTAATGGCCGCCGTTTTGTCAGCGAATTAAAGGTGTGGCAGCTTCCCGGCCCGGCGGAAGAAGTCCAGCGCCAGCTTGAGATCAGCGGCTATTCGCTCGAAGGCGGCGCGCCTGTAGCCAGCCCTCCCACCCCTGCTGCTGCATCTGCGGGTAGCGGCGGCGACCGGATTCGGGTGCTGGTCGGCGGGCAGCGAATGGCGGTGGTCGGCGGTAATTTTCAGGACATGCTGGCCATGGTCAAGGGGTTGCCCGGCCGCCGCTTCGACAGCGATACCAAACTGTGGGAAATTTCGGGCGATCCGGGTGTGCTCAAAGGGATGATTGAGTCTGCCGGGTTCCAGCTTGAAGGGGCGGCCAAAATCTCCACAGGACAGGTTCCACCGATGGAACCCCCCAATTTTAGCGGTCACGCTGCCCCACCCCCGTATCAACCGCCCGACTTTTTTGATGAGCCGGATGAAGCGCCGGAACCACCCCCCTGGTGGGATGATGAGCTGGCTCCGCCTCCGGTGGAAGCTGATTTCTTCGATGAACCTATGT
>JAAUSP010000362.1 GCA_012032575.1 Anaerolineales bacterium | reverse complement strand
TTGAGAATGGTCAGGATAGGCTCGGGGCGCAGCGCCCACTCGCGGGTGGCCCGTTTTTGCCAGTAGTTCAACTGCTCGGCTGATAGATTCTCATAATCCAGCACGGTGGATTTGTCCATGTCCACCTGCTCCCAGTTGGTGCCGGGGCGGAACCAGCCGTTCTCAACCACTTCATAAAAGAAGGGGGTGCCGGGATACGGGGCGGCAATATGGAAGATAGCCACGTTAAGCGGCAAGGTTTTGGAAAAAGCGATAGTCTGTTTAATGGTTTCTTCGGTTTCACCGGGCAGGCCGATGATGAAATAGCCAAAGTTCTTGATGCCGGCATTTCTGGCCCACTGAAGCGCCTGCTTGGCCTTATCGGGTGAAGCGCCTTTTCTGGCCCGCTTTAACACTTCTTCAGAACCACTTTCAATACCCCAGGAGATCATATGGCAGCCAGCTTTACCCATCATGGTCAGCATCTCTTCGTCCACGTAGTCAACCCGGCTGTTGGACATCCATTTCATCTCAATCTTTTCTTCAATCATGGCTTTGCAAATATCCATGACATGCTCGCGGCTCACTGTAAACAGGTCGGCGTACATCATAACGTTGTTGATACCGAGTTTTTTCAACGACCAGAGTTCGGCCATGATATTTTCGGCAGAGCGGGTGCGCACAGCATAGTTGTAGCTAACATGCTTGATACAGTATTTGCAACCCGCCGGGCAGCCCCGGCTGGGTACGATGAAAGAGTACGGTCCTTTGATCAGGGGCATACGGTAGGTATCGAGCGGCAGCAGGTGATGCATGGGCAAGGGCAGGTCGTCGAGGTTGGGAATAAACGGCCGGTCAATGTTGAGCCTGATTTGCCCGTTACAGCGCCAGGCCAAACCTTTGATCGAACTGAGGTCGCCGTGCGTCACCATTTCGAGCGAAACAGGGATGCGCGTGGGGTCGGTTTTCTGTATCAAACTTTCCATCACCTCGTTCTGACCCGTCTTGCCATCGAGCGCATCCACCAACTCGCGCAGGGTTAATTCCGGCTCTCCCCGTAATACATAGTCAAGGGCTGGAAAATCGGTTAAAGTATTGACGGTGTTGGGGGTCACGTGCGTACCGAAGGCAATGGTTTTAGCGCCTTTGGCTTTGGCCAGAAAAACTCCGTACATGTCATTAGTTAGCGTCGGTGCTGTAACCTGGGTGAGGTAATATTTAGGACGTTTTACTTCCAGAATTTTTTCAAATTCCGGCCAGCTCATACGGGTGGCAATGGCATCAACCACTTCCACTTTGTAATCAGGATGCAGACAGGCGGCCATCGTAGCCAGCGATACCTGCGGCCAGACCATGTTTTCACGAGATTTGCGGCCAACCCGGTGCTGCGAACGGATCCAAATCCCACCATCGGGGGCCGGCGGATTGACCAGCAAAATATCTACTGTTTCGGGCCCTCGCTGAGCTTTGGTTGGCTCCTGCATCATCGCACTGATATCTGGAAACTCAGCCGGGCGCATTTTTTTGATGGGTCGTGAACCAAGATTAATCCAATCTGTTGACATAATTGTTCCCCTTATCAATTAGATCAGTAATTTAGTGGCGGCCATTGGAGCTGAACTTGCCTAAATCTTGCTGAGCTTTGGCATCGCGCTTGGTCAGCTCCGACAAACCAGGGTCAACAGCCAGGAGGTAATCAACTGTAGGCCAGTCAAAACCAGGATGGTGCTTGAAGCCGGGACAAACCAGGGGGCGACTTCCGGTTTGTGCTTGGATCGGTCCCAACGCCGCCAAACAGAAAAACTGTAAATAAGACCACCTGCCAGCATCGAACCTAAACCAAACCAGCCAAAATGTTTCTCCAGAGGTTTGTTGAGCAAGGGTTTGCCAAATGCACCCTGACGAATCGGGCGCTTGTGGAAAAGCGAAACCAGGTAGTTAAACACCGCGCCAATAGAGAAAATGTTAACCCCCGCCGACCCTAACACCAGGCCGACAAACCAGGAAACAAGCTGCGAGTCTTCCCGTTTGGCCTTGCTTTGGCTGAGGGTACGCCATAAAGTGGACAGAGCACCCAGCCCAACCAGGCTGACGCCGACCAATCCAAAAATACGAGCGGGATTATACGTTAGCGCTGTCATTAAAATCGTGTTGAGGAACCGGGTGCCATCTTTAACGACGCTCAACTTGGAACGGCCTACCCGCTCCGAATAAGTGATCGGTACTTCAACAATGCTCAAATCTTCGTACATCGCCCGCGTGCTCATGACTGGGGTAAAGTTTAAGCCATCGGGCAGGGGATAAAGTTTGGCTAAAGCTTCGCGGCGGAGGACACGCTGGCCGCTGGCGCTATCGGTCACGTGGCGATTGCTGATAACGCTAACCAATGTGGCAAAAATTGTATTGCCAATCCGGCGCACTAACGGCATCTCGCTGTCAGCACCGGTCATCCGCGACCCTACGACCACATCGGCCCGGCCTTCGACAATGGGCCGGCACAGGTTGGGATAAGATTCCGGCGGATAGGTCCCATCGGCATCAAGGAAGGCCAACAAGTTGCCCTTCGCCTGACGAAAGCCGGTTTTAATGGCCGCGCCGTACCCCTGATTGACCGGATGTCTCACCAAAACAACTTCGGGATAACCGGCCACAATTTCGGGGGTACGATCTTGCGAGCCATCGTCAACGATAATAAGTTCCAACTCGCCCACACCGGCGTCGGCCAACGATTGTTTGACCGCCAACACCCGTTCGATGATATCGGCAATGCCGTCTTCTTCATTCAGGGCAGGGATAACCACTGATAAGGTATTCACTACTTAAATCTCCTGATAATTACAATAATAACTGGCTACTATGAAGAATTCTAACACAGCCAGGTTTGAATTGAGTTTGAAGGACAAAGTGACTTTCTGTTAATTCCCAAACAAAATTCAGAATTTAACAGAATAGAAGAGCCTAAATGCGTAATTATGAACGAATCTGTTCCAGCGCCCCAAAAACACCCCGGCTTCGCGGTGGTTGTTGGTAAGCTGGCGCCGGTCTCGAATAGGTTTGGCGGGGGTGCCAACCGCAACACTATACGGAGGAATATCACTGGTCACTACTGCCCCGGCACCAATGATGCTCCCCTTGCCAATAGTAACCCCATCTACCACCGTTGCTCCTGCCCCAATCCAGACATCATCTTCGATAACGATTCCTTGCGCGCTGATGCCCTGTTCACGAATGGGCCGGTTTGGGTCCTGGTAAATATGATTCACCGCGACAATTTGGACCATTGGTCCGGTATACACGCCGTTGCCGATGCGTACCCCACCCTGCCCACGCACCACATTGAATTCACCCAGGAAACAGTTACTGCCAATAGTAATCCCGGCCTGAGGCAAATTGCGAAAATTAAAGACGTGCAGCATGGTGTGGTGCATTACAAAAGTATTGTCGCCAATCGAAATACCGCCGGGCAAAGCGTGCAGATAAACTCCCTGGTCCAGATAGACGCCTTTCCCCAGCCTGACGCCATTGGCATGGGCAATGCGGACGCCAGCTTCAATGGCCGGTAAACCATTGAGCTTCATAATCAGCCGGTAAGCCAGACCACGCAAACCAATTCCCAAAATTGTCGGCACCCAACTACATAATCCCAGAATCAACTGTTCCCAGATATATCGGGGCCAACTGGAGGCTTGTCCGGCCAGATAATAGCGTAACTGATCCATCATAACAGAAATGTCCTTAAATAACCGACCTAAAGGCGCATATCTAACAAAGGTTGGTGATAGTGAGGCGAGTCAACCGGCTGGAGTTTTTCAGCAGCTACCTCTGAACCCATGATGTACGTAACCGCCTCTTCCAAATTCCGGCTAATAGTCAAAAAGTGACCACCGCTCGAATGAAGCGCCGGGATGAGTTGTTCCTGACCCCGACCAGTCAGTACTAAAATAGTATGGCAGCCCACCTGCTGGCCAGCTTGAATATCAGAAGCAGCGTCGCCAACCATATAAGAGCCGGCTAAATCAAGGTCCATCTCCTGAGCCGCTTGCAGCAGCATTCCCGGCTGCGGTTTGCGGCAGTGACAGCCTTCTTGGGGCAGATGCGGGCAGTAGAAGATCCGATCAATGCGCCCGCCGTAAGCGGTAACTTCGGCGACCATGTGCTGGTGAATATCATCAAGGGTTTCTGTGGTTAGCAGTCCCCGGCCTACAGCAGCCTGGTTAGTCACGACAATGATCGGCAGCCCCACTCGACTCAAGGCAGCCAGACTATTTTTAGCGCCAGGCAAAAATTCAAATTCGCTCCAGCTTTTGACGTGGTCCGTTCGATTTTGGCAAATAACGCCGTCTCGGTCGAGAAAGATTGCCCTCATGCAGTTACCTTGTAGTTCTCAATTTTTACAGAGCAAATATAACAGAGTTTAATGAAAAAGCTGTAGGAATACAGTTGGAAAAAAGTTAGAAAAAACTACTGAGAGGCCTGACTTTGAGCAACCAAAATACTTAATTCGCTGGTTGCCTGGGAGGCTTCCTGGGTACAATTGGCCACTAACAGCATGCCGGTTTCTTTCTTGCTACTATCTGAAGTATCAAACCAATTATCAAGCAACTCGATAGCTTGATTGCACTTGGCCAATCCTCCCACCAATTTTTGATGAATAGATTGGGCTGCCGGAGGCGGGTTAAGTCCCTCGATTTCGTCAATGAGTTGCTTGGCTTTAGGGGCAAAATTCTGAAACTTGCTCTGAAATTCAGCCAGCGGTATGGTATCGTTGCGATATTTGAGTGCTGCCTCCCCAAATGCTTGGGCCGCATCAGAAATCTGCTCTCCAAAATTCTTTACACCGGCAGCATAGTTGAGCAGTTCAGCCTGTTCATTATTAGCTCCGTTGTTCCCCTCTTCTTCATTACTTTGTCCATTACCGGGTGTTTGGGTTGACTGCTCCGTATCAGTAAGAGATGGTTCCTCACCAACTTCATTCCCCGCCTGTTCAGCACTATCAACCTCGGCGCTGCTTAGATTTACGGGCAAGATAAAGCCAGGTATTTCTAACTCTGAGGTAGCCGGTGCGCTCAAATCGGTTTGAGCCACACCACTTTTCTGCTTGCACTCAAGAGCCTGTCCTTCAAGAGGAAGACATACAAAAACCAATTGATCTTCACTCAAGGCAGCAATAGAATCCTGTTGGTCAACGGGTGACTCCTTCAACATCACACTCCGTTTGATTGTACCCCCCTGCCAGTGCAGTTGAGCCAGACCAATACCTTTGACAAACCAATAGGTATTGGTCAGATTGACCATCTGAGTAGCGGGTACAAGCTGTCCCCCCAGCTCAAACTCAACTTCCAAATTGAGATCAAGCTTTTGTTCTACTCGCAGCGCCTCTTGCGAGCCTAAAGGGGTTTCCAGGGTTTCAAAACCGAGTTGGCGTGTATACAGCCACCGCTCGCCCCTGGCTCACCTGTCCGGTCAACACCTGATCTGATTGCTTCGCCTCGACCGTACCGGCCACCTTAAACTCTTGCTGCCACGACTGGCCGATTTGTTCCAAAACCTCTACCGGGGGTAAAAAAACACCCTTCGGGTTGTCAAAGGTAAGCTGACCCAGTTCGCTGAGGCGGCGCATATCACCCAAAAAAGCGCCACCTAATCCCTCCTCGCTGCAAACCAAGCTAAAGGCCATATCCCGACCTTCATATTGGGTGCTTAATTGACCTGAATTATCAGTCAGGCTATCTACTCGTTCCGTGTACGAACTATCCAAACTGTTATAAGTCCAGGTTGTGCCCGGCTGCAACGGCCAATAGGCATGAGTACACATCCCCAGGCTATTCTGAACGGCTGCGTCTGCACCTTCGTTAACTGCCTCGGTAGGCGCGACTTCAACCGGGGGGCCTCATTCGCAGTTTCGTCGGCGGGAGTGTTTGTTTCGACAATAGTTTCAGGTTCGGGTTTGCTCTCTGCCTCGCTCAATTCAGGCATGTCTTCGCTCACCGAAGTATCACCTGATAAACTGAGCTGATTTCTTAGTTGGACCACATCACGCCGGGCTTGTTGTAAATAACCAGCCAAAGAAGTCTGGCCAATGGCAATTTCAACCGGCACCGATGTATTCAACTCAACCACTGTATCCACATTGATAGTCTCATTGAAATCTACCGGAATGGTCGTTTCAATGGGAAAATCTACTTTTAGCGGAACATCCAGCAGTACCTCGTTGCCCAGCATATCGAAAGGAACTTGCATCTTCTGGTCAATAGGAATAACCGTATTGATCGGCACGGAAATAGTCTGGTTGATAGGCACATTGGTTTTGACAGGTATGGCCTGGTTAATGGCGACATTGTAGACAATCACTTCGGCTGATAACCGCTTCAGGATGGTTTCAACCTTGTCCAACGACTCAACAGCGGTCAGGCGAGCCTGGTTGAGCGCAAATAACAAAGCGGTATTCATAATCAGGAGAATAATCACCACGACCCACAAGACCCAGATAGAACGCCGGGTTGAATCATGTCGTCGCATCATAATATTTCGCTTCCTCTCAATGATTAGGTTAGCTACCCTTCACAATGATGGGCAGAAAGATATTACTACACGGTCCACCTTTTAAACCAGCGCAGACCTGGAGTGGATTGAAGAAGTAAGATTCATAGGTCGCCCCAACATTACCCGAAACGCCGTTAAGCGCCGGCAGGATAAAGAGCGCGTTCTGAAGGGTAAATGTGTGGTTAATATCGCCGGTAAATTGCAAGCCCGAGTCACCGTAAGTGCCAGACTCCCCCAGATTTGTATCTTCCAGCGTAGTATCATCCCGATAAAAGTTAGTTGCCTTCCCGCCTGCCGGAGTAGGGTCAGTCACCTGAATCAGGCGACCGGTACTGTGGCTGACCTGAGACCACCGGCTAAGCGGAGTTGGACTGACGGTTTCATCAGGACTGCCATTAATGGTCACTCCATTAGGGATGTTGCCATTAAAAAAGGTTGCCCCGGAAGCCGCATTATTAAGATCAACCGAGACCCGCACATTGTTGACCGAAATGCTGCTGTTAACATTGGTAGCTACCTGCACCAGCGAAGCATATGCTTGATAAATTGTCTCAGTTGAAGCCAGTTGAGTCACATCATCCGCAGCGATTTGGCTAAGGATAACTCGAACCCGCCCATTCTTAATGAGAACTGGGACAGGGGACTCCAAAGCATTTTCAGTAACAGTTCCAAAAAATGGATGGATCAACCGTAGTTTGGTGCGATCCAGAATATCAGTGCCGCTTCCATTTAGAGTCAGATACTCCAGACCAGGGTGTTCATCGGGGGCAAAACGAAGGTCGTAGTTATCGGCAGAAACCCGCCGACTCGATGGATAATCAACATAGTCAGCCTCACCTGCATGGCTCAAGGTACTTGAACGAACCAGATAAGCCCAACCTTTTTTGGTTGGGCTGACCGGATCGGTAATTAGAATTTCGTACCAGGTCTCGTTGATCGGCTCATTTTCAAGCGAATTGGTATCTGTGGCCCGGCTGCCTACATCTGCCGCCATAAAAACGATTTCATCGTTGGCATCCAGTACCCCATCTTCGCTGCTAACATAGCTGCCGCCGGCGTCTTTTTCGTCCACCTGGATGGGGATTCGCCCCCCCAAGCCGCTGATTTGTAAAAGTATAGACAAAAAGTTGTCCCACTGACG
>JAAUSP010000361.1 GCA_012032575.1 Anaerolineales bacterium | reverse complement strand
GCAAGGCCATGCCCCTACCAAAAAACATTTATCTGAACATCTATAGTTTTGATGTCCACATCATTTTTCCTGAAAGGGTTATCTTATTACCTGAAAGAAGTGTCTGCCATTTGCTCATTGGCAATTATTCGGCGGCGGTGGTCCGAAAATTTCTCGCCCTCTACCCGCTCGGTTAAGAAGCCGTTAATCTTCCAAAATTTACACAATTTGCAGCCGGCTCGCCGGTTTATTGGTCGCTTGCGTTTGTGGTTCATAATCAGTTTCACACTCGAACCTGTATCCACTGTTGGGCACGTGCAGCCAATTCATCTCCGTACTCTGACCAGTTATGCAGCGTTTCTGGGTCAAAATCTGCGCCATTGGGCCAGGTCAAGGTGTGAGCGATGGGATCAATTTCCACTTTATTAAAAAATATCAAATCTTGCAATGGTCCCCACATCTCGCCATACAAAATAGGTTTGAAGTTTATGACCTGGCTTGTGCCATCATCAAATCCGACTCGAAGGGTATAGTCGGCCACGATCTCAAAACTTGTTACTTTATACAATAGTGCTTCCTTGAAAACGAGCGATACCAGACCTTGCAACCCTGCTACCCTGCCACCTTGCTACCCGCCATCCCATTCCTCACCGCCACAATCTCCGCCATGATGCTCAGCGCAATCTCCGCCGGAGTTCGCCCGCCGAGGTCCAGGCCAATCGGCGCGTGGAGGCGGTCAATTTGCGGTTGGGGCAAACCACTTTCAAGCAGCCGTTTGACTCGCTGGGCATGGGTTTTGGGACTGCCCAACGCGCCGACGTAAATTGCCGGGCTGGGCAAAGCCACCAGCAGCGCCGGGTCATCCAGTTTGGGATCGTGTGTGACCACAACCACGCTGGTTTCGCGGGTCAGGCCGATTTCGGGCAGAGCTTCGTCGGGCCACTGCTGCACCAGGTGATCGGCGTGGGGAAACCGTTCGGGCGAGGCAAAGGCCGTGCGCGGGTCTACCACGTAAGTGCTGAAGCCCAACGGTTTGGCAAAGTGGATCAAATCGCTGGCAATATGCACCCCGCCGACAATCACCAGGCGCGGAGCCGACCGATGCACATCGAAAAAGACCTCGATTTCTTCGCCGTCCGTTTGCCAGGAGGGAAAACGGACAGTCGAACTGCCCTTACCCAGAACCCGGTCTGCTTCTTGAAGGAGCGCTTCTCGCAAGGGCGTCTCCAGCAGCGAGCCGACCGGCTCGCCATCCGCCGGAATCAGCGCCTTAACCCCCAACAACTCCGCCGGTCCGCGCACCACCACCGCCAGGGCCACACTTTGATCTTGTTGCAGGTACTCTTTTAAGAGGGAAAATAGGGACATATTGAACGCACCTTATCACAGGAGTAGGTAGTAAGTCGTAGGGGTTTTTCCCTTACTACCTACTACCTACTACCTACTACCTACTACCATTTTCACCAATCCAACCTTTCAACAAACACCTCAATCGTGCCGCCGCAAGCCAGGCCGACTTCCCAGGCATTTTCGTCGGCGACGCCGAAGTGGAGCAGCTTGGGTCGGCCGGTTTTGATGACCCGCACCGCCTCTTCGACCACTGCGCCTTCGACACAGCCGCCGCTGACCGAGCCAATCATCTCGCCTTTGTGGTTCACTGCCATCTTCGAGCCGGGAGCGCGCGGCGACGATCCCCAGGTTTTGGTCACAGTCGCAATGGCAATTTTATCACCACGAGCCTGCCAGGCTTCGATATTTGCCAGAATTTCTTTCATCGAAAGCTCCTCGACTTTAATCGTTAACGCTGATAAGCAATATTATCCTGATTTTTTGATTTATGCCAAGATTGGAAGAGGACGGAGGTTAGAGATTGGAGATTGGAGATTCAGGCTAATAATCTCCAATCTCCAACAGAGGTAAGTCATTTACTTCTCATTCTTGAGTCTGACCACCATCTTGCCCCAACTCGGTCAGGGCCTCTTCGCGTAACTGGCGGCGGAGCACTTTGCCGGTCAGCATTTTGGGTAAGTCATCACGGAAGATGATGGTGCGGGGCTGCTTATATTGGGCCAGCCGCTCCCGGCAGAAGTTGCGAATCTCGGCGGCGGTGGCAGTTTCGCCGGGCTTGAGGACGAGATAAGCTGTAATTTTTTCACCGCGCAGGTCGTCGGGCAGGCCGATGACGGCGGCCTCCAGCACTTTGGGATGCTGGTACAGCACTTCCTCCACCTCGCGCGGGTAAACATTAAAACCGGCGCTGAGAATCATATCTTTTTTGCGGTCAACAATGTAAAAATAGCCGTCTTCGTCCATGCGGGCAATGTCGCCGGTGCGCAGCCAGCCGTCGTGCATCGCGTTGGCGGTTTCGGCAGGCGCGTTCCAATAGCCCTGCATCACCTGCGGCCCTTTGACTATCAATTCGCCCACCTCGCCCTGGGCCAGTTCTCTGGTGTAATCTTCAGTGTCTACAATTTTGGCATCTGTGCCGATAATGGGCACGCCCATGCTGCCAAATTTGCGCTGCCCTTTCAACGGGTTGACATGCGTCACCGAGGAAGCTTCGGTCATGCCATACGCTTCGGCAATCCGCACGCCGGTGCGGGCTTCAAATTTCTCCATCACCTCGACCGGCAGGGGCGCGGCCCCGCTAAAAACGGCCTTAATGGAGGTCAGATCAACCTTGTCAATATCATGATACGTATTGAGGGCCACAAACAGCGAGGGGATGCCGGTGAAAAAAGTGGGCCGCTCGGCCACAATCGCATCCACAATCGCTTTGATATTGGGCTGAAGAATCAGGACCAGCGTTGCGGCCAGGTGGATACCCAGATTCATCAGGCCGTTCATGCCGTACACGTGGAAAAAAGGCATAATCGCCAGCGCGATGTCCTGGGCTTCGCCGTGGCCGTACAACAGAAAGGTTCTGATCTGGGTCAGGCTGGCGATGAGGTTGCGATGGCTGAGCATGGCCCCTTTGGGCAGGCCGGTAGTGCCGCCGGTGTACTGCAAACAGGCCAGGTCGGTGGGGGCGAGTTCAACCGGCGGCGGCGCGGGGTGTTTCTGGTCAATCAGTTTTTTGAAAGCGTGAATGGTGTCGGCATAGGCCACGTCAACCCATTTACCCTGGCGACGCAGTTCCAGGGGCGCTAATAATTTTTTAGCCAGGGGCATATAATCCTGGATGCCGGTCAAAATCACATGCTCCAGCGGCAGTTTGGATCTGACCGCTTCGATGCGCGGCCAAAAAATATCCAACCCGATGACCACTTTTGCCCCGGAGTCGCCCCATTGGTGTTCCAGTTCCCGCTCCACGTACAGCGGATTGGTCATCACCGTCACCGCGCCCAGCGAGAGAGTGGCGTAATAGGCCATGATCGCCTGAGGGCAGTTGGGCAGCATAATCGCCACCCGGTCGCCTTTGCGAACACCCAGGGCGTACAGCGCAGCAGCCAATTTGTCAGCCTGCTGCTTCATCTGATTATAATTGAGCCGCGCGCCCATAAAAATGGTCGCAGTGTGTTTAGGGTAGTTCTGGGTAGCCTGGCGCAGCAAATCGGGGATGGTCAGCGGCGGGATGACTAACTCAGCCGGCACTTCGGCATCGTAAAATTTCAACCAGGGTTTTGACATAGCCCTCTCTTTAGTTGCAGCACTTTCATGTTATATTATAACACAACAGCCACATTTGCAATCAAACTTATATCCTGTTGAGATGCGACCGCCGACCACCGACCGCCGACCGCCGCTACCCTGCTACTTTATGAAAACTTGCGCCGAAAAAGACAAATTTGACTAAGTCGTGGTATAATGCGCTCAATTAAATCTTAAGATGGTGGTTTAATTCAACCCTCACGTTATTTTGAGGCCGTAGGCCGACATGAAATATCGCTATCGCGCTACATCGGCCTCGGAGATTTCTCCCCGCTTCGCGGGTCGAAATGACATGCTTGAATAGTTACCAAAATTTACTGACGACTGACTTCTGACTACTGGCTTCTGATTACTCTCTTCAGCGGAGGATGGTGCCATGCCGAGAATAAAAATCAGCGGGGATGTCGAAAGAAAGGAGGGGGTCACCTGGCAGCAGACCATTGTTGACCGCATCCGGGCCGGTAAAGTAGTGCCGGTGATCAGCCACAGTGTTGACCACAATCTGGTTTTGGGCGGGCACGCCGCCCTTACTGCCGCTTACGCCGACTACGTCCAATATCCCCTGCCCGATAAGCATAATTTACCCCAAACCAGCCAATTCAAAGGGATCACCGACGAAAGCATCACCGATGCCTGGGCGCTCAAAACGGACTACATCAATTTTATCAAAAATCGCCTGTTTGACCTGGCCGAGGCTGCCGGTATCCCCGAAGAAACCCTGGCCGAAATCGAGGAATCCTTTGACGATGTGACCTTCTCCGAATTTTCGGGCCGCCTGGGCTATCCGCGCTTCGAGGGTGGCCGGGCCAATCCGCTGTTGAACCTGGCCGAATTTCCCCTGCCCATTTACCTGACCACCAGCTATCACGATTTTATCGAAGTGGCGTTGAAACGAGCCGGCAGAGAACCGCGCACCGAAATCTGCCGCTGGCACAAGGGCCTGGAAAGTATTCCCTCTGTGTTTGAAAGCGACTATCAACCCAGCAAAGAAGCGCCGCTGGTGTATCACCTGCACGGCCTCGACGCCTACCCGGAATCGCTGGTGTTGACCGAGAACGATTATCTGGAGTTTCTGGTGGCTATTTCTCAGGAGATGGGCCGGGGCACCGATCCCATTCCCAAGCGCGTCCGCCAGGCCATGGCCGATTCGTCGTTGATTTTGTTGGGTTACAATTTGCCCAGTTGGGAATTCAAGGTTCTTTTCTGGGGACTGGTCAAACCCCGGCCCTTGCAGCACACCAGCGTCTCCATTCAACTGGCCCCCAATGAAGCCGAAAGACAATACCTGCAAGAATATCTGCGCCGCGAGGCCAAGTTTGAAGTCTACTGGGGCGAGATTGAGCAGTTTATTCAAGAATTGCGCCAAGCGTTGGAGTAATTATGACCCAAATTGAAAATCCTTACGTCGGGCCGCGCACCTTTACCCAACAGGATGGAGACCGCTTTTTTGGCCGGGAGCGAGAAGCGCGTGACCTGTTTGCGCTGGTGGTCTCGGAGCGACTGACCCTGTTTTATGCTCAATCCGGCGCGGGCAAAAGCTCGTTGATTAATGCCCGCTTGATTCCCCAATTGCGCCAGAATGGTTATGCAGTTTTGCCCACAGGCCGGGTCAGCGGCGAACTGCCCCAGGGTACCCGCGAGGTCGGCAATATTTTTGCCTTCAATTTGATGCTCAGTCTGGACCAGAGCGGCAGTGATCCTCAGCGTTTTCTGCGCCTGCCCCTGACCGATTTTCTGGCCGGGCTGGTCAGCGACAACGGGCAGCACTATCGTTATGAGTCTGAGGCTCAGGCGCAGGCTGAGGGATATGTCGAAGCGCCCCACGTTTTGATTATTGACCAGTTTGAGGAGCTGATAACCAGCCACCCGGCCCGCTGGGCGGAGCGCGAAGATTTCTTTCGCCAGCTCGACCGGGCCATGGCCGACGACCCGCTGCTGTGGGTCGTGCTGACCTTCCGCGAGGATTACCTGGCAGCTATTGAACCCTACGCGCCGCTGCTGACCGGCAAAATGCGCGCCCGTTTTTACATGCAGCGCATGGACCATGTCGCCGCCCTGGAAGCGGTCCAGAAACCGGCCGCCCAGGCCGGGCGACCCTTTGCCTCCGGTGTAGCCGAAAGCCTGGTGGACAACTTACGCCAGGTGCGGGTGGAGGGTCAAACCCAAACCCAGGCCGGCCAGTTTGTCGAGCCGGTGCAGTTGCAGGTGGTCTGCTACCAACTGTGGGAAAATTTAAAGCACCGACCCGCCGCCGAAATTACCCCCGCCGACGTGCGCCAACTTGGCAATGTGGATATGGCGCTGGCGGCATTTTATGAGCAAGCCCTGACCAGAGTTTTAACTGAAACCGGCGGATCTGAAATTGATCTGCGTGATTGGTTTGAACACAAATTGATCACCGAAGCCGGGACGCGGGGCAGTGTTTATCGGGGAACCGACAAAACCGAGGGGCTTTCGATCCACGCAGCCGATTTGCTGGTCAACCAATTTTTGCTTCGCACCGAAAGCCGGGCCGGGGGCATCTGGTACGAACTGGTTCACGACCGCTTTATCGAACCGATTCTGCAATCGAATCAACGCTGGCGCGAACAGCAACCGCTGCTCCAGGTGGCTCGTTCCTGGGAAAAGTCGGGCAAAAGTGGACACCAGTTGCTTTCGGATCAAGCACTCCAGGAAACCCTGGCTTATAATTGGCATGGCCTGGGATCGCTGGTGGAAGAGTTTTTGGGGGCCAGCCAGGCCGCACAACAAGCCAAAGAAGCCAAGCTGCAAGCCGAAAAAGAGGTCCAGCGTCAGCGCGAACTGGAGCAGGCTCGCGCTCTGGCCGAAGCCGAACGCCAGCGGGCCGAGGCTCAAGCCAAAGCGGCGGGACGACTGCGTTGGACCGTTATCGCCCTGGGGCTGTTTATCCTGACAACCGTCGTGGTGATTGGCCTGGCCATTTACACCGGCTTTCTGCGGGCCGAAGCAGTGCTCAAAGATGCGGTCATCACCACCGGATTGCCGCTCAACGGGCGGCTGTATATTGCCATCGCGCCGAATGGAACAACCATCAACCTGACCGATACGCTTGAAGGGCGCTTGTTATTCAGCCTGAACGGCCATACCGCTGCTGTGACCAAACTCAGCCTCAACGAACAAGTTACCTACCTGGCTTCGTCAGATACCAGCGGAACCACCCTTGTCTGGGATTTGCGGACAGGCCAGGCCATTGCTCAATTGGGCGGACACACCAACACCATCCGCTACGTCGTCTTCTCGCCCGATGGCCGGCTGCTGGCTACCGGCGGCGACGACGGCACCACTCGTCTGTGGGACACCTCGACCTGGCAGCAGGCCCGAGTGCTTGACAGCGAGGGCGGCTCGATTGTCAGTGTGGCGTTTTGGGAAGATTCTTCGCTGCTGGTCACGGCTACCAGTGAAGGCAAATATGCCATTTGGGACCCGTGGACCGGGCAGAAAGTGAAGTAATGGTAAAGGGGATTTTCATCAGGCACGTGTTGCGTGTTGCGTGTTGCGTCAAATAAACGGAACACGCAACACGCAACACGTAAGTCGTGGGGCGAAAACTTTTCTAATGGACTATAGGTTGTAGAGTCAACTGACCGTATCGTAATCTACAAAATCTTTGCCTTTTTCGTTGGCTAAAATATCCAGGGCGGCGACTGCACCCATTCCGGCGGAGATGATGGCCTGGCTGCGGGCCAGCCGGGTGCTGCGCCCGACCACGTACAACCGCTCAATCGAGCTGCGATAGTTGGAGTCAACCTGCACCCCGCTGCTGGTGATGGTCAGGCCGAGGCTTTGGGCCAGTTTAATGGATTTACCCTCGGCAATGATCAAATATTTGCTTTCGTGACGCTCACCGCCGGCAGTGGTTACGGCAAAGCCGGTCTCTGTCTGCTCGATGCCGCTAACTTCCTCCGCGTGAATCTGCGCTCCGAATTTCTGCACCTGAGCGTGGGCCGTTTTTTGAAAGTCGGTGCCGGTCATTCCGGGATACCCAGGTAGTTGTACAGCATGGCCGCATGCATGGCCGTCTTA
>JAAUSP010000360.1 GCA_012032575.1 Anaerolineales bacterium | reverse complement strand
AATAAACAGGGTGGTCACAACAGTGACAATATTGGTCAGAATCGTGATGAACGTGCCGGTCAAGGCGCTCTGCGCCCCGACCACGTCGTTGTTGAGGCGGCTCATCAGCTCGCCGGTTTTGGTGTGGTCGAACAGCATCGTATCTACCCCGCTGACCCGCGCTACGAGGTCATCGATACCGCCTCTTTTGCTTCCAAAAATCTCTACAACCTGGTCAATTATCACATCCGGCAGCACTTCTTTGAAACGGGTCACATGCTCTCTTACTGGTTCACGTTCCTGCCAATCCTGATCTCAACCCGGCCTGGGTGGCCGGTCTGGACATCGAGGTGGATGCTTTGGCGACGATAGCTGCAAATAAGCCTGGCTTTCAGCCATTCATTATTAACGGTCGCCCGGCCAAAGCCACAAATCAGTATTACAACAAGCGTAAAGCTGATCTGCAAGCCTGTCTCCCGGCAAACTGCAAGACCTCAATTCCGATTCGCCGTCTGGGTCATATTCGCAACGGTCGGATTAACCACTATCTGCACGTCGCCAGCCGGCGGATTGTAGACCAGTTGGTTGCCGAGAGAATGGGTACATTAGTCATCAGCAAGAACGATTTCTGGAAGCAGGAAGCCAAATTAGGCGACCGCAACAACCAGAACTTCGTCCAACTACCCCACGCCCGCTTTATCGAGATGCTGACTTACAAAGCCCAGCTCGCCGGGATCAAGGTCATCTATCAGGAAGAGAGTTATACAAGGGGAAATGAATGAGAGCAAGCCGGCCAGAAAGGCGGCGAAGAGAGTTACGTTTTCAACAGCCATAGATAATCTCCTGAACTTAATGCCTATTGAGATATTCGCGGATCAATAAAGCGGCGGTCGCGCCTTCGCCGGCGGCGGAGGCAACCTGCTTGGTTGAACCGGTGCGAACATCCCCGGCAGCAAAAACGCCAGGCACACTCGTCGCCAAAATATCCGGTTCACCATCACCGGCCCAGGCAGGATGACGGGCCAGGTGCGGGCCGGTGAGGACAAAACCCCCTTCATCCAACAGGACGCCGCTATTTTGGAGGAAACCGGTGTTGGGCTGCTGGCCGATGAAGACAAACAGTCCATCCGGGCGCAAAACTTCCTCCGCTCCGGTGTGTCTGTCTTTAATATGCACCGCGTTTAGTTTGCCCTCGCTGCCGGCCAACCGGGTAACGGCGGTGTTGTAGCGGATGGTAATGCGTTCATCAGCAGCAGCCTTATCAATGGCCACCTTGCTGGCTTTGAGCTGATCGCCCCGCACCAGCATGGTCACGTGCTCGGCAAAGCGGAGCAAGCCCAGGGCTTCGTCGGTAGCGCTGTTGCCCCCACCGACGACGGCTACCCGCTTGTTTTTGTAAAAGGGGCCATCACAGGTGGAGCAGAAATGCACCCCGGCCCCGATGAAATCCTCTTCCCCTTCGATCCCCAGGCGGCGGTAATCCGCGCCGGTGGCAATTAACACCACGCTGCTCTCGTATTCCCTATCGTCACTCGTTTTGATACACAAGGTGTTGTTGACCCGGCGCAAGCCGACCACTGTCTGCGCTTGCAGAAATTCCACCCCAAAGCGGCGGGCCTGGGCGACGACACGCTGAGACCATTCGGCTCCACGAATACCCTCAGGAAAACCGGGATAATTGTCCAAATTTTCGGTGGTCGAGGCTTGACCGCCGAGAGCGCCTTCGTCAATGACCATAACGGTATAACCATCGCGAGCCGCATAAATAGCCGTCGTCAACCCGGCCGGCCGGCTCCGATGATGGTCACATCGTGAAATGAGTGCGCGTCCTGGGTGGCTAAGTTCAATTTTTTAGCCAGTTCAGCATTGGAGGGTTCTACCAGGAAAGAACCGTCGCCAAAGGTGATGGTGGGGATGATCCGCTTGCCGTGATTCAATTTTTCGACGTAGGCGCGGGCTTCATCGTCCTGTTCGATGTCTATCCAATTGTAGGCTATTTGATATTCGCTCAGAAAACGTTTGCTGCGGCGGCAGTCGGGGCACCAGTAGGCGCCATAAATCGTGATGTTGTTCTTCATCTTATCGCTCCATAAAGTTATGTTGAAATTCAAAAGCCCAATCGCCAAGGATGGGGCTTTTGAGGGTTATGACACATTTGGGTAATGGCTTAAGTCAAAGTTTATCCGTCTACCAGCAATTCCTTAAAAGCATCGGCAAAGGCTTGATAGCCGGGCCAGCCGGTCACATTACCCCGAATTTGACCGGCTGCGTCGAATAGGACAAAGCTTGGCGTACCTCTAACCCCATAGCGCCGGAGCGCCTCACGGCTCTCCGCATGATCCACATTCAAACGCACAATTTTTACCTTTCCTGCAAATTCTTGGCCGAGGTTCACGACCTCCGGTTTTGCCTGCTGGCAAACGTGTCACCAATCGGCGTGGAACCAGACCAGCACGGGCTGTCCGGCTTGCCCTGCCTCGGCTAGAGAGAGGTTAGCCACATCGGTGGGTGGGCCAAGATATTTCGCCTCAAGGTCAGTCGCATCAATAGGCGAGTCCGTTCCACTTTCTTGGTTGGAGGCAGGGTCGGAGTTCACCCCTGGCGAAGCAGTGGGGTTGCCCTTGACCGCAGATGAAATAGCCGGTTGGTTAGCATCCATAAGTTGGGCTACCCCAAAGGCCAGCAAGCCGGCCACCAAGATGGCGATACCGGCTAACTTGAGGCGGCTAAAAGCACTTGGCGTGGCTTTTCGCTTACCTGGCTTGGGTTGTTTTTTCTGAGTTGTTATGGCCATAAAGTCTCCTTGTATTTAGAATTTTGAGTCACATCCAGGCCATTATACTCGATGAAGCAGGCTAGTTCTGTAAGATAGCTCACCAAACTTGCACCTGTATTGGCCGAGTCCTCTCCTTTTTACAAAACTTTTTTGTGAGGTGATTGGAAAAGACGACTTGACCGATAATGTAAGACAACTTACTGACCCTGCCGCCATTATCCGCTATGATATACTTAATGAAATAGCCATTGTTATGATAGTATCAATACCCAAAAGGCATACCAAATGTTAAAGGTGAACAAAGATGTTCCAAAAAAGAGAGACAATATTCATCCCCAGTCCACGCCCTGTGTGGCAATTGTTGTTAGCCGAGCAGACAGACCAACTTCCGCCCCTTACTTGTGCGGAATGGCAAGCATTGCTTGAATTTCTAAGCGACCTGGTAGGTGAAGGCTATGAGTCTGAGGCGATATTCTCTCGGTTACAGCAATGCGCGATACACTTACGCCGGTGTGGCTCCGATGTTTTGACCTGCCCATGGCCGCTGCCAAATAATTAATTTTTTGTTTTCAACAGTCGAAAGCAAGTATCGAGATTGAAAGTTTCTCCTTTTGGCCCGGTATACTCGTCCGGCTGTAGCCCAGCCAATAGAACACCTTGCCGCCGACTCTCCAACGGGCGGATGTAGTGAGGTCAAAATCGAAGGCATCAGCCAGACGGGCCAATACGCTGAAGACGAAGCCGACGGAAATCAATTCGATTTCATTGTTACACCCGCACGGCTTCTTCCAGACGAGCCAACTCTCGCCAGGTTCGGTTATAATACAGCAGCGGATCGTCTTGGTCACTCGTGCCTCCGGCGACCACTTCACCGACAAAATGGTATGGTCGCCCCCGTCATAGGCATAGCGCAATTCGCAATCAACCCAGCCCAGCGTGTTGGGCAAAATAGGGCTATTTGTTACCGCCACCCTGGCCTCAATCCCGGCAAAGCGATCTTTCATTTCCGGTTTCATGCCGGCAAAACGCATACCCCAGGCCACTTGATCCGCGCCCAGAATATTCACCGCAAAAACACCGCTCTGTTCAATCAAGCAAAAGATGAAGGCATAGTTGCGGATCATCCAAGAAGGGTTCTAATGAAGGCCGCTTGTCTGGTATGGAGGCGCAAGCAGGCACATCGTTACGGTGATGTAGATATTTGACGGCGGTTTGGGGCATACTCAGGAAAGCCGCCAGTAGAACCAGGGTAAAAAGGAGGATAATGTACCTCACGGTCCGTTACTTCCTCTCATCGGGCAAGATGTCAGGTGTTATTACAACTATAGCCGATCTTCTCTCTTTTCTATGTAAGGTGGCCTACAGAACTTTATTTGAAAACCAGATAGCATGGGGTTATTATCAAATTTAGCTATAAAGGCGAAACCCATGAAGCAATTGATTTGGATTGGATTAATAATGTTGGCCCTGGCTACCGTGGCGGCTCAGTGCGGAACTACGGAAACCGCACCCAAAAGTAATGAAGTCGCTCAACCTGTGGCCGATGAGGCCAAAGCAGCGGAAGAGGGGGCAGATACAGCCAAAACTCAGCCGGAGGCAGAAACAACTGTTGCGGCCGATACTCATCCCGCCAACTGCACTGATCCATTTAACGGAATCAGCGTAAGATTCACCTCTGACACCTGGACGGCGGAAACCCTGGCCCGGTATGCCGGAGAGGAGATAGTTGACCCCGACAGCGGCCTCAAAACCAACTTCTGCAAACACAGTGCCGATTATGCCGACATTCTCTCCGGCGGCCCGCCGCCCGACGGCATCCCCCCGATTGATAATCCCACCTTTGATTCGATTGCCAAAGGTGACGAATGGCTCGCGGATGCGCAGCCGGTCATTGCTCTGGCCGTCGGCGACGAAGCCAAAGCCTACCCCCTGGCCATTCTGACCCGCCACGAGATTGCCAATGATGAAATTGCCGGTATTCCCGTCGCCGTGACCTTTTGTCCGCTGTGCAATGCGGCCATCGTTTTCAAAAGAGAGGTCAACGGCGAGGTGCTGCGCTTCGGCGTCTCCGGCAATCTGCGCAACAGCGATTTGATTATGTGGGACAACAAAACTCTGTCCTGGTGGCAGCAGTTTACCGGCGAGGCCATTGTGGGCGACCTGACCGGCACGCAGCTTGAACTGATCCCGGCCCAACTGGTCGCCTGGAAGGATTTTAAGGCAGCGTATCCCAACGGGGTTGTGCTTTCCAACGCCGGGCGGCCTTACGGACAAAACCCCTACGTTGGTTATGACTCTTCGCCCCAGCCGTTCCTGTTTTCGGATACCCCTGACCCCCGCCTGCCGGCCACGGAGCGGGTGCTGGGTATCTTCTCCGGTAAAAGTGCGGCGGCCTACCCCCTGGCCGTTATCGCCGAGCAGGGGGTGATTGAAGATACGTTCGAAGGGGCGAAGATTGTCATTTTTTACGAGCCGGGCCAGGTGTCAGCGCTGGACAAAGGTGAGATTGCCGAGTCCAGAGAAGTGGGTTCAGCCGCCATGTTCAGCCCTGAAGTGGCTGGACGAGCGCTGACGTTTGGCCACAAGGATGGGGTTATCACCGATAACGAGACCGGCAGCGAATGGGATGTCTTTGGCCGGGCGATTAAGGGGGAGTTGGCCGGAGAGCAGCTTGAGCCGGTGTTGAGCCACGTTCATTTCTGGTTTGCCTGGGCCGCTTTCCGGCCGGATACAACAGTTTATGGCGGCTGAGGTTTACCAAAAATAGGGAAAATTTAGGATAAAGAAGGAGATTTTCATGACTACTTACCCTCTCACCCAATCCAAAGTGATTGCCTGGGAAGGAATGTTACAAAAAGTAATTCTGGTTATCGCTCGCATAGCCCTGGCCTATCTCTTTTTCAGCAGCCTGTTCTGGAAAATGCCGCCCACTTTTGGCTGCCCGGCGGATTTCCACTTTACCACGGCCAATGCGGAGGGGCGGCTGGTTCGTAGTACCGGCTTGTGCGACTGGATTGGGGTTGAGGTCGTCTGGTCTGAACGACCTCGGCCGATGTTTGTAACGAATCTTGATAACCAGGGCCAGCCGGAATTGGCCGTTGATCTCGGTTGGGCGGCCCAGTTGAACGGGTTGTTCCTCAAAAACTTTGTCATGCCCAATATCGGCTGGTTTGGATACGTTATTTGGGGGATGGAAGCCTTCATTTTTGTCAGCCTGCTCCTGGGCTTATTCAGTCGTTTGGGTGGATTGGTCGCCCTGGCCCAATCTGCGCAATTGATGATTGGCCTGGCCGGGATCAGCAGTCCCTTTGAGTGGGAGTGGAGTTACCATTGATGGTTGTTCTATCGTTGGTGTTGCTGGCTTTTGCGCCAGGGCGTTTCTTCGGCTTCGATGCCCTGCTGCGACCTCGACTGCAAACGGCGATTGAGCGGGGCAATCGTCTGGCCAGCTTATGGCTCTGGTTAACCTGACGCGGACCTTATCGTTGAACTGTTAGACCCGAATCAACTTGAAGCTATGGTATTCAAAACAGTCTTTTCCACCCCAATTGTAATTGTCATTACTTACCCGGATTGCTCTATTATGATAGTATCACTACCTTTGCACTTTTTAAATAGAACGCTGATAAACGCTGATAAACGCAGATTTACGCAGAGAAATTTAGAAAAAATCAGCGAAAATCAGTCGAATCTGCGTCATCTGCGTGCAAATTTTGATTGGTTATGAAAACTGCAAAGATAGTGATAGTATATAGATGAGTAAAGAACATAAGTTACTCATAAAACTTCGTATGAGTTCTTAAGAGAGGATGGGTTCGCCAGGATGAAATCAGTCTTAAAAATCTTTGTTACCAACCACTGCCCCGGCTGCGCTGAGGCTCAGGTCACAGCGACCCGGATCAAGCAGGATTATCCGCATCTTGCGGTTGAGCTGATAGACCTGGATGATCCCCAGGCTAATATCCCAGAAGCGGTTTTGCCACTCCTACCTACATGCTCAACAATCGCATTGTTTCCCTGGGTAATCCCGGTCCTGTTGAAGTAGCTCGGTGGGCCAGCGAGGCAATGGTCAATCCAATCCCATCCAGACAGGTTGAGCCGTGGACACCCGTGAAAAAATAGATTATCTGCGCGAGATAGATGTTTTCCAGGGTCTCTCCCAAGCCGAAATGCAGGAGATGGAGCGGACGACCACGATGAGCACGTGCCGGCGGGGGAAGATTTTTTACCGCCCCGAAGACGCCAGCGAAGTCCTCTTTATCCTGAAAAAAGGCCGGGTGCAGCTTTACCGTCTTTCGCCTGAAGGTAAAAAATTAACGGTGGCCGCCCTCGGCCCCGGTACCATCTTTGGGGAAATGGGCATTATCGGCCAGGGCATGCATAGTAAATTTGCCGAAGCGCTGGACGACTGCCTGCTGTGTGTGATGAGCCGCCACGATGTGGAGCGTCTGATTCTCAGCAAGCCAATGGTCGCGCTCCGTTTTATGCAAGTGATGGCTGACCGGCTGAACAAAGCCGAAACCCAGTTGGAAGATATGGCCTTTAAGAGCATTCCGGCCCGCATGGCCGCCTTACTGCTGCGTTTACGTCAGGAGCAAGGCGGCAGCATCTCTGGCTATACCCATCAGGATTTGGCCGAGGCCATCGGCACATACCGTGAGACGGCCACCCAAACCCTGAACGACTTTAAGGCCCGGCAGTTGATTGAGACGGGCCGCAAGCAGATTGACATCCTTGATCCGCTGGGGCTGGAGCAGGTCGCGGCGGAATAAACGATACCGTAATAAATTTGTAAGACCTTGCCTTTACACTAACCTTGACCGCGAAGACTGAAGCCAAAGGAGAGTCTGATGCTGAAATATTTTCAAGGGATGGTCTTACTATTAGCCATCCTGCTAACTGCTTGTGGCGCGGTAGAACCGGCCCTCACCGTGGCCCTATTGCCGAGCCCCAACAGCCACCCCCCAG
>JAAUSP010000359.1 GCA_012032575.1 Anaerolineales bacterium | reverse complement strand
ACCGTTTTCGGCCTAATTTTGGCCCCATTGTGACCGAAAAATGACCCGATTTGCCGTTTTTTCAACAAAAAAGAGGTCCCGCAGCCCACCCTCAGCCGCTTGACCTCCTCTTACTTGTCACGCTCTTCGGCGCACCCGAAGGGGTGTAATCCTCGGTTTATCCCCTTTTCGGCTCCCCTGAGCCTGTCGAAGGGTCGGGGCAAATCTCCCTCAAACCCCCGGCAAAGTCACCCTAACCTTGAATTCGGCAACAGTCTCCTTTTCGTTGGGACCTCAATTAGAACGGAAGGGGCAGCCAAAAAGACTTTGGCTACCCTACTAAAAAGGGAACTGTAAAATACCGAGGAACATGAGCCTGGTAAGCCAAAAACTGGGACCTTTCTATTTGTCCGCAGGATCGAGGGACAGCATCCCTCAGTTTGAATTACCCACAACCCTTGGGTATACGACCAACCTTCAGGATTAATCTATTTTCTGGCCTAACACCACGTCACTCTTGGGACGAACTACTTCAGCCACTGTCGCCAGACGGTTAAATAACTCACCTTCAATGGGGGTGTGTAGAACCTGAGCAATGACCTGGGTCCAGCCGTGGACAAAGTAAACCCACCCATCTTCAACCTGTAAATTTTGCGTCCGAAGCTGGCGCAGGGCCTGCTGCATAAAATCGAGTTCCCCGCGGTAGTTAAATTCCCAGGCAATGCCATGGTTAGGAAATATACCCTCGTCAGTAATAGGTGAACCAGGCGTATCCTTACCCATACCGGTGGCATTAATTACAATACTGGCTGTGGGCAGTCTAGCCATCAGTTCATCATTGCAACGCGGATCAGCATTCAGAATATATTCGACCTGAATATCGGTCGGAAATTTTTCGACCATACTGCGCATATGATCCAAGCGAGGCTGGGAACGGTTAACCGCAATGAAGCGCTCGGGACGATCCCCTTTATTTTTCTTGTTGATCAAATGCAGTAACGTGGCCAGGGCAGACCCACCTGCTCCAAAACACAGAACATGACCACCGGTATCCGCAAAATAGTTTTCTTTAATAATTGCATCTAAACTCAAACCTGCCGAAAGTGGATCTTTGGCGTGCCCCTCCAGTTTCCCTCGTGTTTAGAAATACTGGACAGTTCATGCGTTGTCTGAGCATACGGGTCGAGATAGTCAAACATATCTTCTGTAGCAGCGTATAAATCCATCTTGTGGGTGGTGACCAGCGCCCCCAATGATAATGGATCATACTTTATTTGAGCTACACTGGCTCGATAAGCGGCAGGATCGTCATGAATCGGGTGGTCAATGCCTTCAATCATCACCTCTGGGTAGCCAAGCTCAACCATCCACAAAGGGAAGACCTTCATGATTGAAGACTTTGTGGTTGTCACCCCGATAAAATAGAATGTGGGTACTTTTTTGGTAGAAATATTATAAAGAGAAGAATTTGCTTCTTCCATGATGGCAGTATTCTCCTATGTCTGAAAATTGATGGCCAGGCTTATAGCTGATTTCTGATACGAGCAACGAGTTCACAGGCTTGTTGGCAGTTACGGCGAATCTCAATCCAGTTTTCGGCCCTGATCGTATCTTTAGAGGCAATCCACGTACCCCCAACCATAGCAACCGTATCCAAGGCCAAATAATCCTTGAGATTAGCCAGACTAACCCCACCGGTTGGCATAAACTTAATCCCCAAATGAGCATAAGGAGCCGCCAAAGCCTTGATCATGCTAACTCCGCCGCTTGCTTCTGCCGGAAAGAACTTGAGGAATCGAGCCCCTAATTTGAAGGCGCTCTCTATTTCGCTGGGCGTCACCACGCCGGGTATAAATGGCAAATCGAATTGTTGAGCCGCCTGAACAATTTCAGGATTTAGGCCAGGCGCTACGCCAAACTCCGCCCCACAATCCCTGGCTAACTTCAAATTATCAAGGGTGAGTACGGTTCCTGCCCCTAGAATAAGTTGGGGTCTTTCTTTTTTGATCCTGGCGATGACCTCAGCCGCTGCCGCAGTACGAAATGTAATCTCGGCTACGGGCAGTCCTCCCTCGATCAGAGCGTCGGCCAGAGGCACAGCCCCTTCGGGCGAATCTATAGCGATAACGGGGATAACCCCAAACTCTTGCAATGTTTCAAATAAACCAGCAGTTTCCATGGTTTGTTTGGTGCTCCTTATGGATTTTGACAACCAAATTTGTTAATCTGCTTCAAAAACTGGAGGGTTGGCGGGTTGAACACCCATCCTTATCTTAACCTGATGAAGTTTAACCCAGCTAAACTAAATTACCCGATGTTTGGGTTGGTTACCGCGCAGTACGGCCAGACAATCTTGAAGCGCCGTCCAGCCCATCGCGTTGGTAGCGCCATCGGTATGAGCGCCGGTGTGCGGCGTGGCGATAACTTGTGGCAGCGCCAGCAAGGGGTTGTCTATCCGGGGCGGTTCCGGGCTAAAAGCATCCAGGGCGGCTCCCCGCAGATGACCACTCTGGAGAGCATCAAACAGGGCGGCTTCGTCAATTAGCTCTCCTCGCGCTGTGTTGATCAGGAAAGCTCCATTTTTCATTTTGCTCAGGAAACTTCTGTTAATCATGCCTCGCGTCTCCGGCAAAACGGGCAGGTGCAACGACAGAAAATCAGCCTGGCTGACCACTTCATCGAGAGGGGCCAGGCGGGTGTTATGAATCCGTGCTGTCTCGGCATTAATGACCGGATCGTAGGCGAGTAAGGTACAATCAAACCCACTCAGCCGGTGTGCTACCTGTTTACCAATCGCACCCAGCCCCAGCAAACCAACCGTTTTACCTTCTAATGACAGGCCATCCAGCCGCGGCCATTCGCCTGCCTTGGTGTTGGCATTGGCATAGGGTAGGCAGCGGGCCAATGCCAGGATCAAACCAATAGTCAACTCAGCCACCGAGGTAGCATTGGCGCTGGGAGTATTAGTAACGATAATCCCTTTTTCCTGGGCTGCTTGCAGGTCAACCCGGTCCACACCAGATCCATAACGCGCAATGACTTTCAACTGGGTTGCAGCTTCGAGAGCCGCCCGATCAATTACATCCAAACCGGCAATATAGCCGGCACAACCAGGTAACAATTCGGCCACCTGCCCGGACGACAACGGTTTTCCGGTAGAGTTATAGATCACCTGACCCACGGCTGCTTCCAGCTCTGTTTTGAGACGGGGGTCACTTTTAGCGTAAGAGGTTGCCGTAACCAACACACAGCAGGACTTCAGGTCAATCATTAGCGCTGCTCAGGCGCTTTCCAGCGCGGGTTATCAATGATTTTTGGTTGACCATCTTCAGCGATCACCAGTTTGCGGAAACCCTGACTCTCAATAGTGCCATAGTCGTGGCCGGCGTGACCAGGGTAAACAAAAAACGTAACCAGGTCTTCGTGCTGGGCGCTGGTATTGACCGAGCGATGCGCCCACCGGGGTGGTACATAGAGCACCCGGCCAGGGCGCAGTTCCTCAACCGACCAATCGCCTTCGGGTGTCTCCATTACCATCACCCCTTCGCCTTGCAGGCAGTAGTAGACCTCGCCGGTTTCCAACACGGTGTGGAAATGCCCTTTGGTCATAAAATACTCATCGCCTACTGTACCGGGATGAACAATGGAGAGGCCCTGCAAAAGTTCACCACAAAGTTCCGGTCGTTTGATTTCATAAACCTCGTAAAGCAGGATATCTTCTTTGGCCACCATGGCTTCAAAGGCTGTCTGGTTCAGATATTGTCCCTTCATCGCGGACAAGGTTCTGATGATGTGATTGTCATACTTTTCCAGTTTTGTATTGATCAAATCTATCCCAAAGGTAAATGGGATATCTTTGGCGCTGGTCATAATTCATTCTCCTATATATTAATGGCAAGACAACGGGCAATGTTGCCTCCCATCAGTCTCTCAATAGTGAGGGCGTCAAACCCTATTTTTTGTAAGCATGGCATAATCTGTCCGGTAAAAGCTGCTTGGCCTGGCCCGCCCCCCAACCGGGTCCATAACGAGGCTTCGGCCATATCGGTGGCGAGAGCGATCCGTTCGGCCAGTCCCTCGACTACCATCCGTTCTAACAAGGGCCAGACGTTTTGCTCCGGTTGATACTTAGGACGGTAAAAGGTGTCGTACTCCAGGATGACTCCGGCACGAGCTAATTCACAATGCAGCCCAAAATCGGGTCGCTTATCAATATGGCAGATAACCAACCGGCTTGTTTCAAGCCCATGCTTCATATATCGAGCTACAATTTTTTCGGCCTCGGCTCCTTTTTCAGTGTGAACTTCTATCGCTGCGCCGGTAGCCCGGCTGGCTAGCGCGGTCGCTTCGAGGAGAACCGCTGGCGTATCCTCGAGCCGAGCTTCACATGCAACCTTAATAAAACCCGCTCTTACCGGCTGACTCTGCTCACGTGTTTCGGCCAGACCGTTGATAATTTCATCCGTGAAATAAGCTGTCGCCTCATCCAGACTTACTTCTGCCTGATACAGCCAATAATCGCTGGGGTAATATTTTTTTAAATGAAAGCCTGTACAGGCGACAATATTTACCCCACTTCGGTGAGCTAAATTGACCAGTTGGCGGCTATCACGCCCACACCCACCGGGCTGGCAGTCAACCAAGGTCTTCCCCCCAGCCTCGCGGTAGTCAATCAGCTCGGCGGTAATATTAGGCAGGTCGAAGAGTAACAATCCGGGCTGAGTGCCAGGGACCGGCGCGATCCAGACGTGCGTATGCGCATCGGTAATGCCAGCTTCCTCAACTCCGATAGGACCGGTGACCGTTACAATTTTGGTACGAGTCCGCATAATCTATTTCCCAAAGCTGCTTGTCCCATCACGGTTCCACAACAATTTTGAGCGAGGTGCGATCTTCAGCAGCGGCAAATGCTTCAACCGTCTGACTCAATGGAAAACGCCCACTCACAATAGCGGTTAAATCTATCCGCCCAGAGTTAACAATTGCTGCCGCCTGGCGGCAGTCGTCGGTGCTGCAGGCAGTGGTACCCGTTACCCGTATTTCTTTATAATGAACCAGATTTGAATCGAAAACTATGGTGGGTTTATCTTTGGGCAGCCCGCCAAAGTAGTTGATCCGCCCACCAATTGCGGCAAGCTGTAAGGCCTCTTGCTGCACAGCGTGGACCGGGGCCGCGGTGATAATCACATCGGCCCCTTCACCCTTGCTTTCTTCAAGCACCACGTTAGCCAGGTTTTCTTGAACCGGATTGACCACCCTATCGGCGCCGGCCTGGATAGCCTGTAGCCGCCGAGTTTCCAGAACCTCGCTGACAATCACCCGGCTGGCTCCACGCAACCGGGCCAGCATGATATGCATCACGCCAATAGGGCCGGCTCCAAATACCAGAACCACATCGCCCGGTCGAATATCTACCGCATTTTGACCCCGCAGCACGCAGGCAAACGGCTCAATCAGAGCGCCCGCGGCTGGATCGGTTTCACGATCAATCGGAATGAGGTTACCTTGCAAAAATCGCCGCAGCCGGAATACGCATAGTTTCAGCAAACGCGCCGTCCATGGTGATTCCAAAAGCATCGTAATTGGCACAGCGGTTATTGTTGCCGCTGACACACTGGCGACAGTGACCACAACCCATATTGGGAGCCACAAACACTCGCTGACCTACCTCAAGCCCTTTGACATTTGCGCCAACCTGGACAATATCACCCACTACTTCATGGCCGGGAACACGAATAACCCCATTGGCGTACTTGCGGTGATCCCCGTGCAGGATGCGTAAATCAGTGCCACAAATGCCGGCGCTCGTTACTTTGAGCAGGGCCTCATCTGGACTGATATGAGGTACCGGTCGTTCTTCAACGCGTAAATCACGCGGGCCGTAATAAACCGCAGCTAACATATCATTTCCTTCATGGTAAAGATTTAAATTCCGCTCTATTCAAACAATTTATCTCCGCGCCCCTCATACCTGCCTTTGATAATCAGTGGGCGGAGATATTCGATGGTCTTTTCAATCCCGTCTTCCCGGCTCATGACGACATCCTCATGCTCATAGCTAAGCACATAATCATAACCGACCAGGGCTAATTCGGTCAAAACGCGTTTCCACGGAACCGATCCCCAGCCGGGAATGCGAAAGCGGAAACCGCGATCTATTCTATCCCACTTGCCTGTGGGTTGGAGTCCCGATCGTTGAATATTGTGGGCCACAATTTCGCCATCTTTGGCGTGAACATGCAGAACTCTATCGCCCAATTCCTGAATAAATATAACCGGGTCCAGTCCCTGCAAAATGAGATTCGCCGGATCATAGTTAAATCCCCAGGCTTTATGCCCATTCAGCAGTTCAACGCTTTTAATAGCGGTTTCAATATTGTAGACATATTCGTTGGGGTGAGGTTCATGGGCAAACTTGACACCTTCCTTTTCAAATACATCAAGAATTTCGCCCCATCGCTCCACAAAATCTTTACCCATTTCATCCCAGCCCTGAGGATAGGGGAAAGGGAACCAACGGGAATACATTTCACACCCGATAAATCCGCAGACCACCGGCACTTCGAGCATCGCCGCGGCTTTAGCCGTCTTTTTCATCCGGTCCATGCCAAACTTTATTTTCTCTTCCGGCGTCCCCTGAAACAGGGAGTCAGTATCCTTGGTATGCGGCCCCAGAACAAGTTGTCCTTCTGTATGATTACTTAGGGCCGAGATAGTGAGCTTGTACTTCTTGGCCAGCTCCTTAATTCGCTTTCCCCCGGTTTCCAGAACTTCATCAATATCACAATGGCTGTTGCCATAAAGGCGGGCAGTTCGGCCATTTCATAGCCTTTTTCAACCATGAGTTGAAAGACGGCCTCGAGGTCTCGATCCATATAATTGGCGGTAAACATACCGATTTTCATAATCTATTCTCCCTAATGTAAGTCTTTCTTGCTTTGAAGGGGAACGAGCACCAGAACCACTCATTCCTCCGCCTTAACTCATATTTGATTGAGCGGAATCCAGCACTTTTCTTTGTTTGAAAGCTCTAAGGCTTCCAATATCCGCTGAACTTCAAGGCCATCCTCAAACGTGGCCCCCCAGGGTGCTACCGGTAAATTCCGGGCAATAGAGTTGATGAAATGGAAAATCGTATGGCAGTGATGATGCTCCCAGCCCAGCATATGTCCAGGGGGCCACCAGTTCTTGACAAAATCATGCACTTCCGCCTCGGTGACCAGAATAGTCCGAAATCCCTGTGTTTCCAGGGGATCATCCAGAGAAAAATACTGGAGCAGATTGTTTTGGGTGAGTTCAAATTGGACCGCACCGCGGCTGCCGTAAACTTCGATTTGCCACAATGACTTCCGGCCCGTGGCAAAACGGGTGGCCTCGATGGTCCCCAGGCCGCCGTTGTTAAACCGGAACATGCCCAAAGAGGCATCGTCTACCGTCACCGGTTCCTTTTCCGTGCCACCTTTCCCGGATAGACCGGATGCCTGCAGGGGGACGGGTCTTTCTTTGACAAAGGTCTCGGTCACACCGGATACTTCGGTTATTTCCAATCCGGTCAGAAACCTGGCCATATCCAGGCTATGAGCGTTCAAATCTCCCAGCACGCCGGAGCCGTCCCCGGCGAACTCCGAGCGGGCGAGCCGTTCGAGCTCCGACAGCTGGAAACGCGCCTGGTCAATCCCCGCTTTGCGGATCCGTGCGCGAGCATCGCCGTACTCCAGCGCAAAGGCGAACAGACCCGACGCCGCACACAGACTCAGCCAGACCACGG
>JAAUSP010000358.1 GCA_012032575.1 Anaerolineales bacterium | reverse complement strand
GAAAATAATTACTCAACATTCGTGTTGCGTCTTGCGTGTTCCGTCTGTTTGATCTTACGCACCACGCACCACGCAACACGTTTTGGTTAATTTAAATCTTGGAACTGCCTTACACCCTTAACTGATCCGCAACCCAGCCCAGTTCCAATGCTTCCAGTTTGTGGCGGGTGGGTGCGCCGGTTTCAACATCCCAGTCGTTCTGGCGGTAATATTCATCCAGGGCGGCCTCGAATTGGACGCGGTCCACGGCGATGCCGTCGCTGGAGCCGCCTTTGAGCGCCTGTTTGAACATCTTCTCGGCCAGTTTGTCCTGCTCGCGGTCAACCCCCTCGCGGGCGTTGAAGGCACGCAGCATGTTCAGCCGTCGTTCGCCGACCTGTTGCATCTCCTCCATTGTCACCTCCCAGCCGGTCACCACCCGGATCATTTGCAGCAAATCCTCCGGGCCGTAAAGTTGCCAGGCCGGGCCGTAGACAAACTGGCAAACGTTGACACTGTCCATCAGGCTGTAAAAATATTGGGTCTCGCGGGCAAAGCGGACCTTTTCCGGGGTGAGCGAGCGCACCGGCTGCGGGTCCGAGAGGCCCAGCGACCCCAGCCGCTCCGGGTAAGCCACCTTTTCCTCATACACCGGGTCGTGCTCGCTGCTCTGGTGATCGGCTCCAAAGGGATTGACCGCGTAAATCAGGGCCAGGCTGCGCTTCATCTGGGGCATGTGGGCCGGGGCTTCCTGGCCTTTGCAGGTGATGAGATAGGCGTCTGTGCCGCGCCCAATGACTTTGGCCGCCGCCGCCGACCCCAGTCCCAGAAGTTGGCCGAAGCCCTCGCCGTGAGCAATCAGTTCGGTCATTTTGACCATCGCCTCGGCGCTGCCGAAGTTCAGGGCGTAGCCGCCGGTATCGGCGATGGTAATGAGGCCGTTTTCAAAACATTCCATGGCCCAGGCGATGGTCGCCCCGCACGAAATGGTATCCATGCCGTACTGGTTGCAAAGCTGGTTGGCGTAGGAGATGGCGGCCAGGTCGTCAACGCCGCAGTAGTTGCCAAAGGTGGAGGTGGTTTCGTATTCCGGCCCGCCGTAATGGGGGTCAACTTTGTAGGGGCCTTCGGTAATTTCGACTACCCGCTTGCAGCGAATGGTGCAACTGTAGCAGGTGTCGCGGCCCTTCAAATCCTGCTTGTCCTCATTCGCGCCCAGCAGAATGGTGTCGTACATGGTCGGGCCGTCAATTTTCTCCCAATTGTCAAAGACGCCGCTGTTGAAATTGTAGGAAGGCAACATACCCACCGACTGCTGCGCCCCGGTAGTTTCGGCAGTGCCGTACTTGCCCAGGCCGGCCACATCGGAGGTGGGGAACATTTTTGCGCCTATGCGGGCCAGATCGTTCAGCCCTTTTTTGTCGGCGACGGTAAACTTCTTTTTGCCTTCTTTGCCCCGGACGACCACCGCTTTGAGATTTTTGCTGCCCATGACCGCGCCCATGCCGGTCCGGCCGTTGGCCCGGTTGCTCATATTGATGATGGAAGCGTAGCGCACCCCCCGTTCGCCCGCCGGACCCACCTGGGCCACTTCGATGTCTTTGTCGCCCAATTCTTCTTTCAGAATCGCTTCGACCTCGCCGGTGATTTTGCCCCACAGATGGCTGGCGTCGCGCAGTTCAACCTGGCCGTCGTTGACCCACAGGTAAACGGGCCGGGCCGCTTTGCCTTTGATGATAAAGGCATCGAAGCCGGCAAATTTCATTTCCGCCGGAAAGAAGCCGCCGCATTGAGCGTCGCCAATCGCCCCGGTCAGCGGGCTTTTGGCCGTAGAGGTCATGCGGCTCTGGCCCGATACCGCCGCGCCGGTGGTCACGCCCACCGACAGGGCCAGAATATTATCCGGTCCCAAGGGGTCGGCTTTGGCCGGCATCTCTTTGAGCAAATAATGCATGTTGAGCGCACTGCCGCCCATGTATTTGCGGTAAAAACTCTCCGGCGGCTCCTCAACGGTCAACTCCCCTACGGTCAGATTGACATGCAAAATCTTTCCGTTGTATCCGCTTGGCATAGCATCTCTCCTTGTGATAACAATAGGTGAATTCCAATAACACGTAACCGTAGTACGTGGTGCGTAAAAGCCAAACGTATCACGCCTCACGCATCACGTTTCATCCCCCCCCAATCATCCGAAACATCTGTAAATCGTCGCCGTCTTGCAAAACGTGGCTGTTTTCTACCTGCACCCCGCCCACCGCTGCCGAGACCGTTTGTTTGATTTTAAGCTGGTTGCGCACATCATCAATGGTTGCCCCCTCCGGCAGCGTGAGGATGGTTTTGCCTTTGGCCGGGCGCGGCAGGTAATCTCTGAGAATACCGTGCAGGGTTAATTGAATTTCCAAGAGCCTCAACCTCGAAATAGAAGCAGCAGTGAAGGCGATTATTTTAGCTGATTTTATCAAAGTTGTAAATAGTCTTACCTTGACAAAGTATCCACAAACCTTTAAAGTAACCTTTAAAAATAGGGGGGGTCTTATTTTTGGTGCTAACCCGCGGAGGCTGCTATGAATGACCGCTCACTTTCCTCTGAGTCTGCCCCTCAAAACTGGGACGCCTTGAAAATTGCCGGGTTGTACCTGCTCACTGGCAGCCTGTGGATTTTGTTCTCCGATCAACTGGCGTTGATGTTGACTCGCGACCCGGTGCTGCTCAACCGAATCAGCCTCTTCAAAGGGTGGGGCTATATTGTGGTCACTGCCCTGCTCTTGTATTGGCTGATCCAGCGTTACACTGCCGGACTGAGCCAGAGCGAAGCCCGCTACCGCAGCCTGTTTCAGAACAATCATTCGGTGATATTGCTGATTGATCCCAAAAGCGGCCGTATTGTTGACGCCAACTCCTCGGCCTGCGCCTTTTACGGCTACACCCACTCGGAAATAACCGGCCTGGAGATTACCGCCGTCAACCAACTCAGGCGTGAGCAGGTTTTTGTCGAAATGGAGCAGTCCAGGCACGAACAGCGCCGCCAGTTTCTCTTCCGCCACCGCCTGGCCAATGGCGACATCCGTGAGGTGGAAGTATACAGCGGCCCCATCGAGGTGCAGGGCCAAGAGCTTTTATACTCCATCGTGCATGACATCACTGCCCGCCAGCAGGCTGAAACCGCGCTGCACGAAAGCGAGGAGAAATACCGTACGCTCCTGGAATCATTGGCCGACGGCGTTTTTGTGGCCCAGGATTACCGCTTTGTTTTTGCCAACTCGGCGCTGCCGGCCATGCTGGGGTACAACCACGAAGCCCTTGTGGACCTGCCCTTCGAGGCGGTCATTGCCCCCGAATTCTTGCCGGTCTGGACGGAACGATTCACCCAGCGCATCAGCAGTGGACCGGAGCCGCTGAAACGTTACGAAGCTCGCTTTCTGTGTAATGGCGGTGAGCGCTCGCTCTGGGTTGAGCTGCGGGCCAGCCGCATCGAATATCAGGGCCGGCCCGCCGTGATGGGCATTATCCACGACATTACCGAGCGCAAACAGACCCAGGAAGCCCTGCGCGAGAATGAAGAACGGCTGCGGCTGGCCCTGACGGCGGCCAATCAGGGGCTTTATGATTTGAACATCCAGTCCGGCGAAGCCCAGGTTAGCCCCGAATATGTGACCATGCTCGGCTATGACCCGGCTACCTTCCACGAAACCAACGCCGCCTGGATCGAGCGGCTGCACCCCGACGACCGCCAGCCAGTGGCCGATCATTACCGGGCATATATAGCGGGCGAAGTCCCGGCTTATACGGTCGAATTCCGCCAGCGCACCCAGGGGGGCGACTGGAAATGGATTCTATCCATGGGCAAAATTGTGGCCTGGGACAGCGAAGGCCGGCCCCTGCGCATGCTGGGCACACACACCGACATCCACGAGCGCAAACAGGCCGAACAGCAATTGCGGTATCAGGCCAATCTGCTGCAAAATGTATCCGACGCTATCATTGCCACCGACGCGAATTTTAAGATCACCAGTTGGAACCGGGCCGCCGAAGCTATATACGGTTGGAGCGCGGCTGAGGTGATGGGGCTATCTACCACTGACTTGTTTCAGGTTGAATATAACAAATTTCCGCCTGAGCAGATTGACCAGGACTTTCAGGCACAAGGGTTTTGGCAGGGTGAAGTTACCCAAAAAGTAAGAGCGGGGCCACCATCCAGATTATGGCTTCGGTTTCATTAATCAGAGATAGTCAGGGCCAGCCTATCGGCGCGGTGGCCGTAAACCGCGACATCACTGCGTACCGGCTGGCCGAAGCCCAATTACGGCAAGCCACGACCGAACTGCTCTTTCTAAACGATCTGCTGAAACATTCGACCCAGCCGATAAGTGTGGCGAATATGCAAGGACGCTTTGTCCGTTTCAATCGCGCCTTCGAGCAGATCACCGGCTATCAAAAAGAAGAGTTATTGCAGTTAACTTACGAGCAGCTTACCCCGGAGCCGTGGCACGAGATCGAGGCCCAACATTTAGCCAACCTGCTGGCGACCGGGCAGGCGGCCCGCTTTGAAAAAGAGTATTGCCGTAAAGATGGGGTCGTGACGCCGGTGGAACTGGTAGCTGAACTCTATCGGGATGCCCAGGGTGAACCCCTCTACACCTACGGCTTTGTCACCGACATCACCGCGCGCAAACGGGCCGAGGAAAAACTGCGCGAGAGCGAAAGCCGCTTCTCCGCCGCGTTCGAGTATGCCCCGGTCGGTATGGCGCTGATATCTCTCAAGGGAGAGTTCTTGAAGGTAAATAAGGCACTCTGTAACTTTTTCGGCTATACAGAAGAAATTCTGTTAACCAAAAACGTTAGCGATATCTCTCACCCCGGAGACCTGGAAAAGGACCTGGACAATGTTGGCAATTTGCTTGCCAGGAAAATCAGCGCCTACACCATGGAAAAACGTTACTACCATTGTTCAGGACGTTTGATGTACGGTCTGCTCAGCGTAGCCTTGCTCACTAATGAACAAGATAACCCTCTTTATTTCATTTGCCAGGTCGAAGACATCACCGAGCGTAAACAGGCAGAGTATGCCCTGCAAACTGCCTCTCGGCGTTTTCAGATGATGCTCTCGGCGCTTTATGGGGGGATTCTGGTGGTCAGCAACGACGGCCGGATTGAATTTGCCAACCCGGCCTTTTGCCGTATGTTCGATCTGGGCGATTTACCTGAATCGTTACTGGGACTATCCGCGCTGGAAATGATCCAGAAAATTAAAAATGCCTATGCTGATCCCCCGCTGGCCCTCGCCCGCATCCGGGAAATATTAGCCGCCGGGCAACCTCAAAAGGGTGAAGAAATTGCCATAACCGGCGGGCGCACTTACCTCCGAGACTTCATCCCGATCATCATTGACGGGAAAGAATATGGCCGCTTGTGGCATCATCTGGACATTACCGCCCGCCAGCAAGCCGAGGCCGAGCTGCGCGAACTGCAAAGTATGCTGGCTACAGCCGAGTCGGTGGCCGGGATGGGCAGTTGGAAATGGGATTTGCAGACCCAAAAAGTAAGCTGGTCCGACGAAATGTTCAATCTGTTTGGCATTGACCGGGCCAATTTTGACGGCGATGTGAACCAGATACTCGCCAGCCGCATCCATCCCGACGATACCGAGGCGGTCAATCGCTCCAATCTATCCGTATTGGAAGCGGCCCAGCCCATCCCGCTAGAATACCGGATTGTCCTGCCGGATGGCCGGCAGCGTCACGTTTGGGCCGAAGGAACTCTGATCCGTGATTCGTCGGGTCGCCCCACCGCTCTGACCGGCTATGTACAAGACATTACCGCCCGCAAGCAAGTTGAAGCGCAGATACAGGCGCAAGCCAGGCGGCTGCAAACCCTGGCCGATACTTCGCGTGCTTTTGCTGAAGTGGGTACAGATTTTCAAACGGTGCTCAAACTGGCCACGCAGCTCATTGCCGACCATCTCAACGCCGGTTGTGTCATCCGTCTCCTCTCGGAGGATGGGCAGTGGCTGGAGGCCGTCGTCGTCTACGATCAAGACCCGGCTGCCCTGGAGGTGACTGAGACTGTTATCAGGAACAACACGCGCTATCATATCATAAAAGATGCCTCGAATCCTGCCGTTCAGTCTGCTCTTACCGGGCAGCCTGTGCTCCGCCCAGCCATTCACCCGGAGCAGATGCGCCCATTTTATGCACCTGAAGTGTGGGCAGTTGTTGAACCCTATTGTCCCCGCAGTGCCTTAATCGCCCCTTTACAGGTTCAAAAACACACTCTCGGTACGCTTTCGCTCTCACGCTACCGGCCCGGACAGCCCCCTTTTAACGAGGACGACCTGCGCCTGGTGCAGGACCTGGCCGACCGGGCCGCCCTGTCCCTCAGCAATGCCCGCCTGTTTGGGCAGGTGCAGGACGAACTGGCCGAGCGCAAACGGGCTGAAGAAGAGTTACGGCAGACAGCGGCAGAACTGGCCCGCTCCAACACCGACCTGGAGCAGTTTGCCTATGTGGCCTCGCACGATTTGCAGGAGCCGCTGCGGGCGGTGGCCGGGACGGTGCAGCTTTTACAAAAGCGCTATGGCGGCCAGCTTGACGAGCGGGCCGATGAGTTCATCCGCCACGCCGTCGAAGGGGCCACCCGCATGCAAACCCTGATCAACGATTTGCTGGTTTTTTCCAGGGTGGGCACGCGCGGCCAGCCCTTCCAGCCGGTTGAACTGGCCGGCGTGTTGGCCGACGCCCTGGCTAATCTGACTGTCGCCATCCGTGAAAGTGGGGCGGTGATCCGTCACGACAACCTGCCCACCGTCGTGGCCGACCGAATCCAACTGATCCAACTCTTCCAGAACCTGCTCTCCAATGCCATCAAGTTCCGGGGGGACCAGGTCCCCGATATTCGAATCAGGGCGGAGCGGCAGGCCGGTGAATGGGTGTTCGCCGTGGCCGATAACGGTATTGGCCTGGAAGCGCACTATTTTGAGCGTATTTTTGGTGTCTTTCAACGGCTGCATACCCGCCGGGAATATCCCGGCACCGGTATTGGCCTGGCCTTGTGCAAAAAAATCATCGAGCGTCACGGCGGGCGTATTTGGGTCGAGTCCGAACCCGGCCAGGGGTCAACTTTTTTATTTTACGCTGCCCGAGCGGCAGAATACCCGTAATTGACTGATAACCGATCACTGGTCACTGATACCCGACACTATTTTCCTGGGAGGTTCTCTAATGAGAGAAACAGAGCTAAAACCGATTGATATTTTACTGGTCGAAGACAGCCCGACCGATATTTTGATTACCCAGGAGGCTTTTGAGCAAGCCAGGCTGCTGAACCACCTCCACGTGGTGGAGGATGGCGTGGCGGCCCTGGCCTTTTTGCGCCGGCAGGAACCCTATCCTCACGCCCGTCGGCCCGACCTGATCCTGCTGGATTTGAATTTGCCCAAAAAAAGCAGGCGCGAAGTGCTGGCCGAACTCAAAGGTGATCCTGACCTAAAATTTATTCCGGTGGTGGTATTAACCACCTCTCAGGCCGAAGAGGATGTGCTCAAATCTTATGATTTGCATGCCAACTGTTATATCACCAAACCCGTAGATTTTGCCAAATTTGTCGAGGTGGTCCACTCGATTGAACATTTCTGGTTCAATGTGGTTACCTTGCCCTTGAGAGAGCGTTGCATAAATCAAAGGAGCAAACAGGCTCGGCGGGGCCAGTGGAAAAACTAACCTGAAAAAGTGACAGAGACCTTCTTCTGAGGCAAAATTTTGTTACCACACAAAAAACAACCCAGAAA
>JAAUSP010000357.1 GCA_012032575.1 Anaerolineales bacterium | reverse complement strand
CGGAAGAAGCAGATGGACGATGACGCCATGATTCCGTTCCGCGACGAGGAGAAATAACAATGGCGACCGTACGTGATAAGGACGCCGTGACCGGCACCGACACCACGGGCCACGAGTGGGACGGCATCAGGGAACTGGACACGCCGCTGCCGAGATGGTGGCTCAACGTCTTCTACGTGACGATCGCGTTCTCCATCCTGTGGTGGATCCTCTATCCCTCCTGGCCGACACTTAACGGTTACCTTCCGGGCATTCTGGGCGACAATCAGCGCATCGATCTCCAGCGGCGGATGGAGGCTGCCCAGGCGGCGCAGGCGGAGTGGATCGAGAAGATCAAGGCGGCAGACCTCGCGGCGATCATCGACGCCGCGGGGGTCACTGTCCTGACGCTCCCGCCGTCGGTCCTCGATGCGCTGCCCGACGGCGTGGTGGTGCTCGACCCCGAAGGTTGCGTGGAGCAGATCAGCGCCGAGGCCAGCCGCCAGACCGGCCTGCCCACCACCACTTTGGTGGTCAACGGCGGCCACGATCACTGCTGCGAAGCGCTGGCGATGGGCCTCACCCCGGGCGAACTGATGCTGACCTGCGGCACCGCCTGGGTGATTACCGGCGTGATGGATCGCCCCGACCTGGCGACGCTGCCCGCCAGCATGGACCTCAACTTTCACGTGGCCCCGCAGCGCTGGGCCCCCTCGCGCTTTTGGGCGGCTTCGGGGCCACGGTCGAATGGTGGCTCAACGGGGTCTGGCAAAACGTCGAACCGCAGCCGCCGCTGTCGCGGGCCGACCTGTACGCGGCCATGAACCGGGCGCTGGCTCAAACCCAACCCGGCAGCAACAACCTGCTCTTTTTGCCGGTCCACACCGCCTACGGCGGTTTCGCCGGTCTGCGCCTCGACCACAGCCGGGCCGATATGAGCCGGGCCATTCTCGAAGGCTGCGCCTTTGAACTGCGCGGCGCACTGGAGGATATGCGCCGGGCCAACCTGCCGGTCGAGCGCTTGTGGATGGCCGGCGGCGCGACCCGCAGCCCGGTCTGGACCCGTATCCTGGCCGATGTGACCGGCGTGCCCCTGACCCTGACCGAGTACGCCCACTGGTCCGCCCTGGGTGCGGCTATTCTGGCCGGCTGGGGTGCGGGCGTGTTCGAGTCGGTCGAAGCCGGGCAGTCCCGCCTGCAAAACCCGTCCGCCCTCTGGAGCCGGATGCCAGCCAGCGGCCGGTTTACGATGAACGCTTCGCGGCGTACCAACAATACCTGAAAGGATAGTTCACATTCAATGGTTACTCGTCGTCTCAACCGAATTTTTCAGCCCGATGGCCGGGCGCTGATTGTCGCCTGCGATCACGGTATGATTTCCGGCCCGGATAAGGGCATTGAAGACCTGGGCCGAACCCTGGATCAGGTGATTGCCGGGGGCGTGGATGCCGTCATGGCCAGCTTTGGCACGGCCACCCGCTTTGCGGCCAAGCTGGCCCGGGTGGGGCTGGTGCTGCGCATTGACGGGGCCGGAACCCGCTTAAGCCCCACGCCGGGGCCGGGGGCGCAGTTTTACACCGTCGAAGATGCGCTGCGCTTGGGCGCTGATGCCCTGTGCGTCTCAGCGTTTCCCGCTTCGCCGCTCGAAGAAGCCACTTTGGAGATGCTGGCGCGGGTGATCCGTCAGGCCCACGCCTGGGGTATCCCGGTGATGGCCGAGATGGTTCCCGGCGGCTTTGACAGCGGGCCGGAGTTCCGCACCGTCGAAACCGTCAGCGTGGCCGCCCGCGTGGCCGCCGAATTGGGCGCGGATTGGGTCAAAATCCCCTACGTCGAGGGCTTTCGCCGGGTGGTCGAAACTTGCTACGTCCCGGTGGTCGTCCTGGGTGGACCGGCCAAAGCCGGCCCCCGCCCCACGCTGGACATGCTCAAAGCCGCCGTCGAAGCCGGCGCGGTCGGCGGGACAATTGGCCGTAATATCTGGCAGGCCGAAAAACCGGCCCAAATGGCCGCCGCCCTGGCCGCCATCATCCACCACAATAGTACGGTGGATGAGGCGCTGGCGCTGCTCCAATAACATTTGCGCCTCTTGCGTCTTTTGCGTTAAAAAATTTTTGACCGAAGATGGCTCGGCCAGGTTTGGTCACAAATAGTCAATATGCTTAACTTCAACGACCTGCAAGCTGTCGTAACGGATCTGGACGGGGTGCTGCTGCGCGGGCCGGACCCTCTGCCGGGGCTGGCTGAATTGTTCGATTTTCTGCGCGGGCGCGGGCTGCCTTTTATCATTGCCACCAATAATTCCACCCGCACCCCGGCTTATTACAGCCAAAAGTTGACCCAGGCCGGCGCAGTGGGGATTCATACAGAGCACATTCTGACCTCGGCCCAGGTGACGGTGGCTTATCTGCGCCAGAATTTTGAGCCGGGCGCGGCGGTCTATGTGATTGGACAGCCCAGCCTTTACGCGGCGATTCAAGCCGCCGGGTTGACCATTGTCGAGGATGCCCGCCAGTCTGCCGCGGCGGTTGTCGTCGGCGGTGATGCCGATTTGACCTATGCCAAGCTCAAGGATGCCACGCTGCACCTTCAGCGCGGGGCCGGTTTGATTGGAACCAATCCCGACCTGCTCTACCCGACCGAAGAAGGGCTGGTCCCCGAAGCCGGAACGACCCTGGCCGCTCTCCAGGCCGCGACCGGCGTTACGCCCCTGATTATGGGCAAGCCGGAACGCTTTCTGTTTGAACAAGCCCTGACCCGGTTGGGCAGTCCATCCGCCCAGACGGTCATGCTGGGCGACCGGCTGGATACGGATATTTTGGGCGGCCAACAAACCGGCCTGAAAACCATCCTGTTGACCACCGGCGTTGACGATGAAGCCGCCATTCCGGTCAAGGGTATTCAACCGGATGCGGTTTTTAACGGACTGCCAAACCTGGTCGAAGCCTGGGCCGGGTTTTGATTGCCCCGGAATTATTGAGTATAATCCTGCCCATACTATTAAAATAGGAATTCTCCAGGACTGCGTGGAATTTGAACGTGATGCGTGATGCGTGATACGTGATTAATATGGTCACGCATCACGCATCACGTTATTCTGCCTCCCGGAATTCCGAAAGATCCAAAACAGGTTAGAGAAGGATGTCTGATAATAACAATCGCCCCAAAGATTCAGAGCTTCAGGCGGCGGAAGGTCCGCCCGACCCCGAATTGGAGTCGCTGATTGCCCCGCAGGGTTATAACCCGGAACTGGTAGATGATGTAGCTACTATGGAAACACCGGCCCAGCAGCGCCGCTCGGCTATTCGCTTTATGGTGATTTCGCTTATTTTGCTGGCGATTGGCTTCTGGTTTTGCACCCCGGCCAATCTGGTTGTTCCCGAAAATTTGGATGACCCCGCTCCCTACGGCATCGAAGAGCGACCCACCCCACCCAGTAATAAATTCCTGGAAGACGCCATGCCCCGTGCTGTAGCTGAATTTAAATTGGTTGATTTGCGAAAAGAGAAGGTCTTTGTAGATCCCTTTGTCGGCGCGGATATTGTGCAGGGCACTTACTTGGACGGGATTGGCAACCCGGCCACAGTCATCATGATTCAGGCTAAATCCTACATCAACGCCCGGCGCTACCTGGAAAACTACAAAAAGCTGCTGGAAGAGCGTACCACTGTGACCGAATGGAAAGAGCGACTTTACATCGAAGAAAATTACATTCAGTGGTCCGCCCCCGATTTTGGCGATAGAGCTTACGGCCTGGCCTGGAACAACGACCGCTACTTTGTCGCCGTAACCTCACCCATCAGCGCCACTCAGCAAGCTCTGGCCGCCGCGTTTCCGTATTAAAAGCCTATCCGAAAACCCAGCAGCGGCGCTCCCACGCCGCCATTGGTCGGGCGTGAAAGCCCGACCCGCTAGTTTTCGGATAGGTTCTAAACACAATACTTTTCAAATAACGTAGTTTAGCCCCTTGTGGGCGGGCACAAGGCCCGATGCTACAGTCTTATTTGAAAAGTATTGGTTCTACCCCGCTTCAATTTCCCGGGCCTTTTGCCAGGGTAACTATTCAGCCATGTCATTTCGACCCGCCAAGCGGGGAGAAATCTCCGAGGCCGATGCAGCGCAGTGGGTATGGCCTCAAAACCTATCCTGAGAACTTCCTGAGCCTGTCAAAGCCGTGTCCTGAGCTTGTCGAAGGGGCTTGTCGAAGGGGGCTTGTCGAAGGGGGCCTGTCGAAGGGGGCTTGTCGAAGGATGACATGAGGATTACCACTGAATAAAAATTTTAGACAAGATTTTCAGGATTGTATCATAACTAATAGATAAACCAAAGGCCCGATATGCCGGTTAACCAAAAAAGCCCCGCTTTAAGTGCGGGGCTTTCTTATAGAGCCTCGGCCAGAATTTTGCAGGGCATCCCCCTATAATTCCAGCGGATCGTCGGGATGGGTCAAATCCCACTGGGCCTTGAGGGTGGCGTTATCTATGCCGATATTCTGGCGGTTTTCCAGCGGCCCGCTGTAGGCATCGGTGGCATTGATGCCTTTACGCAGGTCACTGTCAACCCGCAGATTGATGTTGTACTGGCCCTCGCGGTTGATACTGGGTGAGAACAGGCCCAGACCGGGCAGTTTCACCTTCATCCCCAGGCCGTTGAAATACAGGATGGCTTCTTTCATTTCCTGCAAAACCAACATGACCTGGTTGGGATTCAGCCCGGTGCGCATCGAAATCCATTGGGCCAACTCCCGCTGCGGAACCGTGCCCCTGAGTTGAACTTTGGGGCCAAGAGAACGAAATACTTTAATCAGTGTCGCCATTTTTTTGTCTCCTTTACTAAAAATTTAATCAGGTTAAAATGTATCTTCTCAAGATGTAGGGGCGAACCCTTGCGGTCGCCCCCAGAGGCAGGCGCGAAGCCGTGCCCCTACCCCGAATTATTGAGAAGATACGTTAAAATTGTTAATGGCCCTATCATAGCAGCTTTGGTACTTAAGTTCCATAAAATTTAGCTAAAGGAGGCGTTAATGTTGCATAAAGAAGGTAAAATACGTGATGCGTGATGCGTGATGCGTGATACGTGATGCGTGATGCGTGATGCGTGATAAGAATGCTCACGCATCACGTTATCGCTAACCCCTCGAAGTTCTGAGCAAGCCCATTCGGTTAAATGCCAATTTTCAGCCTATGAAAGCATGCGTTTCAGCCTATGAAAGCATGCGTTTCAGCCTATAAAAGCATGCGTTTCAGCCTATGAAAGTATAGGTTTCAGCCTATAAAACCGGATGTTCAAATAAAAAGAGCCAGCCTGAACCGGCTGGCTCTTTTATTCCGCAATCGTTTATTGAGGCGCATCCCAATTTTCAGGAGATAGACTTCACAGGTACGCTGCGCGAAAACCTATGAGGTCTTAAAATCTGAGGCAACCCGTTAATGGTGACCGATTAACGACTCAGTACAAGCCAGAGCATCCCCAGGATAATTACACCCAAAATTGCCAGGTATAGATTATTGCTGATTTGGGAAGAACGATGGTGCTGTAATAATTCTTTTTCCCACTGGTGTAATTTGGTTAGCAGGACTTCGACTTCTTGTAACCGCTGTTCAAGGCGTAACTCTTGTTCTCTTACTTCTGCGCTTTTGAGCTTGCGCAAGACAGGTTTTTGGGGTTTGGGAATAGGTGTCTGTTTCAGACGTAAAATATCCCTGGCTAAAGTTCGCAGTTCTGCCTCGGAAAATCGCAGTCTGGAACTCGATTCTTTATAGACCAGATCAACCAGTTTATCCAGGCCCACCAGCTTAAACCAGATCAATCTGGGTAAATGGTCTTCCGTATCAGGATGGAGGGCTGGACTGACCGCGACGACAGCATTTACATTGAAAAATACGATTTCCTCTGCCTGGTCTAAAGCAGCAAATTTATCCCGATTAACCCGCAGCAATTCGGCCCAGCGGAGACGATAACTCTTGACCTGTTCAAAAGGGTTGCGGTCGCCTGTGCCAATCTTTTTTTGGTTAGGAATGGTCAGCCAGAGACCGTTTTCATACGCCTTGAACGGTTCTTCGGTGCCTTTCAACTCGATCACGATAACCGCGTCTTGTTTGAGCACCGTTAAATCAACCTGGCTGCCCAGCGCGTTATAGTTGGCTAATACCAGGCATAGTTCATCGGTTGGCCCGTAAACCGCTTCCATATCGGCCATAAATTGAGTCAGGGCGTCTCGTTCATAAGGTGTTTCAAAAGTTTGACCAATCCAGAGTTCAACGGTCATAAGTTACTTTATCCTACTTGCATTTTCATAACCGGCCCAAATTTGGACGCAGATAACGCAGATTCGCCAGATTTTCGCTGATTTTTATAAATGTTTCTGCGTAAATCTGCGTTTATCAGCGTTCATCTGCGTTCTACTATCCTTCGGCTCTCTCCAAATTCAACGCCAGCAGCCGAGCCAAAATCTCCTCGTCGGCTAGATCGTGAGGCCAGCCGTAAGCAGCGAACACGGCCCGATCCAGCTTCTCGTGCGCATTTTTAAGCCAGGTGGGACGCTGGTTGTACAGGTTGGTCAGCGTCCGCTGTTTTAGACCTGACAGGTCTTTAAGACCTGTCAGGTCTGGCGGATTGAGCCAGTTGTCTCGTAGTTGAACCAGTTCACGGGCGGCCTGGGCGATGGCTTCAACGCGGGGATCGTCTTTGGGTTCTTGGCCCGGCGGCCAGGGGAAGGGGAAGGTTTCAAAGGTGGTGGTGGGAGTGTAGCGAAAACCGCTTTCAACTTCACGGAGTTGTGTACCAGTTGCACGTGCCCAAAGTTCGTGGATAATGGAGTGTAGAACACCAAAAAAATAATCATCTTGACGAGCGAACACAATTAACTGACCATCCGGCAAAGTCTCAGAAGGCAAAATACAAACAACCTATGCTTTGTTACTCTTGGCGTTGCAATATATCTTTTTAGAGGAAACAAAGCTTCGCGAACTCGCGGTGCTGCATCACCATGTATCCACCAAAGTTCTTCCCGTCTTTTCATTCTGTTGCCGATCCGCGTTGGTTTCACATGTTCCCTAACATATTCAAAAGGAGCTTCATACAGAGAAGCTTGTTCTTCAAGCATATCTATACCGAAATCAATTATCCACATGTGGCGTGGGCGTTGTGTAATATCTAAACCATTGACCCAAGGTCGGATAACATCACTATTAGGTCGCCCATTTGGATTCCCTATCGAGTTAAGCATTTTGTTGGCTAAAGTCTCGCTAATATCAAATGGGCCAACTTTAATATCTCCCATAAATGATATTTTTGCGTTTTCCTGTAAAGAAAGTGCTTTTGTCAAATCAGTTAAAGCAGTTAAATTTGCATTGATGGAATTTACTGGGACATCATTCAAATAGTGGCTAGTTTCAACTCCACCATCAAAACCTATCATAGAAACGTGAACCATTGCACCATCCAAAACCCAATTTCGATCAGCCCAGGCCCAAAATATATCCCCGTTATCCTTAATTTGCTCTAATACCTTTCTATTTGCACCACCACGAATAGCTTGAGTAGCGAGCAAACCGGCTCGTTTCAATTTTCCATCTGAAATTAGCGCTCTTGTCTTTTCAAACCAATAGCAAACTAAATCACAAGCTGGAAGTCGCCCAGAATAGAGCTTGAGCAGTGAACCAGTATAATTGTCGCCTAGCAGTTTGTCGGAGAGAACAATTCTGCACTACTGAAAATAATGATAAAGTAATGACCATAATGAGTGAACTTCAGGCCCACTCGAGGCAGAGAGGTGAATTATGGTCAG
>JAAUSP010000356.1 GCA_012032575.1 Anaerolineales bacterium | reverse complement strand
TTGGCCGCCAGGATCATTGCCTGCAAACCGCGCGGACTGCCCCCCGTAGCGCACAAAGCGGCGGACATATTCCGGCGCAGTGCTCTGATGGGGATGGGTCGCCTCCAGCAGGCTGACGGCATAGGCAGTCAAATGGCTGGCAATAGGTACCTGCCGGACCAGCCGCTGCATGGCCACAATCGTGGCCCCGCTGGCGACCGTGGCCGGGCGCGACTCGTCCGCGCCGGTGGTGCGATTGGCGATTTCGATCAACTCGTTGTGGGTGGGGAAATCTACCTGAATCTGGAAAAAGAAGCGGTCAAGCTGTGCTTCGGGCAGGGGATAGGTCCCCTCCATTTCGATGGGGTTCTGGGTGGCCAGCACAAAAAAGGGTTGTTCCAGCGGATAGGTCGTTTTGGCCACTGTTACCTTGCGCTCCTGCATCGCTTCCAGCAGGGCCGATTGGGTTTTGGGGGTAGCCCGGTTGATCTCGTCGGCCAGGACGATGTTGGCAAAAATCGGCCCCGGCTCAAAGCGGAAAAAGCGCTGGCTGTTCTCGTCAACCGCGATCATGGTGGTGCCGACAATATCCGCCGGCATCAAATCGGGGGTGAACTGGATGCGGCTGAAGCCGCAGTGGATCACGTCGGCCAGGGTTTGGACCAGCATGGTTTTACCCAGGCCCGGCGCGCCTTCCAGCAGGGCATTCCCGCCGCCCAGCAGGGTCAGTAATAATTGTCGGACCAGCGTTTGCTGCCCGACAATCACTTTCGCCACTTCCTGCTCGATGGCCGCCACCGTCTGGCGAAAGCCGTCTACCGTGATTTGGGGTTCAACCCCTTTGGTGTTTGCTTGGTACTCCTGCTCAAGATAAGGTGAGGTCATAATCATTCCTTTTCTATGTAAGGCAGCTCCAAGAAATTAGCCGAAACCCGTGAAACGTGATGCGTGATGCGTGATGACTCTAAATAAAGGTCCTCACGGATCACGTTTCACGCATCACGCAGATAAAATTATTTGGATAATTTCAATCCTGGAACTTCCTAACTGGTTTTTCACTGTATTCGCAATCGCCCCCAACGCCGCCAGGCAATTTCTATCGGCCACAAAACGAGCGCAGCCAGCAGCAGCCACGGCCACAGCTCGATTTCGGATTTTAGATTTTGGAGTTCCGATTGCAGGTTTTCTATAAACGAAGAAGCTGCTTCTGCATTTTGAGGTTGCTCCGTTTCACAGTCTTCAACCTTCAACCTGCAACCCTCAACCTGCAACCGTTCCCCCAACGCGAAGGTGCGTCCGCCCGTTGCCTCGGCGATGTGCCGGAGCAGCGGGGCGCCTGTGCCTTCAAAGGGTAAACCATATTCCGCCGGATAAGCGACGATGAAGCCGGTGGTGGCGATTTCCTGTGGCTCGTTACTGCGATCTTGTGTGACTGTCACCCGGTACGCGCCGGGGTCAGGCAAATGGAGGCGCTGCTGGTAGCGGCCCGGCGAAATTTGCCGGAGCATAACTGGGATTTCCCGGCCCGCCGGGGTGGTTAAGATGGCTTCGGTGCGGACCAGTTCGACGGTTTGGCCGGTGGTAGTCAAGCCCTCGGCGGTCAGCACCACCACATTCCCCGGCTCAACCTCTGCCTCAAGTTGTAGCAGCCCCAGGCCCGGCGCAGGCAGGGTATAACCGACCACCTGCCCCCAGAAGCGGCTGGCTTCCGGCCCGCGCTGCCACGAGACTGCCCATTCTTCGCCAATGTCAGAGGTCCAGGCTGCCACCCGGCCCAGGCCGTACCCCCAGACGCTCAGCACCGGGTCGCCCGGCCCAGCCTGCAGGGCGATTTCGGCCCGAGGCTTGGGTGTTTGGGCCAGGTAGCCGCTCAAATCGGGCAGTTCTTCCGCCTCCTCCAGGTTCGGGCTAAACAAGCCACGCAAGATGGGATGGGGGGCAAACACCGTTGGCCTGAAATCTCCTTCCTGGACCGCATTGCTGCGCAGAATATCGCTCTCGGCCACGGTCAATTCCGGCAGTTCATCGGGAACGGCGGCGTAATGATAACGGCCCTGGCCCCGCTCGGCCAGATAAGTCAGCAGCTCCTGGTCGGAGTCAGCGCCGATGGCAATGGTAGAGAGGGTAATATCGGCGTCCAGCTCTGCGTCCACCACCGAATTATACGCTTCTGTGCCTTCAATCCCATCGAACGATTTGCCATCGGTCAGCAGAACAGCGTGTCGAGCGGCGCTGCTTACCTCCTGGTCGGCCAGTTCGGGCAGGCCCACATCCAACGCCTGCAAAATACGGGTGCCCCCGCCGCCTGGAATCGTGGCGATGTTGCGCTGAATTTCCAGCAGTTCCGCCCCATCGCTGACCCGCTGAAACGGCACCACCCACTCATAGGCGTTATCAAACATCAACACCCCAATCAAATCCTGCGGCCCCAGAATATCGGTCGCCCGGATAGCGGCCTCTTTGGCCATGGCCAGTTTGGTGGCCGGTTCGCTCACTTCCAGCATACTGCCGGAATGGTCAATCATCAGCAGCAGGGCCACCGGCGGGCGCTCTTCGCGGGGGGGCGGCTCCAGTGTCACCGGCAGCAAGTCGGCCAGCGGGGTATCTTCATAAGCGCCCAGGGCAAAGCTGTCGCGCCCGGCGGTCACTAGCAGACCCCGGCCCAGGCTACGCACAAATTCCTGGAGGGCAATCATCTGCTCCAATTCCAGTTCGCGAGCCGACACATTGGCCAACACAATCCCATCGTAAGGGTCCAACTCCGAGAGGCGGGTTGGCAGTTCCTCCGGTTCCGCCCGCTCAACCACAAAGCCGGCCTGTCGCAGTTGCAGGGCCAGTTGACCTGCCGGGCCGGCTTCAGTGCTGACCACCAGAATTTGCGGCGGCAGGTATACCTGGGTAAAGGCCGCCAGCCGGTTGTTGGCGGCCTGGGCATCCGCACCTTCCGCCGGGGCGATGGCCGCCTCAAATGTTTGCGGGCCGACTGCCGCCGCCGTGGCCTCAAAAGTGAACAGGTTCGGGCCGGGTTCCAGGCTGACTACATCCTCGGCCAGCGTGGTATCACCCTGAGCCACATTCAGGGTCACTTCCGCTGCCGCCAGACTGTGCAAAGTGACTTCCACACTAAAAGTTTCGCCCTCACGCAGGGCCGGCGGCACGGTCAATTTAACCAGGCTGACTTCATTGGGACTGCCGCGCCAGGTCTGGCGAGTGGTCTCATCGGCCAGCAGCACATCCACGGGGACATTCTGCCGGACGAGTTGACTGATGACTTCGTTGGTGTCGCCCCCATTGGCCAGCCCATCCGACAGCAGGACCAGCCGCCCCGGCTGGCCGTTGAGAAGCTGCTGGCCGGTCGTCAAGGCCGAGGCCAGGTTGGAGACAGTCGGATCGAATGAGCCGCTGCTCCCCTCAAAGGGTGGGGCCGATTGGTCAAGGATAAAAGGCCGGTCGGCAAAGTAGAGGGTGACAGTTTGGGATGCCTCCTGGGCCAGTCGAGCCGCTTCGGCCCGCAATGCCTGCTGGCCGGCCAGGCCCAAACTGGCCGACTGGTCCACCAACAATATTTGTCGCTCCCGCGTTTCAGTTTCAGAGGCGACGGCGGGCGGGATAAAAACAGGCCGCGACAGGGCCACTACCAGCAAAATCAGGATGGCCAGACGCAGCAGGAACGCACCAAAGGGCTTGAAACGCCGCCGCCAGGTAAAGGCCAGCAGCAGCAGCCACAGCAGCGGCAGGGCCAGCAGCGCCCAGGGATTTTGCAGAATTATTTCCGCCATGCCCACCATCCTTCCAGCATAACCACCGCCGCCACCAACCCGGCTAACCAGGGCCAGATTTCATAATACTCGATTTCGGGGGCAGGGCGTTGAAGGTTGAAGGTTGAAGGTTGAAGGTTGAAGGTTGGAGTTGGGGGGCGAGGTTTGACTCCAGGGCTGAGCCGGCGTGGACGGCAAAACCGGCCACCAGTGCGCCCTGGTCATTGTAAATTTTGTAAAGGCCCGGCAGTTTGGTCCGGGTAAATATCCCGCTGCCGCCCTCGGCTTCCAGCGAGGAGAGGCGGCGGCCGCCCGGCACTTCGATGCTGAAGTTGCCGTTGATGACCACCGGCTCGCCCACGGGAACGACCGGCTGCGGGGCCGGCGAGAGGAGCGTTTGCAGGGTGTTGGCCGTGAGCAGTGGCAGGGCCAGCCGGGCCGGTAAATTACTGGCCGCCAGATCAAAAGCCCAGACCACTATCTGGCTGCGGCGGGTGGTTCCGTGGAAAATGAGCGGCTGGCCGCCGCCAGAGGCGCGTAAATCTGCGTCAGCCCACTCCGGCAGCGTCACCCGGAGCGCCCGGTTGAAGTAAACGCCGGACAGGTCCACTCCGGCCAGCAGGGTTGAGCCGGTGGCCGGGTCGGGGCGGAGGTTGCGGCTAAAGTTGTCGGCGGGCAGGAGGGGGTGGCCCAGAGGCGGGTTGACCACCAGCAGATTGCCGGTGGGCCAGGCGGTTAAATCCAACGGCAGGCCAGCTCCTTCAAATACGGTCAAATCAAAATCAGCCGAGTCGTAGCGAGGGTCGGCAGGTGTGTCAACGGTTAGTTCGAGGCCGGGTTGGGCGCTCAGGGCGCGGGACAGGGTATCGGGTGTGTCGGAGACCAGCAGCACCCGCTGGCGGGTTGTTTCCAGCAGCAGGACCTCGGCCTCATTATCCAGCGGCAAACTGTCCGATTCAATCAGGCTGACTCTGGCCGTTTCGGCCGACGCGGGCAGGGTCCAGACGCGGGCGCTTTCGCCCTGCGGTTCGAGCTGCACCACCGTCTCGTCAAACAGGCGCTCCCCGGCGAAAACCTGCACTGTTCGGGCGACCGCAGTATCGCCGTAATTGATGACCCTGGCGAAGAGGCGGTGGCGGCCATCGGGCAGGGTGCGAGTGGAGACATTGAGCAGGGCCTGGTTGGAAGGTTGGAAGGTTGGAAGGTTGGAAGGTTGGATTTGCCAGGTCTGATCGGGGCGGCGATGGGCGGGAGGGGATTCGGGTAGGGGGCGGTGAAGCGCCGTCGGTGAGGACGATGATTTGCTGGAGCCGGCTGGGGTCGAGCAGGCCGTTGGCCAGGGTCAGCGCTGCCGGGAGGTCCGCGCCGGTTGCGCCGGGGACTAAATTATCCAGGGCCAGGAGGGCCTGTGTTTTTGTTCGGCGTCGCCGCTCAGCAGCACTTCGGGCTGGGGGCTGAGACCAATGATAATAAAGGTATCACGCTGGCCGAGGGCCTGAATTTGATTTCGGATAGTCGCTGTGGCCGCGTCAAAACGGCGAGCCTCCGGCCCGGAGCCGGCATCAACAGCGGTCATGCTGGTTGTCGTGTCCAGAATGAAAATCGTCTGGCGCGGCTGGTCGAGCAGGAAAGAGAAGACCGGCCGGGCCAGGGCCAGGGTGAGGGCGGTGGCAATGAGCAGTTGCAGCATCAACAGCACCGACAGGGGAATACTGCGCGGCAGCGAACCGTGCTTTTTCTGCTGCAAACCCTGCCACAAGCGCAGGCTGGAAATGGGGAGTTCGCTCCCGCCGGTTGCGTAATAAGTGTAATAACAGGATAACCGGCAGGGTCAGCAGCCCCCACGCAGCGATTTGAACCAGAAAATTCATAAGACCACCCCTCGCTGGCGGAGGTAGGGGACTACAGCCTGCTCCAGCGGCCACTCGGCCAGAACGCGGGCGTAGGTTGCCCCGCGCTGGCCGCAGGCCGACTGCAACTCGGCGCACCAGGTGCGAACGCGCAGCCGGTACTGGGTGAGCACGGCGTCACTTAAATGGAACGGCAGACTTTCCTCGGTTTCGCTGTCCCGCAAATCGTAATCGCCGGACAGGGTGGGCTGGACTTCTTCTTCGGTCAGCAGATGGACCACCAATACCTGCCAACGCGGCGGGACGAGATAACGCAAGCTTTCGGCCAGACCTTCCCCGGCCTGTCCTTCGTGCGGCGAAGACACAGCGGCGGGCGTGATGGTATCCAGCAAATCTGAAATCAGGATCAGCAATCCGCCGCCGGGATGGGTGCGGGCGTAGCTGTTCAGGCTGGCAACCAGGCCGCCGCCGGTTTCCCCTTTGGCGGGCGGCAGGGGGATGGTTTTTGACAGAAATTTCAAGATCGGAACGACCCGCCGTTTTCCTTCCGTGGGGCCAAAGCCTTCGGCCAGGGTGTGGCCGAACGGCGTAATTTCGACCCGCTCGCCGCCAGACAGGCCCAGATAGCCCAACGCTCCGGCCAGCCTTCGGGCGGCATCCCATTTGCTGTAGCCGGCCGGCTGCCTGGCCGCTTTGCCGGACGGCGTCCAGCCCATCGAGCGGCTGCAATCGAGCAAAATGTGGATGTTGACGCTCTGGGAGGCTTCGCCCAGTTTGACAAACAATTCTTCATGGCGGCCATAGGCATTCCAATCCACATGGCGCAAATCATCGCCGTGGGAATAGGGCCGGTGGTCGCTAAAGTCGAGGGCCGGGCGCAAATTGCGGCTGCGCCGTTCGCCCAGGGGCGAGCCGCGCAGCGCCGGAATCGTGCGGAAACTGAGCCGCTCCAGCCGGCGCAAAAAAGCCTCATCGAAGAGCGGCAGACTGGATTCTTTGGGACGGTTAAAGATGGTTTTTAGGCGCATAGAAAGTGATGCGTGAGGCGTGATGCGTGATGAATAAAATGTAATTTGGCGTGTTACGTCTTACGTCTTGCGTCTTGATTATGGTTATAATCGGCAATTTTTTCCCCTTACTACCTACTACTTACTACCTACTCCCTACTTAAAAAACCGGCTGAGCAGTGACAGGACCAGGCTCAAGACCAGGCTGACGATAATCATTGTGGTGATGGGGAAGAAGCAGCTAAAACCGGGCCGCTCGAGGCGGATATCGCCGGGGAGACGGCCAAACCAGCTCAGCTTGTCACCTGCCAACCAGATGACCAGGCCGACGATCACCAGAATTGCGCCGAGGCCGATAATTGCTTTGCCGATAGGAGCCATAGGTTCTCACTTAATTTGTCAGTTTTGATGTTCCCGATTAAGCTGAGATAACTGCTCAGCCATGTCATTTCGAGCGACGTTAGGAGCGAGAAATCTTCTAATCCGTTGTCTGCAAACAACGACCTCAAAGACTTCTCGGCTTTCAGCCTCGAAATGACATGAAGGTTGAGTCGTTGCAATCTCACATCAAAACCGAGGGTTAGCCTGTGCACAGCGCTACTGAATCTATTGAAGTCAATGCCACGCCGGAACAAACCTGGCAAGTTCTGGCCGATTTAAAACGCCTGCCGGAATGGTACGTGCCGGCGCAGCAGATCAAAATTATCACCGAGGGGCCGGTTCGCCAGGGCTGGCAATTTATCCTGGCCGTCAGAACGTGGTCGGGGGTGGTTTTGGATGCGTTAGGCACGGTGAAGGAGTTTGACCCCCACAATAAAAGCATTACCTGGCGCGGTCAGGCTACGGGCATCGCCGGCGACAGCCGTTGGACGATTTCGCCGACCGAGCAGGGTACGGCGCGGATTGATCACACTTTTCAGGGCCAGGGTTGGCTGATGTTTCTCTCCCAAAAATCAGGCCGCAACCGGATGACCGTCCAGAAGCGGCTGGCCAATTTGAAGCGGCTGGTTGAAGCCGAAAAACGTTCAACGTTCAACGTTTAACGTTCAACGTCATGGCGTAAAATAGCGGCGAATCACATCCCGTTTTTGCCAGGGATAGGCCAGTGGGTCGGGGCCGAGATCACCGCTGGTATTGGTGGTTTGGCGGGCAAAGGGCGAATCTTCGGCGGTTTCGTCACCGG
>JAAUSP010000355.1 GCA_012032575.1 Anaerolineales bacterium | reverse complement strand
CGGGCGAAATCATCGTCAAGTTTCAAGCCGACGTGGGGCGATTGGGCGTGCAAAATTCGCTCCGGGCCGAGGGACTGCGCCCCCCTGGAAGTTTCACCCGAAACCGGCAGCATGCGGGTCGAGGTTCAACCGGGCCAGGAAACCCAGGCCATTAATGAACTGCTGGCGCGGGGCGATGTGGCTTATGCCACTTATAACTATAAAATTTATGCTCTGGGCGACCCCAACGATACCTATTACGGTAATCAATGGGGCCTCAACAATGCCCAGGATCACGATATTGATGCCCCCGAAGCATGGAACATTTACACCGGCGGCAGCAACGTTACCATCGCCGTGATTGATACCGGGGTTGATCTGTACCATCCTGATTTGGCGGCAAAGATTGTTGCGGGCAAAACTATTATTTCCAATGACCCAGTAAAATATCCGATTGGGTCTCCACCCGACGACGACAACGGCCACGGCACTCACGTCGCCGGTATTGCGGCGGCCAGCGGCAACAACGGCAAGGGCATTGCCGGGGTGAGCTGGGGGGCTAAAGTCATGCCCCTCAAAGTTCTCGCTTCTAACGGTAGTGGCTCTACCGCTGATTTGGCCGAGGCGATCATTTATGCCGCCAATAATGGGGCTAAAATTATTAATATGAGTTTGGGCGCAAGCTGTGGCTCCGGCTGGCCGGATGTGGAAGAAGCAGTGAATTATGCGCTGGGCAAAGGGGTGCTGCTGGTGGCCGCTTCGGGCAACAATTACTCGACCCCGGTAATGTGTCCGGGCGCTATCAATGGGGTTATGGCCGTGGGCGCAACCGACTCGAATGACAATCGTCCATCCTATTCAACCTATGGCACGGCCCTGGATGTGGCGGCTCCGGGTAGTGGGATTTACAGTACCTACTACGGGGGTGGGTATCGCTACCTCGATGGGACTTCGATGGCTTCGCCGCACGTGGCCGGGTTAGCCGCGCTGCTCTGGTCATTTGCGCCGACGCTCAACTACAGCGAGGTAGAATCACTGATTGAGCAGACCGCCGACGATTTGGGCACGGTTGGCAAAGATGATTATTATGGCTATGGCCGCATCAATGCCCAGCGCGCCCTGGAACGGATTTCCCTGCAAATCTCGCCGGCTCAACCACTCTTATTTATTGACGATGCGACACCCAGTGTTACCAGCCAGGTGCTTATTACCACCCAAAACCCGGAGCAAATTACCTGGAGTGCCAGCATCTCCCCAACCGACTGGCTTAGTTTGAGTCCACCGGCGTCGGGGTTGGTCTCATCAGCCTCAACCGGTCAAGTTATCAATCTCAATGCTACCGTCTTCTCACCGGGTGACTATAAAACTTATACTGCTACTCTGGTCTTAACAGGGACCACCGGCTCCGGCGGAACCGTCGGCCCGATCACCTCGCCAGTGCAGCTTCATTACGTCCCCGAAGTTCAGAAGATTTACTTCCCACTGTTCTTCAAATAAGCCTCAAACAAGTTCAATCAGGAGAATCAGAGATTGGAGATGGGAGATTCAGGAAATAATCTCCCATCTCTAATCTCCCAATGGATAAGATATTTGATTTCATTCTTCATATCTGGTCCGATCCGACTCTTGCCGACCGCTCACTTTTTTTGAGAAAGCCCGACCATGTTACAATCGAGCCGAGGTTCGGACAGATGATTTTGAATATCGTTAAAAATGCGGCGGCGGATATTTGGGATGAGATGCTCTACCTGATGATTTTTAATCTCATCTGGGTCGTCAGTTTCCTGTTGATTATTCCCTGGCCGCTGGCTACGTTTGGGCTTGTTTTTACAATTTATGACATCGGCGAAGCCAAAGGGATTGGGATGGGCACTTTTTGGAAACACATGCAGCAGACATGGCGGCAGGCTTATTTATGGGGCGGAATTAATCTGGGGGTGGGCGTAATTTTTTGGATCAACTGGGCTTTTTATGCCCGGTTAGAAGCCGAGTGGGCCGGTTTCGCTCAGATGGTTGTGCTGGCAATCAGTTTATTTTGGGCGATTCTCCAATTGTTGGCCCTGCCGTTTTATCCCCGGCTGGAGCGGCCAGGTTTTAAGTTAGCCTTACGCAACGCCGGAGTCGTTCTGGGCCGGTATCCGCTGACGGGCGTTTTTCTGCTCATCCTGGTTTTGTTGATTGCCGGGGTGGCATCCTTTTTCCCGGTTGTCTACTTTCTGGGCGCTTTCTCGATAGTTGCGGTTATCGCCAATCAAGTAGTAGCCGCGATTTTGGCTAAAGAGAGGCAGCGCGAAGAGGAACGGGTGGCAAAGAAGAAATGATGAAGGATGAAGGCGGAAGGATAAAAGCGTGAGGTGATGCTTTAGAAAGTTTCGGTTCGAGAACTGCTCCCGCGAATGTGTTACCGTGCGACCTGCTACCTTGTTACCCTCTACCGCACAACTCCCGAAACTGACAGCGGCGGCACACGTTCAGGTCGCTTATCATGGGGAAACGCCGCAGTTCGGCCCGGTTGGTTTCAGGGTCGAGCAGTAATCCTCGCAGTTGAGCTACGCTGGTTTCCACCTGGACCTGGGTTTCTTGCAGCAGGGCTTCGTCCAAATCAAAAGTCAGCACCCGGTCCTCGGCCAGGGCGTACACCATCGCCTGGAGAGCAGGCTGAACTGCCTTCTCCGACCACCAACTCTGGCGCAAATAGAGGCCATAGATGCCCAACTGCCGGCGCAGGTCGGCCAATTCGATTGGCCCGGTTTTCCAATCATACACAAAAATCTTATCGCCGGCCGGCTGGGCCAAGTCCATCTGCACCCAGATTTTGGTTCCGGCCAGGGTGAAAGATTGCAACTCCTCGACCTTTAGCAAGGCGATGGCCGGTCCGCGCTGCAAGCCGGCATAGAGCGTTGAATTGAAAAAGGTGCGCAGATAAGTCTCGGCTTGAGCCTGGGCGGTTTGCCAGGCCGAAGCAGCCAGATTGGTTTGGTAGTAATGCTCCTGAAAGCCGGTCAATTGATTGGGTTTCTGGCGGAAACGGCCGCTGCGCGAGTTCTCCACATCAGCCTGAGCGCGGGTGCGCATACGCTTGATGACTTCCGCTTCGGCAATGGGCCGGCCAGCCTTGAGCCGGGCCAGGGTAAATTTGATCGAGTCGTGGACCAGAGTGCCCACCCACAGAGGGATGTCGGTTAAATTTTTGAGCAGATAAGCCCGTTGTACCGGGGCGGGAGCGTCTGACTGCCAGCCTTCCCAGGCCGCGTAGTAGTGATAATAGTACGCGCGGGGACACTGCCGGTACTTGGCCGCACGCGAATAGGACCAACTGAACTCGTTTTTGGTATCGCCTTTAGCGGGGGTGCGGGTGTGGACAGCCAGCAGGTCGAGTCCGGTGGACGGCTGGCAGTTGAGGGCAGGGCCGCGCTCGGTCTCCAGCCAATCGTGTTGCAGGTGAGCGTGGTAATAATCACGCTGGCGGGAGTGGATGAACACGTGATCCCCATACTCGATGGCGCTCATGGCGCGGGTCAGGCCGAGAGCGGCGGCGGATGCGCCGACAGCTTCAAGCGCCCAGGTCCGTCCCAGGCCCGGCTGCACCTGGCGCAAATGCCACAAGCGCCCGTTAAGCAGGAGGTTTTGTCCGGCTTTGAGCATGGTCAGCCGGGATCAATGGGCATGCTCACCGTGCTCCGCATCATGGGCATGTTCATCTTCACTGGGTTGGTCATGGGTGTGTTCGGCGGCGTGGCCGTGCTCGCCATGTTCGGCCGGCTGGCCGGTTTCTTCGTGAGCATGATCGCTGCCGTGCTGCCACTGTGGAAACAACGGTTCGGCGGCTTTGCCCGCGCCAAAGAAAACCGCTCCCATAATCAAAGAAACCATCACCGCTTCTCCCAGCAATCGGGAAACTGACAGCTTGCCGTGGATAACCCACTGTCCACCCTGCATGACCAGGGCCATCAAAGCGATCAACCCGACCAGCTCGCTTAGCTTGCAGACGAAGGCCGGGGTATCAATTGAGCCGGCATCGTGGCCGCCAAAAGGCGCAGGCAGTGCCAGCGTCAGGAGCCATAAAACCACCAACCCACCGGATAAAGCCAGCCCCACCCGATAAAGCACCAGCGAAGCTTGCCGCCAGAACAGTACAGCCCAGGCGCATTGAATCAGACCTGCGACGGCAAAGAAAATACCGTGAGCCGGCGCATGGTCATAGTGAGCCGGGGCGATAATCAAATGGACCAGGCCCGCCACAGCGATCGTAACCACACAGATGAGACGTTATGATTTCACGGCTGCTTTTTGACATTTTGACCCCCCATAACCGTAATCAGCAGGCAAGTATCGGACTAACTATCACTCTAAACGAAAAACGTCATGGAATCGTTACCAAAGTGTTACTGGATTGGGATACAGGTGGCGAAGATGGGTTAGCTGAGAGGAAAGGGACACAATTTTTGCACCACAGCAATAACCTGCTCGACATCAAACGGCTTAACGATGTAAGCATCAGCTTCGGGCAGGTCGGCGATAATGACTCGTTCATGTTCAGACAGACGGGCGCTGATTACGATCACCGGTAAACCGGCAAGCTTTTGATCCGTTTTGACTGCCCGGTAAACATCCCAGCCATTCAGGTCGGGCATCATCAAGTCGAGCAGCAGCAAATCCGGCGTTTGCTTTTGCATGAGGGTCAAGCCCTGTTGACCGGAGGCAGCCCTGACTACCTTGTAACCCAACGGTCTGAGGGCCTGACTGACTAAATCAAACGTAGCACGTTCGTCTTCGATGTAAAGAATTTGAGGCTCTTGAGCCATACATTTGAACCTTTCGGCTGAGTGGTGACGGTATTTTAACGTCAGGGTCAGGGGATGTCAAACATTTATGCCGGAGGCAGCAGCCGCTGAATAGCCCGGATCAAGCTTTGTACGTCGAAAGGCTTGGTCAGATAATCATTGACCGGCGGCAGCCCTTCGATCAGGGTAAGTTCCTGGGGAAGCACTCGGGCCGTAATGATAATTACCGGAATATCGGCCAGGAACTCGTCGGTTTTCATAGCCCGGTACACATCCCAGCCGCTAAAATGAGGCATCATCAAATCGAGCAGTAGCAGGTCTGGTTTATGCTGGCGCATCAATGCCAAACCTTGCTCGCCTGAGGTAACGCCGCTGATATTATACCCCACCAGTTTGAGCGCCTGAGCCACCAAATCCAGGGTAGGGCGTTCGTCGTCAATGTAGAGGATGAACGGTTCTTGACTCATATCCGGCTAAATCTTAACTATCAATGTTAAAATCTATCTCTATTTTAACGGCAGAAAGAGGGGATGTCAATCCCTAAAAATAAGTGGAATCAATATATCCAATTTTGTGAGGAGTGAGGCATCCTCAGATGCCGAACGGAGCCGCATCTGAGGATGCTGGCTCCTCAAATTTTGATCTACTAAGCATCAGTAGAAATCCACTCATCTGCCTGATACATAATTACGGCACAGACAGCCACCGCCGCCGTTTCCGCCCGCAGGATGCGCGGCCCCAACGTGACCAGCCGAATCCCGGCAGCGTGGGCCAGGGCTGCTTCGGTCGGGGTAAAACCGCCTTCCGGGCCAATAAAAACCCCCACGTCCGAGGGGTGAGCTGTGGTCAGAGTCATTTTTAGCGATAAACCAGCCGCTTCTTCCCAGGGCATCACCAGCAGCGGGGCCGATTGAGTGGTCTGGCCGGCCTGTTCGATGGCTGCCGCCAGGGGGATAGCCGGTTCTAAAGTGGGCAGTTTGCCCCGCCGGCTCTGCTCGGCGGCTTCGCGGATGATGCGCTCCCAGCGGGCCTGTTTGTGCTCACCGCCCGGCCCGGCCACGGAACGCTGGCAGAGGGTCGGCACAAAACGGCTGACACCTAACTCCGTGCCTTTTTGCAGCACCCACTCAAATTTTTCGGCTTTGAGCAGGCCCTGATACAAAGTCAGCGCCAGTTTCGGTTCATTCAGGGCCGCCCGCTGGCCGACAATCTGGCCGTGGATTTCGCCTTTGCGCAGGTCAGTCAGCCGGACCTGCCACTCCAGGCCAGAGTTGTCCAGCACGATTATTTCGTCGCCGGGCTGAAGCCGCAGCACCGTTTGAATCTGGCGGGCTGTTTCGCCTTGCAAGCTGACAGTTGGAGGCGTGAGCCAGGCGGGGGGGATAAAGAAGCGGTGAAAGGCCATCAAAACTCAATGATCTGAGACGTTACTTTGCGTTTGAGCAGCTCTCTGAATTGGGTCTCCTGAGCCGCATTTTCAAAGACCCGCCTGGGAATAACGGTATACATCTGCTTGCCATAAATAAGAAAGAAAAATCTCTTATTTTCCCATACCTGTTGATACAATGCCCAATCCAGGTTAGAATTGACGTGTTCGGTTTTAAATGTAATGCCCTCGTCGTCAAAGCGAAGCCAATAGGTATCATGCAGGCGCGACTCGCGCCGAAAGGTTGTGCGAGGGGTGACAAAATAAAAAACCAGCGGCGTCGCCACAATCAGCAAAAAGATGGAGACGCCAAAGAAAATAACCGGCTCGCCGGTCGCAAACCAGAGATACAGGCCGGCCAGAAAAACAACTCCTAAGGCTATCAGATATGTCCCTATATGAAAGGCGCGGTTGTAATAAGAATGGACAGCCGCCACGTATTCGGCTTCGGTATATTGGAATTGGAGGATCACATCTGTGGACAAAGTGGTTTCTCGATAAGAAGCAGTTAAGGGAAGATTTGGAAATCCATTCCGATAGGAGTAAAGTTCTTTACGAATATCTTCCATTTTATCATATTTCTAAGCCAACTCAAACAGTTTAAAACAATTTGTCTTCTGGAGGAAATCCCATGGACATTCAAAACAAAACTTTCTTCATTACGGGTGGGGGTTCCGGCCTGGGGGCGGCGACAGCCCGGCTGCTGGCGAAAACTGGCGCGAAGGTAGTCATTGCCGATGTTAACCCGGCGGCGGGGAGAGCGTCGCCGCTGAGATAGGCGAGCCGGCTCGCTTTGTGAAGACTGATATAACTTCGGAAGAAAGTGTGCAGGCGGCCATTCAGCAAACGGTGGACGCTTTTGGCGGCCTGGACGGCGCCATCAACTGCGCCGGCATTGCCATTGCCGAAAAGGTGCTGAGCAAAAACGGCCCGCACAATCTGGCCCGGTTTAGCCAGGTGATCCAGATTAATTTGATCGGCACGTTTAATGTGATCCGCCTGGCGGCAGCGGCGATGAGCCAGAATGAACCAACCCCCGGCGGGAACGCGGCGTCATCGTCAACACGGCTTCGGCGGCGGCCTTTGATGGGCAAATTGGGCAGGCGGCGTATTCCGCTTCAAAGGGCGGCGTGGTGGCGATGACCCTGCCGCTGGCCCGCGAGTTCGCTCGTTACGGCATCCGGGTGATGACCATTGCCCCCGGCATTTTCAGCACACCCATGATGGCGGGTCTGCCGGAAGCGGCCCAACAAGCGCTGGCGCAGCAGGTCCCTTTCCCACCCCGGCTGGGCCGCCCCGACGAATTCGCGGCGCTGGCCAAACACATTATCGAGAATGAAATGCTCAACGGCGAGGTTATCCGGCTGGATGGGGCGATACGAATGCCGCCGAAGTAAGTACCAGGGCTACCCAATCATCCTCACTCTGACGGTCGCTGAGGTGCAAATTATGGGTGGCTGCGGCTTCGGTTACGCTGGTTTCCTGTTCGGCGATGATACCGGAGAGGATCAGGCTGCCGCCGGGAGCCAGGGCCGCTTTGAGATCAGGCAGCAGTTCGATAATGGTGTTCGCCAGGATGTTGGCGACGACAATAGCCCACTGCCGGCCTCCCGTGTCTCCGCCGAACCGACGGC